>NZ_CP076361.1:633000-949500 GCF_018798885.1 Gemmobacter fulvus | reverse complement strand
CCGCACCTCAGCCATGAGGCGGATGGGCGCAGGCCGGGGCCGTGCGCTCATGTGCGGCGCGGCGCAGGATCTGCACCGCTGAGCTGAGAAACAGCCCCGCCATCAGCGCCGCCACGATCAGGTCAGGCCAGCCCGATCCGGTCAGCGCCACCAGACCGGCCGCCCCCATCACCGCGATATTGCCCACCGCATCATTGCGCGAACACAGCCAGACCGAGCGCACATTGGCATCGCCGTCGCGCCAGCGCATCAGGATCAGCACCGAGGCCAGATTGGCGGCCAGCGCCAACAGGCCCACCGCGCCCATCACCTCGGCGCGGGGCAGGCCGGGCGCCAGCGCCTGCCAGAGCGTCGCCCCGAACACCCAAAGCCCCATCGCCGCCAGCGACAGCCCCTTGAGCTGCGCCACGCGCGCGCGCCGGGCCAGTGGCATGCCGATCACCGCAAGGCTCAGCCCATAGGTCACGGCATCGGCGCAGAAATCCAGCGCATCCGCCTGCAGCGCGCGACTGCCCGACAGCGCGCCTGCTGTCATTTCCACCGCGAACATCGCGGCATTCAGCACGATCACCGCAACCAGCGCCCGCCTATAGGCGGGGCTGGTGCCGTCAAAGCGCACATCATGGCTGTGGCAGGATGCCGACATATCTTTGCTCCTCGTCTCTGTCTGACTTGTCTCTGTCGCAAAGGGGCGTAACATCTACAGTCGCTGGAGCTGCAAGAGGTTTTTCCATGCGCGACTACACAATCGGCGAAGCGGCGCGGGACAGCGGTGTGAAGGTCAACACGATCCGCTTTTACGAAGAGCGGGGGCTGCTGGCCGTGCCACCGCGCTCGGGTGGCAATCAGCGGCTCTATGATACGGCGGCGGTGGCGCGGCTGCGCTTCATCCGCCATGCGCGGGATCTGGGCTTCGGCCTGCCCGCGATTGCCGATCTGCTGGAGCTTGCGGGCCACCCGCAGGCAGCCTGTGCCGATGCGGATGCCATCGCGCAGGCGCAGCTGGCCGAGGTGGAGCGCCGCATCCTCCATCTGACGGCGCTGCGGGCCGAGCTGCTGCGGATGCTGGACTGCGGCGGCGGCGGTGCCGTCGCCGATTGCCGGGTGATCGAAAGCCTGGCGGATCACGCTCATTGTGCCGGTCCGCATGACGAACCCTGATTTGCGACGCAATTTGTCGCGCAGGGGCAAGGTTTTCGTCAGAAGGGCTTGATATTTGTCGGTATCCCCGTTTCTCTGGCCCTGATCCTGCGGATCGGCAAGCAAAAGGCTGCACCATGCGATATTCCGGGCTGAAGGTCATCACCGAGGGGCTGTTCGGCAATACCGGCTGGCGGCCTGCCTGGCGCAACCCCGCGCCCAAAGCCGAGTATGATGCGATCATCATCGGCGGCGGCGGCCATGGCCTGTCGACCGCCTATTACCTGGCAAAGAACCACGGGCTGACCAATATCGCGGTGCTGGAAAAGGGCTATCTCGGCGGCGGCAATGTGGGGCGCAATACCACGATCGTGCGCGCCAATTACTTCCTGCCCGGCAACAGCGAATTCTACAGCCATTCGTTGAAGCTGTGGGAAGGGCTGGAGGCCGATCTCAATTACAACGTGATGCACAGCCAGCGCGGCCTGATCAACCTGTTCCACTCCGATGGCCAGCGCGACGCCTTTGCCCGGCGCGGCAATGCGATGATCAATCAGGGCGATGATGCCGAACTGCTTGACCGCGACGGCGTGCGCAAACTGCTGCCCTATCTCGATTTCGAGCAGACGCGCTTTCCTATCTACGGCGGCCTGCTGCACCGGCGCGGCGGCACTGCGCGGCATGATGCCGTGGCCTGGGGCTATGCCCGCGCCGCCGATCAGCGCGGTGTGGACCTGATCCAGAATTGCGAAGTGACCGGCATCGACATCGAAAACGGGGTGGTGCGCGGGGTGCAGACGACGCGCGGCGCGATCCGGGCGAAAAAGGTCGGCATCGTGGTGGCGGGCCGGTCGTCGCAGGTCGCGGCCATGGCCGGGCTGCGCCTGCCGATCGAAAGCCACATCCTGCAAGCCTTCGTGACCGAAGGGCTGAAGCCGGTGATCGACCATGTGATCAGCTTCGGCATGGGCCATTTCTATATCAGCCAGTCCGACAAGGGCGGTCTGGTCTTCGGCGGCGATCTGGATTTCTACGCCAGCTATGCCGCGCGCGGCAACCTGCCGATGGTGGAACATGTGATGGAGGCAGGTATGACGCTGATGCCGATGATCGGTCGTGCCAAGGTGCTGCGCTCCTGGGGCGGTATCATGGATATGACACCCGACGGCTCTCCGGTGATCGACAGGACCCATGTCGAGGGCCTGTATCTGGATTGCGGCTGGAACTACGGCGGCTTCAAGGCCGTGCCGGCCTCAGGCTTCTGCATGGCGCATCTGATGGCCACCGATCAGCCGCATGAGGTGGTACGCGCCTTCCGCCTGGACCGTTTTGCCACCGGCCATCTTCTGGATGAAGAAGGCACCGGCAGCCAACACAACCTGCATTGAGTGCCGGTATGCGCCTCCCTCTGACCCTCCGCCCGCATCCCGCCGCTGCTGCCTCCGGCGGGGATATTTTGACCAAGATGAAATCCAGCCGCCTATTCATCTTGGCAGAAATATCCCGGGGTGAGGCCGCAGGCCGAGGGGCAGCGCCCCTATCTTCCTTTTTTCCTTCCGCAGCGGAGTCCGTTTCATGCGTCTGACCTGCCCCCTTTGTGGCCCGCGTGACCGGCGCGAATTCTATTATTACGGTGCGGATGACTATCTGCGCCGTCCGGATCCGCAAGCACCGCTTCAGGCCTGGGATGAGTATCTGCACAACCGCGACAACCCCGCCGGGGTGACGCGCGATCTGTGGTATCACGAAAGCGGCTGCGCCCAGTGGCTGGCCGTCACCCGCAACACCGTGACCCATGACATTATGAAGGTGGAACTGGTCGCTGCGAAAGGGGGGGGCAAATGAGGATCGAAGGCAAGGGTCTGATCGACCGGACGATCCCGTTGGGCTTTCGGTTTGACGGGCGCGACTATATTGGCCATCCCGGCGATACGCTCGCCTCGGCGCTGTTGGCCAATGGGGTCAAACTGGTCGGGCGCAGTTTCAAGTATCACCGCCCGCGCGGCGTTCTGACGGCGGGCAGCGAAGAGCCCAATGCGCTGGTCGAAGTGCTGGAGGAGCGCCAGCGCACCCCGAATGTGCGCGCCACGGTGCAGGAATTGTATCAGGGGCTGGCGGCGCGCAGTCAGAACCGTTTTCCGTCACTGAATTTCGATCTGCTGGCGGTGAATGATCTGGTCTCGCCGTTCCTGAGTGCGGGCTTTTATTACAAGACCTTCATGTGGCCGCGGGCGTTCTGGGAAGGCCTGTATGAGCCGCTGATCCGCCGCGCGGCCGGTTTGGGCAGCCTGTCGCGGCAGCAGGATGAAGGGGAGTATGAAAAGGCCTTTGCCTTCTGCGATCTTCTGGTGATCGGCGCGGGGCCGACCGGGTTGATGGCGGCGCTGGAGGCGGGCCGCGCCGGGGCCGATGTCATTCTGGCCGATGAGGATGCCCGAATGGGCGGGCGGGCGCTGGCAGAGACTGCGCTGCTGGACGGCCTATCCGGCGCGGACTGGGCGGCGCAGGTTCTGGCCGAACTTGCCAACCTGCCCAATGTCCGGCTGATGCCGCGCACCAGCGTGACCGGCGCCTATGACCATGGCACCTATGGCGCTTTGGAGCGCGCGGGCCTGCATCTGCCCACCCGCCCGCATCTGCCGCGCGAATGTTTCTGGCGCATCGTGGCCAAACGGGCGATTCTGGCGGCAGGGGCGCTGGAGCGTCCGGTGGCGTTTGAAAACAACGACCGGCCCGGCATCATGATGGCCTCGGCGGTGCGCAGCTATCTGAACCGTTATGGGGTGGCGCCCGGCAAGCGTGTCACGGTATTCACCAATAACGAGGATGCCCGCCGCACCGCACGGGATCTGATGGCCGCCGGGGTTCAGGTGGCCGCCATCATCGACGCGCGCCCTCATGCCAGCGCGGTCGAGGATTGCCCGGTCTATACCGGGGCCGTGGTGATCGGCACCCGTGGCCGCAAGGGGCTGACCCATATCACGGTGCGCCATGGCGGTGGCGAGGCGGTGATCGAGACCGATTGCCTTGCCATCTCGGGCGGGTGGAACCCGACGCTGCATCTGACCTGCCACATGAATGGCCGCCCGGTCTGGAACGAGGCGCAGTCGGCTTTTGTCCCCGCCCCCGGCGCGGTTCCGGGGCTGGCCCCGGCCGGATCGGCGGCGGGTCTGATGTCCACTGCCGCCTGCCTTGCCTCGGGGCAGCGGGCGGCGCGCGAGGCGCTGGAGGCGCTGGGCCGCAAGGCCCCCGGTCTGCGCCTGCCGGTGGCCGAAGATGCGCCCTATGCGATCCAGCCGCTGTGGCAGGTGCCGCATGCGAAAAGCCTCTGGGGCCGTGCCTGGCTCGATTTTGCCAATGATGTGACGGTGAAGGACGTGCGGCTCGCCGCGCAGGAAAACTTTGCCAGTGTCGAGCATATGAAACGCTATACCACGCAGGGCATGGCACCGGATCAGGGCAAGAGTTCGAATGTGGCGGCGCTGGCGGTGCTGGCCGATGCCACGGGGCGCAGTATCCCCGGCACCGGCACCACCACCTTCCGCCCGCCCTATACTCCGGTTTCCATCGCGGCGCTGGGGGCAGGCGGCAAGGGCAGCGGCTTTGCCCCGCAGCGGTTCCTGACCTCGCATTCCGCCACGGTCGAACGCGGCGCGCCGATGATCGAAGCGGGGCTGTGGTATCGCCCCAGCTATTTCCCGCGCCCCGGCGAGACGACATGGCGGGAGGCCTGCGACCGGGAGGTGCGCATGGTGCGTAGTTCAGTGGGCGTGGCGGATGTCTCTACCCTTGGCAAGATCGACATTCAGGGCGCGGATGCGGCGCGCTTTCTGGATCTGGTCTATTGCAACACCTTCAGCACCCTGCCGGTGGGGCGGGTGCGTTATGGGCTGATGCTGCGCGAGGATGGCATGGTGCTGGATGATGGCACCACCGCCCGGCTGGGCGAGACGCATTTCCTGATGACCACCACCACTGCGGCTGCCGGTCTGGTCATGCGGCATCTGGATTTCGTGCATCAGGCCTTCTGTGCCGATTGGGATCTGCGCTTCATCTCGGTCACCGAAACCTGGGCGCAATTTGCCATTGCCGGGCCGAAGGCGCGGGCGCTGCTGAACACCATCCTCGATCCCGACCCCGATCTGCCCTTCATGGGCTGCGCCAAGGTGACGGTGCAGGGCGTGCAGGGGCGGCTGTTCCGCATCTCCTTCTCGGGTGAGGAAGGGTATGAGATCGCGGTGCCCGCCCGCTATGGCGAGGCCCTGTTCCGCGATTTGCTGGCGCGGGCCGAAACCATCGGCGGCGGCCCCTACGGGATGGAGGCGCTGAATGTGCTGCGCATCGAAAAGGGTTTCATCACCCATGCCGAGATTCATGGCCGCGTGACCGCCTATGACATCGGCATGGAAAAGATGGTCAGCGGCAAGAAAGACTGTATCGGCAAGGCCGCCGCTGCCCGTTCCGGCCTGATCGGCCCCGCGCGGGAGCAGCTGGTCGGGTTGAAGCCCCATTCGGATGCGGCGCTTACGGCGGGGGCGCATCTGTTCACGCCCGGCGATGCGGTCGAACGGGCGCAGGATCAGGGTTATATCACCTCGGTCTGCTATTCGCCCACGCTCGGCGCCTGGCTGGGCCTGAGCTTTCTGAAAAACGGCCGGTCGCGGCTGGGCGAGGCGATCCGCGTGGTGGATCATCTGCGCGGCATCGACGTGCTCTGCGAAGTCTGTGATCCGGTGTTCCATGACAAGGAAGGGGTGAAACTGCGTGCCTAAGCTCATTGCCAAAACCCCGCTGGCCGGTCTTTGGCCGATCACCCATGGCGCGCTGTCACTGTCGGAGGTGGTGCTGGACAGCGTGCTGTCGCTTGCGCCGTTCCGGGGGCAGGACAAGGCGGTGGCCAAGGCGCTGAAGCCCCTTGGCCTGGCCTTTCCCGCGCCCAATACCTTTGCCGACAAGGGCCATCTGCGCATCGTCTGGACGGGCCGCGATCAGGCCTTCCTGATCAATGCCGTGCTGGAAACGCCCGCCGCCGCCCTGACTGATCAGTCGGATGGCTGGGCCTGCCTGCGGCTGGAAGGGGCGGGGGCGGACGCGGCCCTGATGCGGCTCTACCCGCTCGATCTGCGCGAAAGCGCCTTCCCGCCGGGAAGGGCGGCGCGGGCTCCGCTCAACCATATGGCCTCGATCCTGATGCGGACCGAGACGGCCTTCGAGATCATGGTGTTCCGCTCGATGGCGCAGAGCGCCTGGCACGAGATTGCCGGGCCGATGCAGCGCCTCGCTGCCAGAACGGCGATCGCCTGATGCTGGCCGCGTCCGATCTGGCAGAACTGATTGCCTTCCGCCACGCGCTGCACCGCCAACCCGAAGTGTCGGGGCACGAGGCGCAAACCGCCCGCGCCGTGCTGGCCTTTACCGCCGACAGCCAGCCGGATGACCGCCTCACCGACCTCGGCGGGCACGGCGTGGCGCTGGTCTATCGCGGGACCACGCCCGGCCCCACGGTGTTGATCCGCTCGGAACTGGACGCGCTGCCGATTGCCGAACTGTCCGACGTGCCGCACCGATCACAGATCCCCGGCACCGGGCATCTCTGCGGCCATGATGGCCACAGCACCATTCTGGCCGGGCTGGCCCGCCTTTTGGGTCGCCAGCGTCCGGCCTCGGGCCGCGTGGTGCTGCTGTTCCAACCCGCCGAAGAGGATGGCTCGGGGGCGGCGGCGGTGCTGGCCGATCCCCGCTTTGCACAGATCACGCCGGATTACGCCTTCGCCCTGCACAATCTGCCGGGCCTGCCCCTTGGCCATGTCGTGCTGGAGCAAGGTCCGGCCAATTGCGCCAGTGTCGGGCTGAAACTGGCGCTGACCGGCAAAACCTCGCATGCGGCAGAGCCGCACAAGGGCATCAGCCCGGCACAGGCGCTGGCGCAGCTGATCCCCGGCCTGATGGCTCTGGGGCAGGGCGGGGCGCTGACCCCGGAGTTCCGGATGGTGACGCTGACCCATGCGCAGATGGGCGCGCCCGCCTTCGGCATCAGCCCCGGCCATGCCGAAATCTGGGCCACCCTGCGCACGCTGACCGATGCGGGCATGGCGGCCCTGCGCGCCGAGGCGCTCACCCTGGCACAGCAGATCGCCACCGCGCAGGGCCTGACCCTCGATCACAGCTGGCACGATGATTTCGCCGCCTGCACCAACGATCCTGTCGCGACAGGCCTGTTCCGTGCGGCGCTGATGGCCGAAGACATCCCGCTGATCGCAGGTGACATGCCGTTGCGCGCCTCCGAGGATTTCGGGCGTTTCGGTGCCGCGGCCCATGCCGCCATGGCCTATTTCGGCGCGGGCGAACACACCCCCGCCCTGCACAATCCCGATTATGATTTCCCCGATGCGCTCATTGCGCCGGGCATCCGCGCCTTCCACCGTCTGATCCATACCCTGCTCGGCTGATTTCATCTTGGCCCAAATATCCTGGGGGTCTGGGGGCAAGCCCCCAGTCCTGCCGCCCTGCGCAGACACTGGACTCTGCCGCCCCCAGGGCCGATATAAGACAAATGTCGCTCCCGCCCGGATTCCTCGATGAACTGCGCAACCGCGTCTCGCTGTCTGGCGTCGTGGGCCGCAAGGTCACGTGGGATATGCGCAAGTCCAATCAGGGCAAGGGTGATTTCTGGGCACCATGCCCCTTCCATCAGGAAAAGTCCGCCTCGTTCCATGTGGATGATCGCAAAGGGTTTTATTACTGTTTTGGCTGCCATGCTAAAGGCGATGCCGTCACCTTCGTGAAGGAATCCGAAAACGTCGGTTTCATGGAGGCGGTGGAGATTCTGGCGCGCGAAGCCGGGATGCCGATGCCCGCCCGCGATCCGCAGGCGGCACAGAAGGCCGACCGTCGCAGCCAGTTGGCCGACGTGATGGAGGAGGCCGTGAGGTTTTTCCGGCTCAACCTGCAAACCGGCCATGCGGCCCCGGCGCGCGACTATCTGGCGCGGCGCAAACTATCGCCCGAGGCGCAGGCCCGCTGGGAAATCGGCTGGGCCCCGGACAGCCGCGTGGCGCTGCTGACGGCGCTCAAGGCCAAGGGCGTGCCGCCGGATCTGATGGTGGCCACCGGGCTGATCGCCAAGGGCGACGATGGCAGTCTATATGACCGGTTCCGCGCCCGCATCATCTTTCCGATACGCGATGGCCGTGGGCGCGCGATCAGCCTTGGTGGCCGCTCGCTCGATCCCAATGCGCGGGCGAAATATCTGAACGGGCCGGAAACTGAGCTGTTTGACAAGGGCCGCAACCTGTTCAACCACGCCCCCGCGCGCGAGGCGGCGGGCAAGGGCAAGCCTCTGGTGGTGGCCGAAGGTTATATGGATGTGATCGCACTGTCCGAGGCGGGGTTCACCGCCACGGTGGCCCCTTTGGGCACGGCAGTGACCGAGGATCAGCTGCGCCTGATGTGGCGCATCGCGCCCGAGCCGATCATCGCGCTGGATGGCGATACGGCGGGTATCCGTGCGGCGCTGCGGGTCATCGACCTCGCGCTGCCGCTGCTGGAGGCGGGGCAGGGGCTGCGCTTTGCGGTGCTGCCGCAGGGGCTCGACCCGGATGACCTGATCAAGGCGCAGGGCGCGCCTGCGATGCAGCGGGTGCTGGACGAGGCGCAGCCCATGGTCAACCTGCTGTGGCGGCGCGAAACCGAAGGCAAGGTGTTTGACAGCCCCGAACGCAAGGCGGCGTTGGACAAGGTGCTGCGCGCCGCGCTGAAGCGGATCGCAGACCCGTCGATCCGCGCTCATTACGGCGAGGACATCAAGCGCCTGCGCTGGGAGCTGTTCGGCCAGCAGGGCCGCCGCCCGCCGCAATCGCGCGCCTCCGGCCCCTTCGTGCGCGGCCAGAAGGCGGCCCCCGAAGGCCCGACCGGCAGCGCGCGCGCTTCCATTCTGGCCGGGGCGGATGCGGGCAGCACCGAACAGCTGCGCCTGTCGGTGGTGATGGCGACGCTGGCGCTGCACCCGCGCCTGATCGACCGGTTCGAGGCGCAGTTGGAACGGCTGCACCTGACCGATGATCTGCATGTCACGCTGCGGCAGGTGATCCTGACCCATGCCCATGATCCCGATCCCGAGACCTGCGGCCAAAGGTTGGCGCAGGCTGCCGGGCCCGCCCTTGAAACCCTGCTGCTGCAATCCCATGTCCAGATCGCCCCACCGATCCGCAATCGTGACGATGACGAGCTGGCGCTGATGTGCCTCGCCGAAGAATTCGCCAAACTGGAAGCGCGGCGCGGGCATGAACAGGAAATCGCCGAGGCGATGGAGGATGTGGAAGGTCTGGCCGACGAAGGCCTGACATGGCGCGTTTCGCAGGCGGTTGCCGCCCAGCAACGCGCCGAAAAATCGAATATGGAGGATAGCAGCGATATGGGAGAGGACCGTGCTGCGCTTTCAAAACACCTGCAATCGCTGATCGATGGCCAAATATGGGTCAAGCGGAAGGGCTGAGGCACAGGCAACGCACGCTGCCCCCTTCCCCCTCCCGTGATTCGCGCTATTGATTCGTAAACCGCCCGACTGATTCGGCCCAGGAGTACCCATGGTTAAAGACACCGACGACGGCAAAACCGAGGATCAGGAGGCCGAGGTCTCGCTCGACATGAGCCAGGCTGCCGTGAAACGCATGATCGCGGACGCCCGCGAACGTGGTTACATCACCTATGATCAGCTGAACGCGGTGCTGCCGCCGGAACAGGTGTCCTCGGAACAGATCGAGGATGTCATGGCCATGCTGTCCGAGATGGGCATCAATGTGGTCGATGGTGAAGAGGCCGAAGAGGGCGAAAGCGCGGGCGAGCTGGTCGAAGTGTCGACCTCGCGCGAGCTGGCTGTTTCGGGCGGCACGTCCGAAACGCTGGACCGCACCGATGATCCGGTGCGGATGTATCTGCGCGAGATGGGCTCTGTCGAACTGCTGAGCCGCGAGGGCGAGATTGCCATCGCCAAGCGGATCGAGGCCGGGCGCAATACGATGATCGCGGGCCTGTGCGAAAGCCCGCTGACCTTTCAGGCCATCACCATCTGGCGCGACGAACTTCTGAACGAAGACATCCTGCTGCGTGACGTGATCGACCTCGAGGCGACCTTCGGGCGGTCGCTGGATGGCGATGACGAACTGGGCGGGCTGGAAGAGGTGGATGTGACCGCAGCGGCCAGCGCCGCGCCGCGCCGCACGGCCTCGTCCGAGCCGGAGCTGGATGCCGATGGCAATCCGATCAGCCGCGTCGACGATGACGAAGAGGATGACGAGGCGACCAATATGTCGCTGGCCGCGATGGAAAGCGCCCTGCGCCCGAAAGTGCTGGAAACGCTGGAAGTCATCGCCCGCGATTACGAGACCCTTGCCGAAATGCAGGATCGCCGGATGCACGCCACGATGAACAGCGGCGGTCGCCGCTTCACATCGGATGACGAGGCGATCTATCAGAAGCTGCGCTCGGAAATCGTGCTGCTGGTGAACGAACTGCATCTGCACAACAACCGGATCGAAGCGCTGATCGACCAGCTTTATGGCATCAACCGCAAGATCATGTCGATCAACTCGGCCATGGTGAAACTGGCCGATGCCGCGCGGATCAACCGCCGCGAATTCATCGACGAATATCAGGGCTACGAGCTCGATCCCGGCTGGGCCGACCGCATGGCGGCCAAGGCGGGCCGGGGCTGGCAAGCGCTGATGGAGAAAAGCCGCGACAAGGTGGACGAGCTGCGCGCCGATATGGCGCAGGTCGGCCAATATGTCGGCGTCGACATTTCCGAATTCCGCCGCATCGTCAATCAGGTGCAGAAAGGCGAAAAAGAGGCACGTCAGGCCAAGAAGGAAATGGTCGAGGCCAACCTGCGTCTGGTGATCTCGATTGCCAAGAAATACACCAACCGCGGTCTGCAATTCCTGGATCTTATTCAGGAAGGCAACATCGGGTTGATGAAGGCCGTCGACAAGTTCGAATACCGTCGCGGCTACAAGTTCTCGACCTATGCGACCTGGTGGATCCGTCAGGCAATCACCCGCTCCATCGCCGATCAGGCCCGCACCATCCGTATTCCGGTGCATATGATCGAGACGATCAACAAGCTGGTGCGCACCGGCCGTCAGATGCTGCATGAAATCGGCCGCGAGCCGACGCCGGAAGAACTGGCCGAAAAGCTGCAGATGCCGCTGGAGAAGGTTCGCAAGGTGATGAAAATCGCCAAGGAGCCGATCAGCCTTGAAACCCCGATCGGGGACGAGGAAGACAGCCAGCTGGGCGATTTCATCGAGGACAAGAACGCGATCCTGCCGCTGGATTCCGCCATTCAGGAAAACCTGAAGGAAACCACGACCCGCGTGCTGGCCAGCCTGACCCCGCGCGAGGAACGCGTTCTGCGGATGCGCTTCGGCATCGGCATGAACACCGATCACACGCTGGAGGAGGTAGGCCAGCAGTTCAGCGTGACCCGCGAACGTATCCGCCAGATCGAGGCAAAGGCTTTGCGCAAGCTGAAGCACCCGAGCCGCAGCCGCAAACTGCGCAGTTTCTTGGATCAGTGATGACAAGGCGCCCCGCGGGGCGCCTTTTTTCTGGGCTCCGATGGGCGGCCATTGTTGGGGTTCAGCCTCAAGGCGCTGTTTTCACGGAAAATTTTTCCGAACGAAAGCGTTGGTGCCGCCGCAAATCTCAAAAAGGTGACGTGAATACCGGGGGTGTATCGTGCATCATGGCCAGGCTGTGTTCACCCGCTGTCGGAGGCCCCATGCGTATCCTCATCCTGTTGGCTGCGATGATCGCCGCCGTGCCCGCCCTTGCCCTTCCAATGCTGCATCAGATGCAGGTGACCTCTGAGGACGGTGGTGATTTCACCGTGCAGTATCACGCGCAGGCGCGGCTGACCGATTACTGGTGCGCGGCGGGTCTCTATGCGCGGCGTGACCTCGGGCTGTCGGACCGGGCGCGCATCTACCGGCAGTCACCGCCGCCGCGCGGGGCGGGGCAGGGGATCCGCTTCACGCTCGACGCCGCCCGCAGTGCGGGCACGACCGGGATCACCACCTTTGGCGGGCGGCAGGACGGCTCGATGTCGGTGGCGGTGGCGGTCAACTCGTTCTGCTATGATCTGGATCTGCCGCGCTTCTGATGCGCCCCTCCCCTGTCCCCCCTGAGTCCCCCACGCCACACTTTTTGCCCCTAGATGCAGTAGGTGGCAATTGGCGCTATGCAAAACTTGCGGCCTTGCGCTAGGGTCTGTGGATAACTGGGAGCCAAAACCCAGACCAGAGGCAGGACCAACAAGAAACAAAGGGGGACGGCCAATGCGCTGCCCATTCTGCGGTAATATCGACACGCAAGTGAAAGACAGCCGCCCGGCCGAGGATCACGTCTCGATCCGCCGTCGCCGCTTTTGCCCGGCCTGCGGCGGGCGCTTCACCACCTATGAACGGGTTCAGCTGCGCGATCTGATCGTGATCAAATCCTCGGGCAAGCGCGAGGATTTTGACCGCGACAAGCTGGAACGCTCCATCCGCATTGCCATGCAGAAACGCCCGATCGACCCCGAACGGATCGACCAGATGATCTCGGGCATCGTGCGGCGGCTGGAATCCTTGGGCGAGACGGATATTCCCTCGCGCTCCATCGGTGAGATCGTGATGGAAAGCCTGGCCCGGATCGACACGGTCGCCTATGTGCGGTTTGCCAGCGTTTACAAGAACTTCCAGGCAGCGGACGACTTCGATAAATTCGTGTCGGAACTGCGCCCGATGACTGGCAGCCCGGACGAGTGAGCGATCTTGCCCATATGCGAACGGCCCTTGCGCTGGCGGCGCGGGGGCTGGGGAATACATGGCCCAACCCGGCAGTGGGTTGTGTCATCGTCACACGCGGCTCCGATGCGGGCCGCATAGTGGGGCGCGGCTGGACCCAACCGGGTGGCCGCCCCCACGCCGAACGCCGGGCGCTGGATCAGGCAGGCGCGGTGGCGCGCGGTGCGACCGCCTATGTCACGCTGGAACCCTGTGCCCATCACGGCCACACCCCCCCCTGCGCCGAAGGGCTGATTGCGGCGGGGGTTGCGCGCGTTGTCTCGGCGCTGACCGATCCCGATCCGCGTGTGGGCGGGCGCGGCCATGCCATGCTGCGCGCGGCCGGGATCGAGGTGGTCGAACAGGTGATGGCCGCCGAGGCGCGGGCGTTGAATGCAGGCTTTCTGAAGCGGGTCGAGCAGGGCCTGCCCTTTGTCACGCTGAAGCTGGCCAGCACACTCGATGGCCGCATCGCCACGCACAGCGGCGAAAGCCGCTGGATCACCGGGCCTGCGGCGCGCCGGGCGGTGCATGCGATGCGTCTGGCCCATGATGCGGTTCTGGTCGGGTCGGGCACCGCCCGCGCCGATGACCCCGATCTGACGGTGCGCGACATGGGCGCTGTGCGCCAGCCCGTCCGCATCGTGATCGACAGCCGCCTCAGCCATGCGCTGGACAGCCGCCTTGGCCGCACGGCGGGGCAACATCCGGTCTGGCTGGTGCATACCGATGCGGCCCCGCTTGCGGCGCGCCAGGGCTGGTCTGCAACCGGGGCGCGGCTGATCGCGGTGCCGTCGGATGGCGGGCATGTCGATCTGCGGGCGGCGATGCAGGCACTGGCCGCCGAGGGCCTGACCCGCATCTTCTGCGAAGGCGGGGCCGATCTGGCGGCGGGTCTGATCCGCGCCGGGCTGGTGGATGAGCTCGCGCAATTCAGCGCAGGTGCGCTGATCGGGGCCGAAGGCCGCGCGGCGCTTGGCCCGCTCGGCTGTGCCGCATTGGCGGATGCGCCGCGCCTGACACTTCTGTCGGCCACGCCGGTGGGGGCCGATGTGCTGACGCGCTGGTCCTTCCCCGGCTGAGCAGGCCGGGGCTGCGCGTCCGCCTCAGCCCAGCATCGCCCGCGCGCAGCGTTCCCCGATCATCATGGCCGGCGCATTGGTATTGCCCGCAATCAGCGTCGGCATCACCGAGGCATCTGCCACCCGCAGCCCCGCCACCCCCTGCACCCGCAACCTTGCCGGATCCACCACCGCCTGCGCATCCACCCCCATCTTGCAGGTGCCAACGGGGTGATAGACGGTTAGCGCCTCGGCCCGCAGATAGGCGAGGATGTCTTCATCGCTTTGCACGGCGGCGCCCGGCAACATCTCCTTGCCCCGGATCTCGGCAAAGGCGGGGGCTGCAAAGATGCGGCGCGCGAGCTTGATGCCTTCAACCAGCACCCGCGCATCCTGCATGTCGCTGAAAAACCGATGGTCAATCTCCAGCGTCAGCGCATCTCCCTGCCGTGCCAGCCGAACCTCGCCCACCGATCTGGGGCGCAGCACGCAGGTATGGATCGCATAGCCATGGCCATATTCGACCAGCCGTCCGCGATGGCTGCGATAGCCGGGCACGAAGTGGAACTGCACATCGGGTTCTGCATCGGCCAGTGGGGTGCGGGCAAAGCCGCCTGCCTCGACATAGTTGGTGGTCAGCATGCCCTTGCGCTGGCCCAGATAGCGGAAGGGGGCGGCCAGCATCGCGGGAAGATTGCCGACCGACAGGCCCAGAGTCTCGCGGCTGGACGAGCGCACGGTGATCATGCCGTCGATATGGTCGCGCAGGTTCTGGCCGACGCCCGGCAGATCGTGCTGCACCTCCAGCCCGGCGGCGCGCAGGGCGGCCCCCGCCCCGATGCCCGAGGCGAGCAGGATCTGCGGCGAGCCGATGGCCCCGGCAGACAGCACCACCTCGCCCCGGCAGGCAATGCGCCGCAGCCCGGCGCTGTCGCGCAGCCAGACGCCCACCGCCCGGGCCGCCGCCAGATCCAGCCGCATCACCTCGGCCCCGGTCAGCACCTGCAGATTGGGGCGCGACCGCACCGGATCCAGAAAGGCGCGGGCGGCGGAAAAGCGGGTGGCGCGGTCCTGCGTCACGCAATAGATGCCAAGACCTTCTTGTGACGGGCCGTTGAAATCGAGGGATTCCGTCAGCCCGATCTCTTGCCCGGCCCGGACGAAGCGCCGCGAGGTGGGCGAGGGGTCTTGCGGGCGTTCCACAGTCAGCGCGCCGTCAAAGCCATGGAAGGCGGCATCCTGCCCGGCGCGATTGCGCTCCAGCGCCTTGAACACCGGCAGCACATCCGCCCAGGCCCAGCCTGCGCAGCCCAGCTCGGCCCATTCGTCATAATCGCGCGCAGCCCCCCGGATATAGACCATGGAATTGAGCAGCGACGACCCACCCAGCCCCTTGCCGCGGTTCACCGGAATCCGCCGCCCGTTGAGTTCGGGTTGCGGCACCCCGGTAAAGCCCCAGTCATAAGTCGGGTGGCCATAAAGCGCCAATATGCCCGCAGGCACGCGCACCTTGGCAGAGCGCGCAGGCCCGCCCGCCTCGACCAGGCAGACGCGGTGGCGCGGATCGGCGGACAGGCGGTTTGCCAGCACCGATCCGGCAGAGCCTGCGCCAATGATGATATAATCAAAGACATCGCTTGTCATTTGCGCCCCCGGTGCTGATCTGTCCGGGGCGACCGGATCACGCAAGCGTCGGCACCGAAACAACAAATGCCCAAGGCCCGGCTTCGGAAAAGCCGAAGCCGGGCCTTGGTGCGCAGGTTTTCAAGGGCTGAGGCGGCGGTCAGTCATTGCCCAGCAGCCTGCCCAGGGCGCGGGCGGCCTCATCCTCCAGCGCCTGTTTCGCGCGACGTTTGGCGGCCCCTTCCAGATTTTCGCCCTCCAGCGCCTCGACCCCCAGCTTTTCGCGGGCCAGCTCTTCCAGCCGGGCCTTGGCGGCGGCTTCGGCACGGGCCTTTTCTTCGGTCAGTCGCTGCCGGGCCAGCCATTCCAGATCCAGCCGGATCTTGGGGTCGGCCCAGGCGCCCGAAATCAGGATCGGGATTTCCACGCCGCCCGTGCCATCGGATTTGGGCAGCAGGCGCGGCATCAGCCGGTAATCCAGCTTCTGCCCGCCGAGATCGACCTTGCCTGCCCCGGTGGCGGCAAACAGCGGGGCGCTGATCGCCAGATCCTCGCTGACCGCCACGCCGTCGGTGATCATCACGCCAATCGACATGGTATCGAAGATGGTCTTGGCCCCTTCGCCGACATAACCGGGGTCCAGCGTGCGCAGCATGCCCGCCACATCCAGACCGCGCAATTCGCCCTTGCCGACGTGCATCTGCGCTTCGCCCGACAGGCCGCGCAGGATGGCATCCAGCGAATTGCCGACGCCCAGAAACTTCACCCGCAGATCGCCGCTGGCCAGCAAACGGTCAAATCCCGCAACATCGGCCAGCAGGGGCTGCATCGACAGGCCCGCAAAGCTCAGATCCCCGCCGACCGACAGGCCCTTGCGGCCATTCACGACAAATTCGCCGTTGATCTTGCCGCCATAGCCTGCGGCATCCAGCAGGGTGATCACCGCGCGGGCGCGGTCCAGCACGACGGTGGCGCGGGTCTGGCCCAGCTTGGCTGATCCCAGATCAATGCTCTGCGCGGCAAGGGTCAGATCGGCGTCAAAGGCACCAAGCGCCGAGACGTCGATCTCCTCCTTGGGCCAGCCGCTGCCTTCGGCGGCCTTGGGCGCGCTGTCTTCGGAGGTGCGGGGCAGGGCCACCGCGCCCATCGCCAGATCACCGCGCAGCAGCGGGCGGTCCTTGCCCGGCAGCCAGTCAAGTCGCCCGGTGATCTGCCCGCCATCGGCCTGTACCGCAAGATCGCGCAGCCGCACCGCGCCCTTGGCATCCAGCTGCAACCCCGCCTCCAGCGCCAGAGACTCGCGTCCGAAGCCCTGCGGCAGATCGGGCAGCGGCTGGCCCGCCACGGCGGCAAGCGCGGCTTTGTCGGACAGATCGGCGCTCAGCCGGCCTTCGACCTGCACCGGATCGAACCCGGCGGTGCCGACAAGGCTGAGCCGCGAGCGGCCCGTCACCAGACCCAGATCCAGCCCCGTGGTCTTGCCGTCAAGAAAAGCGCCCAGCGCTGCCACCGTTGCAGACAGGGCAACGCGCTGGCCATTTATCTGCGCCGACCCCTGTAGCGAGACCGGGCCGGTATAATCGGGGATGGCACTTTCCAGCGCCACATCCTCCAGCGTGATCGCCTGACCCGCCGCCCGGTCGACATAACGCAGCCGCCCGTCGCGGATGCGGCCATGGTCCAGCGTGAAGGTGTCATAGCCCGGTGCGGCTTGCGCAGGCGCGCTGCCTTCTGCCGCAGCTTTCGCCGTGGGCGACAAGTCCCAGTTCACCCGGCCATCCTTGTGCCGCTCCAGCAGCAGATCGGGGCCGACCACTTCGATCCCGGTGATTTTTACCACGCCGCTCAGCAGTGCCGCCAGATCCAGCCCGATATCCAGCCGTTCGGCGCGCAGCATGTCAGGCTCTGTGCCCCAATCGGCATTGGCCAGCCGGACCGGGCCGGTTTTCACGCCGAGAACCGGCCAGATCGAAGGCCGGACCGAGCCTTCAATGGTCAGCTTTCGCCCGGTGGCGCTGGCAAAGCGGTCTGCCGCCATCTGTGCCACCCGGTCTTTCGGCATCAGCACCACCATCAGGCCAAGCAGAAAGATCAGCACCAGAACCGATCCGATCAACCGCACAAGCCACCGCATTGCCTACTCCCTTACCGTTCTGCCCGAATCGTAGCCCCCTTGCCCAAAGGCAACAATCCCTGCCGCAGGGCATCGGCGGGGCCTCGCCAAGGCGTGATCTGCCGCCAATTGGCCCGCATTGGCACTGTGGCCCCCCTTTGCGGCAGCCGCGCCTGCCGCTATATGGGGCGGATGTCGCAAAATCCGCCCAGCCTCCGCCCCGATCTTGCCCGCGCCCTCGTTCCTGACGAGCGCCGCCTTGGCCAACCGACCATCGGCATGGTCAGCCTTGGCTGCCCCAAGGCGCTGGTCGACAGCGAACGCATCCTCACGCGCCTGCGCGCCGAAGGTTATGCGATCAGCCCCGATTACAAGGGCGCCGATGCGGTGATCGTGAACACCTGCGGTTTTCTGGACAGTGCCAAGGCTGAAAGTCTGGATGCGATCGGCGAGGCGTTGCGCGAAAATGGCAAGGTGCTGGTGACTGGCTGCCTTGGTGCAGACCCCGAATATATCACCGGCGCGCATCCCAAGGTAATGGCCGTCACCGGCCCGCATCAATACGAGGCGGTTCTGGATGCGGTGCACAAGGCGGTGCCGCCGTCGCCCGATCCGTTCATCGACCTGCTGCCCGCCAGCGGGGTCAAGCTGACGCCGCGCCATTACAGCTATCTGAAGATTTCCGAGGGCTGCAATCACAAGTGCAAGTTCTGCATCATCCCTGACATGCGGGGCCGTCTGGTCAGCCGTCCGGCCCATGCCGTGCTGCGCGAGGCGGAAAAGCTGGTGGATGCGGGTGTGCGCGAATTGCTGGTGATCAGTCAGGATACCTCGGCGTATGGGGTGGACCGCAAGCATGATCTCAGCCCGTGGAAGGGCGGCGAAGTGCGGGCGCATATCACCGATCTGGCGCGCGAGCTGGGGCGTTTGGGCGCGGGCGATGACCTCTGGGTGCGGCTGCATTACGTCTATCCTTACCCGCATGTGCGGGACCTGATCCCGCTGATGGCCGAAGGGCTGGTGCTGCCTTACCTCGACATCCCGTTCCAGCACGCGCATCCCGATGTGCTGCGCCGCATGGCGCGGCCCGCGGCGGCCGCCAAAACGCTTGACGAGATCGCCGCCTGGCGCGCCGCCTGCCCCGAGATCACCCTGCGCTCCACCTTCATCGTGGGCTATCCGGGCGAGACCGAGGCCGAATTCCAGACCCTGCTGGATTGGCTGGATGAGGCGCAACTGGATCGTGTCGGCTGCTTCCAATATGAAAACGTCGCGGGTGCGCGCAGCAATGACCTGCCCGACCATGTGCCAGCCGAGGTGAAGCAGGACCGTTGGGACCGTTTCATGGAAAAGGCGCAGGCCATTTCCGAAGCCAAGCTTGCCGCCAAGGTGGGGCAGGTGATGCAGGTGCTGGTGGATGAGGTCGACGCCGAAGGCGCCACCTGCCGCACCAAGGCCGATGCGCCGGAAATCGACGGCAATCTGTTCATCGACGAAGGCTTTGAGGCGCTCGCGCCCGGCGATCTGGTGACGGTCGAGGTGGAAGAAGCCGGGGAATATGATCTGTGGGGGCGGCTGGTCTGATCCACGCTCGACTGCCGCGCCCGGGGGGCTAGTCTTCGCGCCGACCGCTACCGTCGCGGTCCTGCACATAGTGATGCGCCAGCGGGAAGGGCGGCAACCAGCCCTCGCGGCGGCGCGTCCACAGCTCATAGGTCGGGCGCAGTTGATCGGGCGCATCCAGCGCGCCGAGGTTCACTTCGATTTCATCGGCACTGCGCGAAAACACCGACGAGCCGCAGCGCGGGCAGAAAAAGCGCCCGGCATAGGCGCGGGGCTCGCCCGAAATCGTGACCGCCTCTTGCGGGAAGATGGCCGAGGCATGGAACAAGGCCCCATGATGCTTGCGGCAATCCAGACAGTGACACAGGCCAACCCGATAGGGAGGGCCTGAGGCCAAAAAGCGGATATCGCCACACAGGCATCCGCCATTGAACCGCTCCATGCCGCACCTCGCGTTCTGACCCTTTGGCGCATGGTGTCAGGCGGCTGCTGGTGCGGCAAGCGGCAAAGACGTTTCAGGTCGCGCTCCGTGGTCAACCAAAGGCTGCGTGGAATCGCATTTGTTTCAAGGTCGGCGGCATCTGTCAGGCAGGTGTGTGGGGCTGTTCGAATATGGCCAATACCTGCCAAGCGTCGGCGCATCTTCGATAAGTATTTGTATTATAATGATAAAATTATATTTGGTAGGCCCGGAGGGACTCGAACCCCCAACCAAGGCGTTATGAGCGCCCTGCTCTGACCATTGAGCTACAGGCCCAGACCTACGCGCCACAGGCTTACGGTGCGCGCGCGGGCGGGTCAAGCGATGGGCGGGGCTTGGGCGGCCGATGCAGGCGGCGCGTTGCGCCTGTGGCGTGAATCGTCTATGCGGGCGCAAAATCCTGCTGATGAATTGCTGCTTTCTGGGGGCCTCGCCATGACCACGCCGAAGAATGGACTGACTTATGCCGATGCAGGCGTGGATATTGATGCGGGAAATGCGCTGGTGGAGCGGATCAAGCCCGCGGCCAAACGCACGACGCGCAGCGGCACGATGTCCGGTCTGGGCGGTTTTGGCGCGCTGTTTGATCTGAAGGCGGCGGGTTACAGCGACCCGGTTCTGGTGGCGGCCACCGATGGCGTCGGCACCAAGCTGCGCATCGCGATTGATACCGGCAATGTTGATACGATCGGCATCGACCTTGTGGCGATGTGTGTCAACGATCTGGTCTGCCAAGGGGCGGAGCCGCTGTTTTTCCTCGATTATTTTGCGACGGGCAAGCTTGATGTGGCCGAGGCCGCGCGCATCGTCGAAGGCATTGCCGAAGGCTGCGTGCAATCGGGCTGTGCGCTGATCGGCGGCGAGACCGCCGAAATGCCGGGCATGTATCACAAGGGCGATTTCGATCTGGCGGGCTTTGCCGTCGGCGCGATGGAACGGGGGGCAGAGCTTCCGGCAGGCGTGCAGGAGGGCGATGTTCTTCTGGGCCTCGCCTCGAACGGCGTTCACTCCAACGGCTACAGCTTCGTGCGCAAGGTGGTGGAGCTTTCGGGGCTGGACTGGGCCGCAGATTCGCCCTTCTCGGACGGCACGCTGGGGGCGGCGCTGCTGGCCCCGACGCGGCTGTATGTCAAACAGGCGCTGGCGGCGGTGCGGGCGGGCGGCGTTCATGCGCTGGCGCATATCACCGGCGGCGGGCTGACGGAAAACCCGCCGCGTGTGCTGCCCGAGGGGCTGGCCTGCGCGATTGATCTTTCGGCCTGGGATCTGCCGCCGGTGTTCCGCTGGCTGGCGGAAACCGCAGGCATGAGCGAGCCGGAACTGCTCAAGACCTTCAACTGCGGCATCGGCATGATGGTCGTGGTGGCGGCAGACCGTGCCGATGCGATTGCCGCACTGCTGGAGGCCGAGGGCGAAACCGTGTGCCGTCTGGGCCGGGTGGTGGCAGGCGAAGGCGTGATCTATTCGGGCAAGCTGCTGTGAAACGCGTCGCCATCCTGATTTCGGGGGGTGGCTCCAATATGCTGGCGCTGGTCAATTCGATGACCGGCGATCATCCGGCACGGCCTGTTCTGGTCGCCTCGAACGACCCCGAAGCCTCGGGGTTGCGCCGGGCCGAGGCCATGGGCATTGCCACGGCGGCGGTGGATCACCGCCGCTTCGGCAAGGACCGCGCCGGGTTCGAGGCCGAGCTGCTGCGCCATATCCTTGCTGCCAGGCCGGATATCCTGTGCCTTGCAGGGTTCATGCGGGTGCTGACCGCCGGTTTCGTCGCGCAGTTCGAGGGGCGGATGCTGAACATCCACCCGTCGTTGCTGCCGAAATACCCGGGGCTGCACACGCATCAGCGGGCCCTTGATGCGGGCGATACGCAGGCGGGCTGCACCGTGCATGAGGTGACGGCGGTGCTGGATGACGGCCCGCTGCTGGGGCAGGCGCAGGTGCCGGTGCTGCCGGGCGATACCGCAGACAGCTTGGCCGCACGCGTGCTGGTGCAGGAGCATCGGCTCTATCCTGCGGTCTTGCGTCGCTACGCTGCGGGCGATCGGACGCCGATCCTGCTGCCCTGACCCGCCTCAATCGGCCGCTGCATCAAATTTCGCGCGGGCCTGTTCGACCTGCGGCATGAACTCCTTGGTCCAGCGATAAAGCGCGCGGAACGGCGGCAGCAGCGTCTGGCCCAGCGGGCTGAGCTCATATTCCACCGCAACCGGCGAGGCCACGATCACCCGGCGCAGGATCAGCCCGTTCCGCTCCAGCCGCCGCAGCGTCTGGGTCAGCGATTTCTGCGACACCCCCTCCAGCAAGCGCTTGATGGCATTGAAGCGACGCGGGCCGCCATCCAGCACGGTCAGGATCATCATCGACCATTTGTCGGCGATCTGGTCGAACAGCACGCGTGACGGACAATCCGCCGAAAAATGCCCCATCGCGCAGGCGAATTGCGACGCGGGGGCAGGTGGCAAGCCAATGTCATTCATCTTGGATCTCTGCTTGGATCTCAGGGCTGCGGCAGGTTCCCTTCAGGTAACCTAGTGAAATTCAGGTGCCTCATTGACACCAAGTATCCAGAATATACCTATTGCCCCAGATTGCATAGGAGAGAAATCATGACGCAAGCAACCGATGCCCTGTTTCGGCCCTTCCATCTGAAGGGTCTCGATCTGGCCAACCGGATCGTGATGGCCCCGATGACGCGGGGCATGGCCGACGAGGGCGTGCCGGGCCGCAAACAGGCCGCGTATTATCGCCGCCGGGCGGAAGGTGGCGTCGGGCTGATCCTGTCGGAAGGCACGGTGATCGACCGTCCGGCAGCGCGCAACCTGCCGGGCATCCCGTTCTTTCATGGCAAGGATGCGCTGGCCGGCTGGAAAGAGGTGATTGACGGCGTTCATGCGGCAGGCGGCAAGATGGGCCCGCAGATCTGGCACACCGGATCGACCCGCGCGAGCGAGTGGGAACCCGTCGCCCCGGTGGAAAGCCCCTCGGGTCTGGTGGGGCCGGACGAGCCGCGCGGCAAGGCAATGAGCGAAGAGGATATTGCCGATGCGATTGCCGCCTTTGCCTCGGCGGCGCTGGATGCGAAAAAGCTGGGCTTTGACGTTGTGGAACTGCACGGTGCGCATGGCTATCTGATCGACCAGTTCTTCTGGGGTGGCACCAATCTGCGCGATGACCGGTTCGGCGGCGCCACGATCCGCGACCGTTCGCGCTTTGCCGCCGAAGTGGTCAAGGCAACCCGCGCCGCGCTCGGGCCGGATTTCCCGCTCATCCTGCGGGTCAGCCAGTGGAAACAGCAGGATTACAGCGCCCGTCTGGCCGAGACGCCCGCCGAAATGACCGATTGGTTGCTGCCGCTGGTCGAAGCCGGGGTGGATATCCTGCATTGCTCGCAGCGCCGCTTCTGGGAGCCGGAATTTGCCGAGCTGGATGGCGCACAGGGCCTGAACTTTGCAGGCTGGGCCAAGAAGCTGACCGGGGCGGCCACCATCAGCGTCGGCTCCGTCGGGCTGTCGGGCGATTTCTTCGGTGCCTTTGGCGGCAAAAGCTCTGACGTGACGCCGCTGGATCAACTGGTGCAACGCATGGAACGCGACGAGTTCGACCTGATCGCGGTGGGCCGCGCCCTGATCTCGGATCCGGCCTGGGTGTCGCATATCCGCGACGCACAGCCGGGCGTGCTCAAGGGCTTTGATGCGAAAGATCTTGCGGAACTGGTGTAAAATCAGCCTGAAATGGCCGGATGGGGGCCTTGCACCCGTCCGGCCAGTGCAAAAAGGGTTTCCTTCGTGATCCCTGCCGCCTATAGCGGAAAAAGCGGGATGCCCCCGCGCACCTGACCGAAAGACGCCGATGCGCACCATCACCACCACCGAAGACCTCGCCGCATTTTGCGAGGCTGCGAAATCCGAAGCCTATGTCACCATCGACACGGAATTCCTGCGCGAGCGGACCTATTGGTCAAAGCTCTGCCTGATCCAGATGGCGCTGCCCGGCAAGACCGGCGAAGCGGTGCTGGTGGATCCGATCGACGGCGCCGAGATGAGCCTTGAGCCGCTTTATGATCTGTTCCGGCACGAGGCCACGGTGAAGGTGTTTCACGCCGCCCGGCAGGATCTGGAGATCTTCTTTGTCGAGGGCAACTGCTTCCCGGTGCCGCTGTTCGACACCCAGGTTGCGGCCATGGTCTGCGGGTATGGCGAGCAGGTGGGCTATGAGACGCTGGTGAAGAAGATCGCCCGCGAAAGCCTCGACAAGACCTCGCGTTTCACCGACTGGTCACGCCGCCCGCTGTCGGAGGCGCAGAAGGAATATGCGCTGGCGGATGTGACCCATCTGCGCGTGGTTTATGAAAGCCTGGCGAAACAGATCGAGAAATCGGGCCGCGACCGCTGGGTCGCCGAGGAACTGTCGATCCTGACCGATCCCGAAACCTACACGATCCGCCCGGCCGAGGCCTGGGAACGGGTCAAGACCCGCACCACCTCCGGGCGGTTTCTGGCCCTGGTCAAGGCTTTGGCGCAGTTCCGCGAGGATTACGCGCAAAAGAACAATGTGCCGCGCAGCCGGGTGATGAAGGATGACGCCTTGCTGGAGCTGGCCTCGACCCGGCCCACCAATCATGACGAGCTGGGCCGGTCGCGGCTGCTGCTGCGTGAGGGGCGGCGCGGCGATATTGCCGACGGGATTCTGGCGGCGGTGAAGGCCGGGCTGGAGATGAAGCCGGAAGACATGCCCAAACCCGATCTGTCGCGCGAACAATTGCAGGTGAATCCGGCACTGGCCGATCTGCTGCGGGTGCTGCTCAAGGCGAAATCCGAAAGTCTGGGTGTGGCCGCCAAACTGATCGCCTCGGCATCGGAGCTGGATGCGATTGCGGCGGGCGAACGTGATCTGCCGTCCTTGAAGGGCTGGCGGGCCGAAGCCTTCGGGGAAGATGCGTTGCGCCTGTGCCGGGGCGAGATTGCCCTGTCGGCCAAGGGCAACGAAGTGCGGGTGGTGCGGATCGGGTGAGCGATCTTCGGATTGTCGTGATGGGCGTCTCTGGCTGCGGCAAAAGCACCGTGGCTGCGGCGCTTGCAAGCGCCATCGACGCGCGGTTCTGCGATGCCGATGATCTGCATCCAGCAGAAAACATCGCCAAAATGGCGCGGGGTGAGGCGCTGACTGATGCCGACCGGGGGCCGTGGCTGCAGTCTTGCGGCGCGGCACTGCGGGCAGAGCCGAAGGTTGTGCTGGCCTGTTCCGCGCTGCGCCGGGCCTACCGAGATCAGTTGCGCGCGGTGGTGCCCGATTTGCGCTTTGTGCATCTGGCGGCCCCACAGGCGGTGCTTGCAGCGCGTCTGGTGCAGCGGCAGGGGCATTTCATGCCGCAGAGCCTGCTGGCAAGCCAATATGCGGTGCTGGAAGTGCCGACAGCGGATGAGGCGCTGGAGCTGGATGCGATGGCGCCGCTGGATCAGCTGCTGGACGCGGTTCTGCGCCACCTGTGATCTTGCCCTGGCGGACGCCGCGCCGGGGGCATCGAGCCCCCGTCCCAGCGATTGCCATGGACAGCGTCAGCGGCGGCTTGTCAGGGCGTTGCCCTGGCCCTGCACGGTGATCGCCGACACTTTGCCAAGCTGGATGTCGGACAGATAGGCGGCAGCCGTGATCTGGCGCGAGCGCGGGGTGGAGACGGCGGTTTGCGTCAGCGGCGGGAACAGCCGGAAATCATAGGTCAGCACGCCATCCGGGCCCGGATCGCCACTGACCAGTTCGGCCTCCCACCAGCCCTGATTGGGCAGCAGCGCCGTGGCGCGCACGATGGCCCCGCCCGGCATCGGTTCGATCTTCAGGTCGATGATCTGGGCGGCCAGCAGCCGGGGATCGGATGGTTTTGCGGCCAGCGGCGCCGGTGCAGTGGCTTCGGCACGGCCGAACCAATTGAACGGATTGAGCCGGGACGTCCTGATCGCCCCGCAGGCGGAAACGAACATCACCAGCGTCAGCGCGGCCAGCAGCGGTTTTTTCATGCCTCACCCTTTCGCGCCCCTTTTGGCGCCCCTAGGGCGTAGCGCATGGCGCGGCGTTTGAAAAGCGTCCCTCTGGACCTTTTGCAGCCTGCGGCATAGCTCTGGCACAAGAACAGGAGATTGCCATGGCCAGCCCCGCATTTGAAGAGCTTGTAGAAACCTTCGCCTTTCTGGACGATTGGGAGGACCGCTATCGCCATGTGATCGACCTGGGCAAGGCCTTCCCGCCGCTGGACCCTGCCTTTCAGGTGGCGGCCTTCAAGGTGCAGGGTTGTGCCTCGCAGGTCTGGTTGCGGCCGGTTCTGACCGGCGCGGGGGCCGGGGCCCTGTTCGATTTCGAGGGCAGTTCGGATGCGATGATCGTGCGCGGGCTGATTGCCATCCTACACACGCTCTATGCCGGGCGCACGGTGGCAGAGGTGGGCCAGATTGACGCGGTGGCCGAGTTGGGCCGGCTTGGTTTGAATGAACATCTGTCGTCGCAACGCTCCAACGGGCTGCGGGCGATGGTGGAGCGGATCCGGCAGGTGGCCGCAGCCGCCTGATCCCCGGCCCGTCGCGGGGTGGCGGGCGGGAAACAGGTGAGTATTTGGACAGAGTGCAAATAGGGGAGGGCGCGCCCGGATGTCAGGCTGCGGGCAGCGGCGCGCAGGCTCTGTGCAGCCAATCGGCGGCAGGGCCGCTGATCAGGGGGCCGATCCTGGCCAGAACCTCGGCATGATAGGCGTCCAGCCAGACGCGTTCGCCGGGGGCAAGCAGGGCAACGTCAATCAGGTGGCGGTCGAAGGGCACGAAGGTCAGGGTTTCAAACGCAAACTGCGCGCGCTGATCGCCGCCGGGCAGGGCGGGGGCCTCGGTCACCACGATCAGGTTCTCCAGCCGGATCCCGAAGACCCCTTCGCGGTAGTAACCCGGCTCGTTTGACAGGATCATGCCGGGGGCCAGCGGCACTTCGGACAGGCGCGACAGGCGCTGTGGTCCTTCATGCACCGACAGGAAAGCACCGACGCCATGGCCGGTGCCATGGTCATAATCCTGCCCCGCCATCCAGAGCGGCGCGCGGGCCAGCGCATCCAGATCGCGCCCGGCCAGCCCTTTGGGGAAGCGGGCGCGCGAGATGGCGATCATACCCTGTAACACGCGGGTATAGCAGGCGCGCGCTTCGGCCCCCGGATCGCCGATCGCCAGAGTGCGGGTGATGTCGGTTGTGCCATCCTGATACTGGCCGCCGCTGTCAACCAGCAGCAATTGCCCCTGCTGCACACGGCGGTTGGTGTCTTGGGTGACGCGATAATGGATGATCGCCCCATTCGGCCCCGCCCCGCAGATCGTATCAAAGCTGAGGTCATGCAGCGCATTGGTCGCCCGGCGAAAGCCTTCCAGCGCCGTCACCACATCAATCTCGGTCAGGGTGCCTTTCGGGCTTTCGGTATCGAGCCAGTGCAGAAACTGCACCATCGCCGCGCCGTCCCGCAGATGCGCCGCGCGGGTGGCGGCAATCTCGGCCCCGGTCTTGCAGGCCTTTGGCAAGCGGCAGGGATCCTCGCCCCAGACATAGGCCACGCCTGCCTCGTCCAACTCCTGCGCGAGGGCGAGCGGGGCAGAGCTGCGATCCAGCCGCACCGGCCCTTGTAGCGTATGCAGTCCGGGCACCAGCGCCGAGGGTGGGCGCAGGGTTACATGCGGTCCCATATGAGCGCGGACGCTCGCATCGAATTTTGCCGGTTCGGCATAAAGCGTCACCCGCGCATCGTCATGCAGCACGGCAAAGCCATGCAGGATCGGATTGCGCGGTACATCGGCGCCCCGGATGTTCAGCAGCCAGCACAGGCTGTCGGGCAGGGTGAGGATGGCGGCGGTCTGCCCCGCCGCCCGCAGCGCGGCGGCAAGCGCCTCGCGTTTTTCCAGACTGCTGAGCCCGGCCAGCGCCTGCGGATGCGCAAAGGCCATGCCCAGCGGCGCGGCAGGTTGATCGCGCCAGACTGCATCCACCAGATTGGCCGTGCTGCGCAGGCGGATCGCCGTGTCGGCCAACGCCGTCTCCAGCCGGGCAATCTCATCGGCGGTGTGCAACCAGGGATCAAACCCGATCTCGTCCGCCGCCAGATGCTCTGCAATCCACGGGCCGGGCTGCACCTCGGGCCAGGGTACCGGCGTGAACGCCGCCAGATCCACCTGCGCGCGCACCTGCACCCGGTAGCGCCCGTCGATGAACACGCCCGCCACTTCGGGCAGCACGATGGCAAAGCCGGCCGAGCCGGTGAACCCGGTCAGCCAGGCCAGCCGCTCGTCGCGCTCGGCGACATATTCGCCCTGATGGGCATCCGCGCGCGGGATCAGAAACCCCGCCAGCCCCTCCGCCGCGAGCCGTGCCCGCAAGGCGGCCAGCCGCTCTGCGCCCTTGCCCGGATCTGCGGAGGATGTGAAGGTCTGAAACACCGCAAACCCCTTTCATCTTGGGTCAAATATCCTCGGGGGACGGCGCCCGCCAGGGCGCAGGGGGGCGGAAGCCCCCTTACCCCAGTTTCCGCATGCCCAGCGTGCGGGCCAGCTTGCGGGGGTCGCTGTCAAACAGCCCGGCGAGTTGCTCGGTCATCGCTCCGGCCAATTGCTCCACATCGGTGATGGTGACAGCGCGGTTGTAATAGCGGGTCACGTCATGGCCGATGCCGATGGCGATCAGTTCGACCAGCCGCCGCTTTTCCACCATGGCGATCACGTCGCGCAGGTGTTTCTCCAGATAGGACGCCGGATTGACCGAGAGCGTCGAATCATCGACCGGCGCGCCGTCCGAAATCACCATCAGGATCTTGCGCGCCTCGCGCCGCCCGGCCAGCCGCCGGTGCGCCCATTCCAGCGCCTCGCCGTCGATGTTTTCCTTCAGCAGGCCTTCTTTCATCATCAGGCCAAGATTGGCGCGGCTGCGCCGCCAGGGCGCATCGGCGCCTTTGTAGATGATGTGGCGCAGATCATTCAGCCGCCCCGGCTGCTGGCTGCGCCCCGAGGCCAGCCATTTTTCGCGGCTTTGCCCGCCCTTCCAGGCGCGGGTGGTGAAGCCCAGAATTTCCACCTTCACCGAACAGCGTTCCAGCGTGCGCGCCAGCACATCGGCGCAGATCGCGGCAATCGAAATCGGCCGCCCGCGCATCGAGCCGGAATTGTCCAGAAGCAACGTCACGCAGGTGTCGCGGAATTCGGTATCCTTTTCCTGCTTGAACGACAGTGGCGTGGTCGGGTTGGCCACCACCCGGGCCAGACGCCCGGCATCCAGCGTGCCTTCCTCCAGATCGAACAGCCAGCTGCGGTTCTGCTGCGCCTGAAGACGGCGTTGCAGCTTGTTGGCCAGCCGCGACACCGCGCCTTTCAGCGGCTCCAGCTGCTGATCGAGATAGGCGCGCAGGCGCTCCAGTTCCGCTGCTTCGGCCAGATCCTCGGCGCGGATTTCCTCGTCGAACTCCGTGCTATAGACGCTGTAGAGCGGATCGGCGTCGGAATAGGGTGCGGGTGGCGGCGGCTCCAGCGGGGCTTCGCCCTCGGGCAGCTCTGCTTCGTCGCCCTGTTCCATGTCGGCGCTGTCTTCCATGGTGACTTGCGCCTGCGACTGATCCTGCTGATCCTCCTGGCTGCGCTCGGGCGAGGCTTCGGCATCCTCTTCCTGCTGCTGCTCGTCACCGGCGCTTTCGGGGCTGTCCTCATCCTCTTGCGCCTGATCGTCGGCGCTGTCGTCCATGTCATCCATATCCGGGTCATCGCCCAGCTGGTCGCCATAGCCGAGATCCGAGATCATCTTGCGGGCAAGCCGGGCGAAGGCGGCCTGATCGGCCAGCGCCTCGCCGATCCCCTCCAGCGTGCCGCCGGCCTGTTCTTCGATGAAGCCGCGCCACAGGTTCATCACATTGTCGGCGGCGGCGGGCAGGGCCTGCCCGGTGGCCAGATGCCGCACCAGATAACCTGCGGCGACTGCCAGCGGTGCATCCGCAGCCTGGGTGATCTGGCCATAGCCCTTGCGATCCGCCTCATGGCCGATCTTGTGGGCAATGTTGACGGCGGTGCCGGGCATGGCCCGGGCACCGACAGCCTCGGCCCGGGCAATCTCCATCGCCTCATAGATTTCACGGGCGAGGTTGCCGGTCGGGGCATATTTGGCCGCCACCGTGTCATCATGGTATTTGCGCCGCATGGCAAAGGCATCCGCCGTGCCGCGCGCCAGCATCACCTCGTCGCGCGTCATCCGGCGGCTGACCTGCGGCAGGCGCACGCCATCCTTGGTCATGCCTGCCGGATCCACCGAATAGGTGACCGTCATCTCCGGATCATCGGCCATGGTCTTGGTGGCCTCGGCCAGGGCTTTCTTGAACGGATCGGCGGGGTTGTCGGTGGGTTTGGTCATGTCTTGCCCGGCAAGGTGCCGCGCACCCTGGTCCCTCCTCCCCTCTTTCTCAGGCAGGGTGAGGAGGCGCCCCCGCCGGAGAGTCGTATGATGGCGCCGCCCCGGTCCGGGCCTGCCGCGTCCTGTGGCGGAAGCGGCAGCTCCGGGAAGGGGTTACTTCATCGCCATGCTAGCAGCGCTTTCCGGCAGTTCTTCGCCAAAGCAGCGCTGATAGAATTCGGCCACGGTCTGCCGTTCCAGCTCATCGCATTTGTTCAGGAAGGTCAGCCGGAACGCATAACCGAGATTTCGGAAGATCTCGGCGTTCTGCGCCCAGGTGATCACGGTGCGCGGCGACATCACGGTGGACAGATCACCATTCATGAAGGCGGTGCGGGTCAGATCGGCAACCGTCACCATCTGGTTGATCTGCTTGCGGCCTTTTTCGGTGTTGTAATGCGGGTTCTTGGCCAGCACGATGGCGGCTTCGGCATCATGGCTCAGATAGTTCAGCGTCGCGACAAGGCTCCAGCGGTCCATCTGGGCCTGGTTGATCTGCTGCGTGCCGTGATAGAGGCCGGTCGTGTCGCCCAGCCCCACGGTATTCGCAGTGGCGAACAGCCGGAAATAGGGGTTCGGCGTGATGATCTCGTTCTGGTCCAGCAAGGTCAGCTTGCCATCATGCTCCAGCACGCGCTGGATCACAAACATCACATCCGCCCGGCCTGCATCATATTCGTCGAACACGATGGCCACGGGGTTGCGCAGCGCCCAGGGCAGGATGCCTTCGTGGAATTCGGTCACCTGTTTGCCGTCGCGCAGCTTGATCGCATCCTTGCCGATCAGGTCGATCCGGCTGATGTGGCTGTCAAGGTTCACGCGCACCGCGGGCCAGTTCAGCCGCGCCGCCACCTGTTCGATATGCGTCGATTTGCCTGTGCCGTGATAGCCCTGCACCATGACGCGGCGGTTATAGGCAAAGCCCGCCAGAATCGCCAACGTGGTGTCGGGGTCGAACTTGTAGGTGGGGTCGATGTCAGGCACGCGGTCGGTGCGGTCGGCAAAGCCCTTGACCTTCATGTCGGTATCAATTCCGAAAACATCCCGCACAGAGATCTCTTCGGTGGGTTTTGCAATCTGGTCCAGCATTCCATCCGCCACAGGCTCGGGCACCCGTCAGGCGGGCGCGGTTCTTCAGGGGTTTTGTGGAACATATCGCGGGGGGCTGCAAGAGGAAGGCTGTTCCCGACACAATACACCGCATCGCCGGTGGGGCGGGCGGTCTCTTTTGCGTGAGCGGTGAAACAAACGCCGCAGCACCGCGTATAGACAGGCAGACAGCATGAGGAGAACACCGATGCACCGCCGCACTTTGCTTGCCAGCGCGCTTGCGATGATCGCCCTGCGCCCCGCCTTGGCCGAGGGCAGCTTTGAATTCACCCTGACCGAAGCGGAATGGCGCGCGCGCCTGTCGCCCGAAGCCTATGCCGTGCTGCGCGAGGAAGATACCGAGCGCGCCTTCACCTCGCCGCTGGATACCGAAAAGCGCGCAGGGGTCTTCCATTGCGCGGGCTGTGATCTGCCGCTGTATGATGCGGCGCAGAAATACGACAGCGGCACCGGCTGGCCATCGTTCTGGCAGCCCTTGCCCAATGCCATCGGCACCAAGGAGGACAATACCTTCTTTGCCACAAGGACCGAAGTGCATTGCCGCCGCTGCGGCGGGCATCTGGGCCATGTGTTTGACGACGGCCCGCAGCCCACCGGCAAGCGCTATTGCATGAACGGCGTGGCGATGGTGTTCAAACCGGCCTGAGCGCCGCAAAAATCATGGCTGGCCCCGGCAAGCGGGGGCCAGCCATGCCTCGCGTCAGTCGCGGAAATAGCGGCTTTCCTTGATCTGCTCCCAGGCCCAGACCACCTCTTGCAACCGGCTTTCGTCATCGCGGTTGCCGCCGTTCATGTCGGGGTGCAGGTCTTTCACCAGACTTTTGTATTGTTTGCGGATTTCGGTGCGCGTCCAGGTGTCGCGCGCCTCGAGGATATCCAGCGCCTTGCGTTCAGTCGGCGGCAGTTTGCGGGTGACATTGCTGACCACCTTGCCGGGATTCTGCGTGGCCTTTTCGCCCAGAATCGCCATCGGGTCATTCACGCCCAGCCGCGCCCAGGCCCGGCCATCATCCTTCTGGCTGAAGGGTTTGGTCTCGCGCTCCCAGACGCGGGCCTTGTCGAGATATTTCTGGAACTCCTCGTCCGAGGTGCCGTTGAAGAAATTCCATTTCAGATTGTATTCGCGCACATGGTCTTTGCAGAACCAGAAGAAATCATCCAGCAGGTCGGGCGATTTGGGCGCACGATACAGGCCCGGCTCGGCGCAGCCGGGATAATCGCAGTTTTTCTGCGATGTTTCGAACGCGCCAGACATGCCGCGACGCCCGGTCTTGCGGCGCTTCTTGTCAGAAGAGACGCGGATATCGAATTCAAAGGGCGGTTTCGTCATGCAGGGGCCTTTCCGACTCGGAGGCGAGAGTTTAGGGATTTGTTCGCCAGAGAGAAGGGGGCGCGGGGGAAAAATGCGGATTGAGGATGAGATTGCTCAACGTCTGACCCAGGCCTTCGCGCCGGACCGGCTGGAAGTGGAGAATGAAAGCCACCGACATGCGGGACATTCCGGCGATGACGGCTCTGGCGAGAGCCATTTCCGGGTGCTGATCCGCGCCGAGGCTTTTGGTCCGATGAGCCGCCTTGCCCGCCACCGCGCAGTGAACGCGGCGCTGGGCGATGTGGTGCCGCGCATTCATGCGCTGGCGCTGGATATCGGCTGAGGCGGCACAACGGGGGCCGTCCGGCGGGGCATCGAGCCCCTTGGACGGCATTGCCATGGATATTGCCCGAGGCTGTGCCAGCGGCACCGTGGCGGGTGAGTATTTTTGCAAAATGCAAGACAAGGGGGGCAGCGCGTGCCCCCCTTGCCGTGTCAGCGGGCTTTTGCCTCCTGCCGGTGGCGGTGCAGCAGGGGTTCGGTATAACCCGAGGGTTGGCTGCGCCCTTCGAGCACCAATGCGCAGGCGGCGCGGAAGGCCGGGCCGTCGAAGCCGGGGGCCATGGGCCGATAGGCCGGGTCATCCGCATTCTGGCGGTCCACCACCGCGGCCATCTTCCGCAGCGCGGCCAGGGTCTGATCGGGGGTGATGACGCCGTGATGCAGCCAGTTGGCCAGGGCCTGTGCCGAGATGCGGCAGGTGGCGCGGTCTTCCATCAGGCCGACATCATGGATGTCCGGCACCTTGGAGCAGCCGACCCCCTGATCGACCCAGCGGACCACATAGCCGAGGATGCCTTGGGCGTTGTTGTCGAGTTCGGCCTGCACTTCGGCTTCGGACCAGTTGGCCCCCTGGGCCAGCGGCAGGGTCAGCAGGTCGCGCAGCGTGCCGCGTGGGCCTGCGGCGGCAAGCGCATCCTGACGGGCCAGCACATCGACCCGGTGGTAATGGGTGGCGTGCAGGGTGGCGGCGGTGGGCGAGGGCACCCAGGCGCAGGTGGCGCCCGCGCTGGGGTGGGCGATCTTCTGGTCCAGCATGGCCGCCATCAGATCGGGTGCCGCCCACATGCCCTTGCCGATCTGCGCGCGGCCCTTCAGCCCGCAGGCCAGCCCGATATCCACATTACGATCCTCGTAGGACCGGATCCACGGGGCCCCCTTCATGTCGCCCTTGCGCAGCATCGGGCCGGCTTCCATCGAGGTGTGGATTTCGTCGCCGGTGCGATCCAGAAAGCCGGTGTTGATGAAGGCGACCCGGTGTTGTGCTGCGCGGATACAGGCCTTGAGATTGGCCGAGGTGCGGCGCTCTTCGTCCATGATGCCCAGTTTCACGGTATGGCGCGGCAGGCCCAGCGTGTCTTCGACATGATCGAAAATGGCGCAGGCGAGGGCCACTTCCTCGGGGCCGTGCATCTTGGGTTTCACCACATAGACCGATCCGGTGACCGAGTTGCGCGGCCCGTCGCTTTTCTGCAGGTCATGCAGGGCGCAGAGCGTGGTCACGAAAGCATCCATCAGGCCTTCGCCGACCTCGCGCCCGTCGCTGTCCAGCACGGCGGGATTGGTCATCAGATGGCCGACATTGCGCACCAGCATCAGCGCGCGGCATTTCAGCGTCAGCGTGCCGCCATCGGCAGCGGTGTAGATGGCATCGGGGTTCAGGCGGCGGGTGAGCGTCTTGCCGCCCTTGGTCACCTGTTCGGTCAGATCGCCGGTCATCAGGCCCAGCCAGTTGCCATAGGCCACAACCTTGTCTTCGGCATCCACCGCCGCCACGCTGTCTTCGCAATCCATGATCGCGGAGAGTGCCGCTTCGAGCCAGACATCCGAGATATGCGCCGGGTCTGCCGCGCCGATTTCGGTGCTGGCGTCGATCAGGATTTCGATATGCAGGTGGTTGTTTTTCAGCACGATGGCGGTCGGGGCCTCCGCGCTGCCCTGATAGCCGACGCATTGGTGCGGCTGGGCGAGGCCGGTTTCGCCCGAGGCCAGCGCCACGCGCAACGCGCCGTCGCGCAGCGTCAGCCGCCGCACGTCGCGCCAGCTTGCGCCGTCCAGCGGGGAGGCCGTGTCCAGAAAGCCGCGCGCCCAGTCGATCACCCGGGCACCGCGCGCCGGATCATAGGCTTTGCCCTGCGGGAGATCCCCCAGCGCATCGGTGCCATAAAGCGCGTCATAGAGGCTGCCCCAGCGGGCATTGGCGGCATTGAGCGCATAACGCGCGTTCATCACCGGCACCACCAGCTGCGGGCCGGGCGTCAGCGCGATTTCAGGGTCAACCCCTTGGGTCTGCACGGTGAAATCCGGGCCTTCCGGCAGAAGATAGCCGATCTCGCGCAAGAAGGCCTCATAGGCATCAGCGTCCTGCGGCTGGCCGCGCCGGGCCTTGTGCCAGGCGTCGATGGCGGTTTGCAGGCGGTCACGTTCCGCCAGCAGGGCGCGGTTCTGCGGGCCAAAACGGGCTACGGCCTCGGCAAACCCCTGCCAGAACCGATCCGCCGTCACCCCGGTGCCGGGCAGGGCGCGCGCTTCCACGAAATCGACCAGCCGGGCATCGACCTGCAACCCGTGTTTCGTGATCCGCTCCGGCATGGCTGTCTCCTGTTTGCAGTAACCTGCGCCAGCATGAGCAAAAAGCCTGTCAGTGGCAACAAAACAGGGCGGTTGATTTGATGGAGAAAGCTGAAAACACCTTTCTGAAAAATCAGGGTCTCGGGGGCGGAGGGCCGTCGGCCTTGCGCGTCGCGCGGCAGCGATCCGAGCAATAGCGCACCTCCTCCCAGACCTTTGCCCAGGCCTTGCGCCAGATGAAGGGTCGGCCACAGGTGGCGCAGATCTTTTGCGGTAGGTCTGCCTTGCGGCGCATCCGGGGCATCTAGAGATCCAGGCTCAGTTGTGCGGTGAAGCCCTGTCGCGGTCGGGGCAATGGGCGATCCTGCGCCGGGTGTGGCGTAAGGCGGGGGCTGAGCCGGGGCGGCTGGCCCGTCTGGCGGCGCAACAGGCACAGGGCGGCACGGGCGGCGCGGGTGCTGGCCCCGACATCGACCAGAGGTTCGGGATAGCGCTGCCCCAGCAGCCGCGCTGCGCCCGACCATTTCCACGGCTCTTGCAGCAGCGCATCCGGCACGGCGGCCAGTTCCGGCACCCAGCGCCGGGTGAAGGCCCCGGTCGGATCCTGCGCCAGCCCCTGTTTGACCGGATCATAGAGGCGCGGGGTCGCCATCGTATCAGGGTGGCTCAGCTGATGGACCTGCGGCCAGTGCAGCGCCGGTTCGTAATCGGTGAAGCGGCGGGCGAGCAGGGTGCCGGTGGCCCGCGGATCAAGTGCCAGATGCTGGGCCGCACTGGCCATCACCATGGCGCGGGCGCGAAAGGGCAGCCAGCCGGTGGCGCGCAGATAGCGCAGGCAGGCATCAAGATAGGGCAGGCCGGTCTCGCCCCGCTCCCATGCCGACAGACGGGCGGCGTGATCTTCGGGCAGCCTGTCGGCGCGCATCTGCGGGGCGGGCAGCGTTGGTGCCTGCATCGCCGTCTCGCGCAGGGCGAGGCGGGTCTGGAAGGCGCGCAGGCTGCCGGTCCACGGCCCGCCCTGACGCTCGGCCTGACGGGCGGCAGTGGCCTGCACCACCGATTGCAGGCTGAGAGTGCCATGGGACAGATGCGCGGACAGGCGCGAACAGGCCCGCTCCGCCGACGGCGGCGCGGCCATGGCGGTGCGGTAGGAGGCACCGCGCAGGGTCAGAAAGCTGTCGAGCGCCGCCAGCCCTGCGACCCGCCCGCCGGGCTGACGGTGCGGGCAGGCATCCTCGGCCAGCCGCAGCGCCCGCGCGGTGGGGATCGCCCCCGGCTCGACGCCCGGCACGGCCCGCAGGTCGCGCAGGTCGGGGGGCTGGTCTGCGGGGCACAGGCTGGAGTCTGGCAGTTGCGTCCAGCGCAGGCCGCAGCTGCGGGCCCAGTCCGCAACGCGGCTGTCGCGCTGCCGCGACCACCGGCTGCCGCTGTCGGTATGGCTGACCATTTCGGTGATGCCATGCGCCCGCACGAGGCGGTCCAGCACCGTCACGCTGTCACCGCTGCGCACGATCAGCGGCAGGCCCAGCAGTGCCAGCGCCTCGCGCAATTCGGCCAGACATTCGGCGGTGAAACACCAATGCCGCCCCGATCTGTCCCCCTGCGCCCAGTCCTCCGGGTCCACGATATAGACGGGCAGGACCGGGCCCTTGCTGGCGGCCATCGCCAGCGCCGGGTGATCCTCTGCCCGCAGATCGCGTTTGAACCAGATGAGAACATTCATGGAACATACATCTAGCGATCTGCGCAGATTCGTAAAGACCGCTTTGCGGGCAAGTGGCTTTTGCGCCCGGCTTATGGTGCGCGTTTAGCCACGGTTGGTCAGAACCACTGGCCCGGCTCCATCAGGCCCAGATCCATGAGCTGCTGGCTGTGCCACTGAAATTCGGTGGAGTTGTGCCACCGGAAATTGTGGATGTCGAATTTTGAACCGGGGTTCGATTTCAACGCCTTGGCCGTGCGGAACGAACAGATGGCGGCCGTCAGGTTGTTGTGCCAGGGGCAAGCATAGGTATTGTATTCTTCATCATTGAAGGTGAAATCCGGGCGCAGCGTCAGCCCGCGTTTCGCCTTGAACAGCGAGATGCGGTCGATCTTGCGTTTGGTCCAGGTCACATGCTCTTCAAACCGCCAGCGCAGGCCGCCGAAGAAATCAAGCTGCCGTTCCTTCTTGGCGAAATTGTTGTCCGGATCCTCGCGCCCCAGTGCGTAATAGCCCGACCTGTCCAGATGCGCATCCTCAAGGCAGACGGCATTGGGGTATTTGTTCAGATCCCCGGCATAAAGATCAATGACATAGCTGAGCATGGCATCGCGGCGCTCTTCCGTCTGGAAGGTGAGCAGATCGCGCACTGTGCGCGTTTCACAGAAGGGGAAGAACAGGTATTCGGCATTGAAGCAGTAATAGAGCCAGATGCCTTCGGGCGTGGCACCAATCAGGCTGTTCACCGCCAGGATCACCGCATCATCGGCATGAACATCATAGCGGATGCGGTGAAGCCGCGCCTCCAGCTCGGGCGGGCAGGTGATCTCGTCATCGGCAAGCAGCACGATTTCGCGAAAGCCGGTGTCGAAATGGTGGCGGATCGTCGTGTCTACCTCGACCTGATCTTCCACGAAAATCATGGCAACCGGCCCTTTCGCCAGTGCCGTTGCGCCCTTGACCCTGAATTCCGCCAGACTGTTGTAGCGCATTCGCCTCTGCCTTGCTGCCGTCATGCCTTTTGGCGCAGACTCGGTGAATGTGCTACCTATTGCAAGCCTTCCCCGCCGCGATTGGAGCCTGCGTTGCGCAGGCCCGGTCTTTTCGCTAGAAGGCAACCCTTGTCCAGACAGTCAGGGCCGCCAGATGACCGACCACAGCGCCACGCCGAAGAAGCTTTTCATCAAGACCTACGGGTGCCAGATGAACGTCTATGACAGCGAGCGCATGGCCGAGGCGCTGGGCACCAAGGGCTATGTCACGACAGAGGTGCAGGACGAGGCCGACATGGTCCTGCTGAACACCTGCCACATCCGCGAAAAGGCGTCGGAAAAGCTTTACTCCGATCTGGGACGCCTCAAGGCGCTGAAAACCGCGAAGCCGGATCTGAAGATCGGCGTTGCGGGCTGTGTGGCACAGGCCGAAGGGGCCGAGATCCTGCGGCGCATGCCGCTGGTCGATCTGGTGGTGGGGCCGCAAAGCTATCACCGCCTGCCCGAGATGGTGGAGGCCAAGGGCAAGGTGGTCGATACCGAGTTTCCGGCCGAGGACAAGTTCGACCATCTGCCCACCCGCCGGGCACTGCGCGGGCCGACCGCCTTCCTGACGGTGCAGGAGGGGTGCGACAAGTTCTGTGCCTTCTGTGTGGTGCCCTATACGCGCGGCGCCGAAGTCAGCCGCCCGGTGGCGCGGCTGCTGGCCGAAGCGCGTGATCTGGTGTCGCGCGGCGTGAAAGAGATCACGCTGCTGGGGCAGAATGTGAACGGCTATCACGGCGAGGGCGCGGGGGGCAGCTGGGGTCTGGCGCGGCTGTTGCGCGCCCTGGCCGATATCGACGGGCTGGAGCGGCTGCGCTATACCACCAGCCATCCCAATGACATGGACGACGATCTTGTGGCCGCGCATGGCGATTTGCCGCAATTGATGCCCTATCTGCATTTGCCGGTGCAATCGGGCAGCGACCGCATTCTGAAAGCGATGAATCGCAAACATACGGCAGAACATTATCTGCGCCTGATCGAGCGTATTCGCGCCGTGCGCCCGGATATTCTGCTCAGCTCTGATTTCATTGTCGGCTTTCCGGGCGAAAGCGACCGCGATTTCGAAGATACGATGGATCTGATCCGCTCCGTGGGGTTCGGGGCGGCGTTCTCGTTCAAATATTCCGCGCGTCCCGGCACGCCTGCGGCGGAAAAGCCGGAACTGCCTGCCGAGGTCAGCGACGCCCGGCTTCAGGCCTTGCAGGCGCTGATCACCACGCAGCAGCGCGCCGCACAAGAGGCGATGGTCGGGCGCGAGGTGGGGGTTCTGTATGAAAAGCCCGGCAGGCTTGACGGGCAGATGATGGGAAAATCCGACCATCTTCATGCTGTTCACGTTATTGATCCCACGGCAAAGGTGGGTGATCTGGTGCGGGTGCGCATTACCGCCTCGTCGACCAATTCGCTGGCGGGGGAAAGACTCGATTCCTGATCGCTGTTTCGATTGCTGCGCCAATATCCCGATTCGTTCCGAATATCGCCGCCACACGCAACAATTGGTTGGATCAACCCTCTGTAGCGCATAGATTTTGCTTTACTTCGCAATTTAGGGACGGCAATCCTGAATCCCATAATATCAAGTCACTTGGGTGGAACGAAGGGGAGCTGCGATAGTGGAACGTATTTCCAAAGCAGTGCGTATGATGATTGGGGGGCTGGCGATTGGTGCCGGGCTTGCGGGCGCTGCCAGCGCGCAATCCGCCCCTGAAATCGCCGGCAAGATCGAGTGGGGTGTGTGGGTCGACGATGACGGCTGCATGCACTGGTGGGCGGATGGCGGGCTGGAAGGCTATATGCTGGATCGGGTGAACCCGAAAACCGGCAAGCCGGTCTGCCTCAAGCGCAACACCTGTCTGGTCCAGAACACCGATACGCTGTTCGCCACGGACAGCCATCGGCTGACCTCTTATGGCCGATCGTACCTGACCCAGTTCTTCCAGCAGGCGGGCGCGTTCGGATATGCCGTTTACGGCCATACCGACAGCCGCGCGTCGGATGAATACAATATGTCGCTGTCGCAGCGCCGCGCAAAATCGGTGGCGGATGTGGCCCGTTCGGTCGGTGCCATGGTGGAGCGGGAAATCGGTTACGGGGAACGCCAGCCCGTTGCGCCGAATGATTCCGCTGCCAACATGCAGAAGAACCGCCGCGTCGAAGTCGTTTGCTACAGGTGGTAATCCAGATGACCAACCGTTTTGTTCCGGGCCTTGCCCTTCTTGCCGTCCTGACGCTCGGGGCCTGCTCTGACGGGCTGTCGCCCTATGTGCAAAGCCCCGATACCGTGATCGCCACCAATCAGGACCGCGGGCGCGACAATGTTCCGCTGGCCCCGGGGGGCGGCGCGATTGCCTATGATCCCGATGGCTGTCAGGGCTGGATCATCGACGATGGTGTCGAAGGCTATTCGGGCCGCCGCTTCGACCCCGTGTCGGGCCTCCCGGTATGCAACAACCACTTCCCGCCGGGAACCGTGGTGCGCAACTACCAAACCCGCGATGCGGGCCTGCGCGACTATGTGCCCTATGCGGGGCGGCGCACCAACTGATCCCAGGATCGCCTGAATTTTACCAAAAGGCCGCAGAGATTTCTGCGGCCTTTTGCATTGCCCCATGGGCGGTGGTGCGACGGGGCATCGCCACAAACTCTGGTGTGGGCACTGTGGCGCAAATGCGCATTTTTTGGGCAAATCCTCAGTTTGGGAACCGGATCGCGCAGCATTGTCTTGTTTCATTTACCAATGAGGCGCAGACTCGGATCATGGCCTCTAGCAGTAAAGGAACAGCCATTGGGCATCAGCGCGCTGACCCCCCCGACCCGTTCGGATGACGTTGTGGAAACGCTTCTGGAATTTCCCGACAACCGCCTTCTGATTGATCTGTGCGGCGAATATGACCGCAATCTGGCGCAGGTCGAACATCAGATGGGGGTTCATATCCTGCGGCGGGGCAACCGTCTGGCAGTGATCGGGGACAAGGGCGCGCGGGAGCAGGCAGCGGCGGTGCTGCGTGCGCTTTATGCGCGACTGGAAGCCGGTCGTGCGGTGAGTGCGGGCGATATCGAGGCCGCCATCCGCATGGGGCAACCGATGCCGGACGCGCTGCGCAATGTGGCCGGATCCGAACAGATCGAGATGTTCACCCCGGGCTCGGTGGAGCTGCGCACCCGCAAGAAACCGATCGAACCCCGCACTGAGGCGCAGAAGGCCTATGTCGCCAATCTGTTCGCCAATGAGCTGGGCTTTGGCATCGGGCCTGCGGGCACCGGCAAGACCTATCTGGCCGTGGCGGTCGGCGTGACCATGTTCATCGGCGGCATGGTGGAAAAGATCATCCTCAGCCGCCCTGCGGTCGAGGCGGGCGAGCGGCTCGGGTTTCTGCCCGGCGACATGAAGGAAAAGATCGACCCCTATATGCAGCCGCTTTACGATGCGCTGAACGACTTCTTGCCGCAAAAGCAGGTGCAGAAGCTGATCGAGGAAAAGCGGATCGAAATCGCGCCGCTGGCCTTCATGCGCGGGCGCACGCTGTCCAATGCCTTTGTGGTGCTGGATGAGGCGCAGAACGCGACCACCATGCAGATGAAGATGTTCCTGACGCGTCTGGGGCAGGGCTCGCGTATGGTGATCACCGGCGACCGCACGCAGGTTGACCTGCCGCGCGGCGTGCCCTCGGGCCTGCAAGAGGCAGAGCGCATCCTGAAGGGCGTGAAAGGGGTGACGTTCAACTACTTCACCGCCAAGGATGTGGTGCGGCACCCGCTGGTGGCGCGCATCATCGAGGCCTATGAGGCGGATGAAAGCCACAAAGCCTGAGCCGCGCCTTGCGGTCATACCCGCACACAGACTTTCCCCCGGCCCTGCGCCGGGGGATCTGCGTTGCGGCGATCAGGTGAGGCGATTTAGCGATTTGAAGACCGACCGCACACCCGCTATGAGGGCGGCATGAACGCGATTGTGGACCATGTCATTGAAGATGCGCGCTGGCAGACCTTCGGGTTGCAGGCGGCGTCAGAACGCGCAGCCCTGGCCGTGGTGGCAGAGCTGGGGTTGGAGCCTGACCTTTATCAGATGGTCATCATGGGCTGCGACGATGCGCGCATCGCGGGCCTGAATACCGAGTTCCGCGACAAGCCGGTGCCGACCAATGTGCTGAGCTGGCCTTCGGAAGAGCGCGGCTCGGAATTTGCAGGCGAGGCGCCGGACCTGCCAGAGCCGGGCAGTGTGGATGACCCGGCGCATCTGGGCGATATCGCCATCGCCTGGGAGACCTGCGCGCGGGAAGCTGCCGAACAGGGCAAGCCGATGGAAGATCATGTGGTGCATCTGATCGTGCATGGCATATTGCATCTGCTGGGCTATGATCACATTGACGATGCAGATGCAGAGTTGATGGAGGCGACCGAGGTGCGCATACTGGCGCGGCTCGGCATTGCCGACCCCTATTAAGGTGCCGCAACAACGGTGCCGACCAATCAAGGCGCAGAGTGTGCGTGATATCTGGACAAGGACCGATGGGCAGTAGTTACGACGGATCGACGGTGGCGCAGAATGCGTCGACAGATGACAATATTTCCTCCGAGGCCTCTGAACCTCCGTCAGATCCCGCGCAGAAAGGCTTTTTCGGCCGCCTTCTGTCTGCGCTGACCCCCACGCCCGAACCCTCGCCGGATGCGCAGCAGGCGCAGGCGGCTGCGGCCACAGCGACGGCGGGGCAATTGCCCGGTATCGCCAATCTGCGCAAGCTGCGCGTGGATGATGTGGCCATTCCCAAGGTGGAAATCGCGGCGGTGCCGCTGGATATCGGCAAGGATGAACTTGTCGAGGTGTTCCGCCAGCAAGGATTTTCGCGCCTGCCGGTCTACAAGGGCACGCTGGACCATCCGCAGGGTCTGGTGCTGCTGAAAGACATGGCGCTTCAGCACGGGTTTGGCGCGGGCGGGCGGTTCAGCCTGAAAAAGCTGCTGCGCCCGATCCTCTATGCGCCGCCCTCGATGCCGCTGAACGTTCTGTTGCAGAAAATGCAGAAAGAACGGGTCCATATGGCACTGGTGATCGACGAATATGGCGGTGTCGACGGGCTTGTGACCATCGAGGATCTGATCGAGACGGTGATCGGCGAGATCGAGGATGAACATGACGAGGCCGAAGGCGCGTTGTGGAAGCTGGAAAAGCCGGGTGTCTGGCTGATCCAGTCCACCGCGCCGCTGGACGAGGTAGAGGCCGAGATCGGTCAAGGCCTGCGCATCGGCGAGGATGACGAGGATATCGACACGCTCGGCGGGCTGGTGTTCCTGCGCACCGGGCGCGTGCCGGCGCGGGGCGAAATCGTGCCGCATGAAAGTGGCGTGGAGTTCGAGATCGTCGATGCGGATCCCCGCCGGATCAAGCGGTTGCGGTTGCGCCTGCCCGAGGCGGCGACGCAGGCGATGACAAAATCCGAAGGCTGAGCATGGCAAGACCGGATTGGCGCGGGGCGGGCATCAGCTTTGCGCTGGGTATGGTGGCGGCCAGCGGGCAGGCCCCCTTCGCCGCATGGTGGCTGGCGCTGCCAGCCTTTGCGGCGATTGTGGCGCGGGTGGCCGGGGCAGCGGATGCACGTCAGGCCTGCCGCATCGGCTGGATCGCCGGGGCGGGGTATTTCTGTGCGGCGCTCAACTGGATCGTGCAGCCGTTTCTGGTCGATGCCGCGCGCTATGGCTGGATGGCCCCGTTTGCGCTGCTGCTGATGGGGTTCGGGCTGGCGCTGTTCTGGGCTGCGGCGGCCTATCTGGCCGGGCGGCAAGCGGGCAGGGCGCGGCGGGCCTTGGGCTTTGCGCTGGCGCTGACCCTGGCCGAGACCGCGCGTGGCTGGGTGCTGACGGGGTTTCCCTGGGCGCTGCCGGGCCATATCTGGATTGATACGCCGGTGGCACAACTGGCGGCCTATATCGGGCCAAACGGGCTGACCCTGCTGACGCTGGGGCTTGCGGCGCTGCCGGTGGCCTGGGCGGGGCGGCGGCGCGTGTTGGCCTCGGGGCTGGCGGCGCTGCTGCTGGGCCTGTCGTTCGGGGCGGGGGCATGGCGGCTGGCCCAGCCGGAGCCGGAGTCCCCGGGCCTGCGCCTGCGTCTGGTGCAGCCCAATGCCGAGCAACATCTGAAATGGGATCCGCTTCAGGCCGAGCGGCTGTTCCAGTTGCAACTGGATTACACCGCCGCGCTGCCGCGCCCCGATCTGGTGATCTGGCCGGAAACCGCGCTGCCCTATCTTTACGAAGCGGGGGGCAGTGCGGCGCAGGCGATTGCCGATGCGGCCAAGGGCGTGCCGGTCGCGCTGGGGGTGCAACGGCTGGAGGGCGAGGCCGCCTATAACAGCCTCGTGGTGATCGGTGACGCGGGGCAACCGCAGGCAGTCTATGACAAACACCACCTCGTGCCCTTCGGTGAATATGTGCCCTTGGGGGAATGGGCCTATCGGCTGTTCGGTCTGCGTGCTTTTGCCGCACAGCGCGGATATGGCTATAGCGCCGGGCCCGGTGCCGCCGTTCTGGATCTGGCGGGGCTTGGCAAGGTGCTGCCGCTGATCTGCTATGAGGCGGTGTTCCCACAGGATCTGCGCGCGGCACCTGGGCGCCCGGACTGGCTGCTGCATATCACCAATGACGCCTGGTTCGGCACTTGGACCGGGCCGTTTCAACATGCCGCGCAGGCGCGGCTGCGCGCGGTGGAGCAGGGATTGCCGCTGGTTCGGGTGGCCAATACCGGCGTGACCCAGATCGTCGATGCGCGCGGACGGGTGGTGGCGGGGCTGGAATTCGGCATTGCCGCCTATCTGGATGCCGATCTGCCGGGGCCGCTGCCGATCACGCCTTTTGCGCGCTGGGGCGAGGTGCCGCTCTTGCTGTTGCTGGCCGGGCTCGCGCTGATGGTGTTTCGGTTCCGGAAACAACCCCCGCTTGACGCGCCGCAGCATGGGGCGTAACGGAGAGACATCGAACTGTCACAACGGCTTCCTGGCGTGACGGGGATATATCAACGGAGCACTTCCCCATGAGCAGACTTGATTACGTTTTTACTTCGGAATCCGTTTCCGAAGGGCACCCCGACAAGGTGTGCGACCGCATTTCCGATGCGGTTCTGGATGCCTTCCTGACGGAAGAGCCCAATGCCCGTGTTGCCTGTGAAACCTTTGCCACCACCAATCGCGTGGTCGTCGGCGGGGAAGTGGGACTCAGCGACAAGAAAGTGCTGAAAACCATGATCGACAGCGTGGAAGATATCGTGCGCGGCTGCGTGAAGGATATCGGCTACGAGCAGGACGAATTCCACTGGAATACGTTGAAGGTGAAAAACCACCTGCACAAACAAAGCGCGCATATCGCGCAGGGCGTCGACAAGGATGGGGCCGGCGATCAGGGCATCATGTTCGGGTATGCCTGCCGCGAGACGCCGGAACTGATGCCGGCGCCGATTCAATATGCCCATGCCATCCTGCGCCGTCTGGCCGAGGTGCGCAAATCCGGGCAGGAACCGACGCTGCGCCCCGACGCCAAATCGCAGCTCAGCCTGCGCTATGAAGGCGGCAAGCCGGTCGAAGTGACTTCCATCGTGCTGTCGACCCAGCACGCGCTGGAAAGCCAGACCTCGGATGACATCCGCGCCATCGTGGAACCCTATATCCGCGAAGTGCTGCCCTCGGGCTGGATTACCGAAAAAACCGAATGGTGGGTCAACCCGACCGGCACCTTCGTGATCGGCGGGCCGGATGGCGATGCGGGCCTGACCGGGCGCAAGATCATCGTGGACACCTATGGTGGCGCGGCTCCGCATGGCGGCGGCGCGTTCTCGGGCAAGGATCCGACCAAGGTGGACCGTTCGGCCGCCTATGCCGCGCGCTATCTGGCCAAGAACGTGGTGGCAGCCGGTCTGGCGGATCGCTGCACCCTTCAGGTCAGCTATGCCATCGGTGTGGCCAAGCCGCTGTCGATCTATGTCGATACCCATGGCACCGGCCAGGCGGATGAAGCCGCGATTGAACGGGCCGTGGCCGAGGTGATGGACCTGACGCCGCGCGGCATCCGCGAGCATCTGGGCCTGAATCGCCCGATCTATGCCCGCACCAGTGCCTATGGCCATTTCGGGCGTGAGCCGGAGGCCGATGGCGGTTTCAGCTGGGAACGTATCGACCTGATCGAAGCGCTGAAAAAGGCGGTCTGATCCCGGATCACAGGGGCCTTTGACGCGGGCATCGAGCCCCCGTCAAAGGCGTTGCCACGGAAAACGAGGGCCCGGTCGCGCTGACCGGGCCTTTGCTTTTGCGGCGGGGCGGCGTCGGAGCGGCGCTTACTCGCCGCGCGGGAAGCGTTTGTTTTCTTCCAGCACGTTCAGATCCATGTGGTTGCGCATGTAACGCTCGGATGCGGCGCGCAGCGGCTGGTGGTCCCAGGGGAAATAGTTGCCATTGCGCAGCGCCTCATAGACCACCCAGCGCCGGGCCTGGCTTTCGCGCACCTCGGCATCATAGCGGGTCAGATCCCAGCGGGCATCGGCCAGCACGCGGAACTGCGCCAGCGTATCGGCATGGGCGGGATCGGTGGCGAGGTTGCAACGCTCCTCGGGATCGGCGGCCAGATCGAACAGCAGTTCGGGATCGGCGGCGCAGCGGATATATTTGAACCGGGCATCGCGCAGTGCCACCATCGGGGTGATGGTGCCTTCGGCGGCATATTCCATGGCGACGGGCGTGTGGCGCGGCGTGCCCTTGGCCAGCGGCACCAGGCTTTCACCATCGGTCCAGGGCATCACCTCGGCCAGCGACACGCCGGCCAGATCGCACAGCGTGGGTAGCAGGTCGATGGTGCAGACCGGCGTGTCGATCCGGCCCGGCGCAAGTCCGGGCGCGGCGATCATCATCGGCACGCGGGCAGAGCCTTCGAAGAAGTTCATCTTGAACCACAGCCCGCGCCGCCCCAGCATTTCGCCGTGATCCGAGACAAAGACGATGATCGCCTCCTGACGTGTGGCCTCCAGCGCCTCAAGAATCTCGCCGATCTTGGCATCGACATAGGAGACATTGGCGAAATAGCCCTGCCGGGCGCGGCGGATATGGGTGTCGGTGATCTCCAGCCCGCGGAAATCACAGGCCTCCATCAGGCGCTGCGCATGGGGATCCTGATCCTCAAAGGCGATGGCCTCGGGTGGGGTCAGCTGGTCGCAGCCCTCATACAGATCCCAGTATTTGCGTCGCGCCACAAAGGGATCATGTGGATGGGTAAAACTGGCGGTCAGGCACCAGGGCCGGGCATCCATGCCGCGCGACAGATCATAGATCTTCTGCACCGCCTGGTGGCAGACATCATCATCATATTCCAGCTGATTGGTGATTTCGGCCACGCCTGCGCCGGTGACGCTGCCCAGATTGTGATACCACCAGTCGATCCGCTCGCCGGGTTTGCGGTAATCCGGGGTCCAGCCGAAATCGGCGGGGTAGATATCGGTGGTCAGCCGTTCCTCGAACCCGTGCAACTGATCGGGGCCGACAAAGTGCATCTTGCCGGAAAGCGACGTCTGATAGCCCGCGCGGCGCAGGTGATGGGCAAAGGTCGGCACATCGGAGCAGAACTCTGCCGCATTGTCATAGACCCGCGTGCGGCGCGGCAGCTGGCCCGACATGAAGCTGGCCCGCGCCGGGGCGCAGAGCGGCGAGGCGGTGTAGGTATTGGCAAAGCGCACCGATTTTTCCGCCAGTTTGCGCAGGTTTGGCGTGTGCAGCCAGTCGGCAGGGCCATCAGGGAACAGTGTCCCGGTCAATTGGTCCACCATCAGGATGAGGATATTCGGGTGGGATGTCACTGCGGCGTCCTTTGGCTGAGGCATGTCGGCTTTGGGCCAGAGTTTCTGCGCTTGCGCCGTAACGTCTTGCCCAAGCGCGACCTATCGCGGCCACGCACGCCAAAGACCCGGAGAACGCCCATGAAAACCATCACCGATTTTCCCCATGCCGTGATCGACCAGCCGGATGTGGGGATCATGATGCCGGATGGCGTGCGCCTGTCGGCGCGGATCTGGATGCCCGAGGATGCAGTGGCCCGGCCGGTGCCTGCGGTGCTGGAATATATTCCCTATCGCAAGAAGGATGGCACGTTGTATCGCGACGAACTGATGCACCCCTATGTCGCGGGCCATGGCTATGCCTGTGTGCGGGTGGACATGCGCGGCAATGGCGACAGCGAAGGCCTGATGGAGGATGAATATACCCAGCAGGAAATGGATGATGCGCTGGCGGTGATCGACTGGCTGTCGCGCCAGCCCTGGTGTTCGGGCGCGGTGGGCATGATGGGCAAAAGCTGGGGCGGCTTCAACTGCCTGCAAGCGGCGTTCAACCAGCCGCCCGCGCTGAAAGCGGTGATTTCGGTCTGTTCGACCTCGGACCGTTTTGCTGATGATGTGCATTTCAAGGGCGGTTGCCTGCTGGGCGAGAATATCGGCTGGGGGGCGGTGATGCTGTCGTTCAGCTCGCGCCCCGCCGATCCGGTGCACCGGCCCGACTGGCGCGCAGACTGGCTGCGGCGGCTGGAGCATGAGCCGTTCCTCGCCCCGCGCTGGGCCAGCCATCAAAGCCGTGATGCCTATTGGAAGCACGGCTCGATCTGCGAGGATTGGGGCCGGATCAAGGTGCCGGTGATGATCGTGGGCGGCTGGGCCGACAATTACATGAACACGCTGGGTCATCTGATGGAACGGCAACAGGGGGTGGTGAAGGGGCTGATGGGGCCTTGGGTGCATCAATACCCGCATACGGCGGTGCCCGGCCCGCAGATCGGCTTTCTGCAAGAGGCGATCCGCTGGTGGGATTGCTGGCTGAAAGGCGTGGACAATGGCGTGGCAGAGGATCCGGCCTATCGCGCCTATATGCTGCATTCCGCGCCGCCTGATGCCTCGGCCGCGCATCGCAAGGGCCATTGGATCTGCGAAAGCCAGTGGCCCAGCCCGCGCGTGCAGCGCGAGGTTCTGGCCCTCTCGCCGGGGCGGCTGGGCGGGGCCGGGGCGGCGCTGGAGCAACGGGTGAACACGCCGCAGCATCTGGGCCTGCATACGGGCGAGTTCTTTCCGATGGGCCTGAACGCCGAAATGCCGGGGGATCAGCGTTTTGATGATGCGATGTCAGTCTGTTTCGACACTGACCCACTGCCGAGAGGGTTGGACCTGCTGGGACAGGCGGTGCTGCATCTGCGGTTGCGCTGCGACAAGCCCTTTGCGCTGATCGCGGCGCGGCTGTGTGATGTGGCGCCGGACGGTGCCTCGGTGCGGATCTGCCATGGTATCCTGAACCTGCGGCACCGCGACAGCATGGAACATCCGACACCGGTGCCAGTGGATGCGCCGTTCGAGATTGCGCTGACGCTGGATCAGATGGGCTATCGCCTGGCACCGGGGCACCGGCTTCGGCTGGCGCTGTCGACCACCTATTGGCCCTTCGTCTGGCCCTCGCCCGAGGCGGCGACGCTGGTGCTGGAGGCGGGCCATCTGGACCTGCCGCGCCATTCCGGCAGCAGCGGCGACGAATGGCAGCCACCCCAGCCCGAGGCGGCGGCACCCGGAAAATACCGGCAGATCCGCAAGGGCGCGGCCAGTCGGCGGATCGAACAGGATCTGCTGACCGGCACGGTGGCGCTGGTGATCGAGGATGACAGCGGCGAGGCCGAGAACATCCCGCATGGTCTGATCTTTGGCGAAACCATGCGCGAGGTCTGGCAGATCCGGCCGCAGGATCCGCTCTCGGCGCAGGTGGAGATCAGCTATGAACAGCGGCTGGCGCGGGGCGATTGGTCGATTTTGACGCGGGCCGAGGCGAAAATGCGCGCAACCGCCACGGGTTTTGTGATGACGGCCCGTCTGGAGGCCTGGGACGGTGAAACCAGGGTCTTTGATCGCGATTTTTCCGAGATCGTCAAACGCGACCAAGTCTAGCAAAAAACCGACGCTTTGAGGGGAAAGAAAATCGTTTACGCATGGCGGCCATATGCTCCATGCTTGAGCAAATAATCAACAAGACTGTCAGGGAGACTCGGATGAAAGACGACCTCAGCAAGCTGCTGGATTTCATCGACACTTCGGGGTTGAGCCGCCGCTCGTTCCTCAGCCGAACCGCTGCCTTCGGGCTGACGGCGGCACTCGGCACCTCGCTGCTGCCGGGCATGGCGCGTGCGGAAGAGCCCAAGAAGGGCGGCGTGCTGAAGATGGGTCTGGGTGGCGGTGAAAGCACCGATGCGCTGGATCCGGGGCTGGCGGACGGGCCGGTTGCCTTTAACGTCAACCGCCAGTGGGGTGATACCATCGTCAACGTGCTGCCTGATGGCACCATCGAGCCGCGTCTGGCCGAAACCGTTGCTTCGAACGAGGATGGCTCGGTCTGGACCTTCAAGATCCGCGAAGGCGTGAAGTTCCACGACGGCACCGACATGACGGTTGATGATGTGGTCGCCAGCATGAAGCGCCACTCGGACGAGAATGCCAAATCGGGTGCCTTCGGCATCATGCAGGGCATTTCCGACATCAAGGCCGATGGCGGCAATGTGGTGTTCACCCTGTCGGCAGGCAATGCCGACCTTCCGTATCTGCTGGCCGATTACCACCTGATCGTGCAGCCCAAGGGCGGCGTCGAAGACCCGAACAAGGGCATCGGAACCGGCCCCTACAAGCTGACCGCCGCCGAGCCGGGCGTGCGTTATGCCTTCGAGAAGAACAAGGACGACTGGGATACGACGCGCGGCCATTACGATGGCGTCGAGATCATCGTGATCAACGACACCACCGCACGCACCTCGGCGCTGCAATCGGGGCAGGTGCAGATCATCAACCGGGTCGACCCGAAGGTGGCCAAGCTTCTGGCACGCGCGCCGGGCGTCAAGGTCACCAACGTTGCCGGTCGCGGGCACTATGTGTTCATCATGCACTGCAACACCGCGCCGTTCGACAACAAGGATCTGCGGCTGGCGCTGAAATACGCGATCAACCGTCAGGAAATGGTCGACAAGATTCTGGATGGCTACGGCTCCATCGGCAATGACCTGCCGGTGAACAAGGCCTATCCGCTGTTTGACGAAACCCTGCCGCAGCGTGAATTCTCGCTGGAAAAGGCCGCCGAACATTACAAGGCCTCGGGCCATGATGGCAGCCCGATCGAAATGATCGTGGCCGACGGGGCCTTCCCCGGCGCGGTCGACGCAGCCGCGCTGTTCCAGCAGACCGCCAAGGCGGCGGGCATCCCGCTGGAAATCAAGCGCGTGCCGGATGATGGCTATTGGTCGGATGTCTGGAACGTCAAACCCTTCTGCGCCAGCTATTGGGGCGGGCGTCCGGTGCAGGACCAGATGTATTCCACCGCCTATCTTTCCACGGCGGACTGGAACGACACCAAGTTCTTCAACCCGGAATTTGACGCGCTGGTGCTGCAAGCCCGCAGCGAAAGCGATCAGGACAAGCGCAAGGCGCTGTATACCCAGATTGCGACGATCCTGTGGGAAGAAGGCGGGCTGATCTGCCCGATGTTCAACGACTGGGTCGAGGCGCATACCGAAGCGGTCGCAGGTTGGTTTGATGACCCGGCGCAAGAGCTGATGAACGGCTTTGCCTCGGCCAAGACTTGGATGGCGTGAACCGGATGGTGCATCCGGTCGTGAAACTGGTTTCCCAGCGCCTTGCGCTGGGACTCATTTTGTTGTGGGCGGCGTCGGTGCTGATTTTTGTCGGCACGCAGGTTCTGCCCGGAGATGTGGCGCAAAGCATTCTGGGCCAATCGGCCACGCCCGAAACCTTGGCCAACCTGCGGGCAGAGCTGGGGCTGAATGAACCCGCAATCAGCCGCTATTTCGGTTGGCTGGGCGGCGTGGTGCAGGGCGATCTGGGCAATGCGCTGTCGAATGGCCAACCGATTGCCCCCGCCTTGGGCAAACGTCTGGGCAACACGCTGTTCCTGGCCTTCTGTGCCGCCGTGATTGCCGTGCCGCTGGCGATCCTGCTTGGGCTTTTGTCGGTGCGTTATCGCAACCGCTGGCCCGACAAACTGATTTCTACCGTGACGCTGGCCACGATTTCGGTGCCGGAATTTCTGCTGGGGTATATCGCGGTCTACTTTCTGTCGGTGCAGTTCCGGGTGTTTCCGTCGCTTTCCACCGTCTATGACGGCATGGCGCTGAGCGAGAAGCTTTATGCGATTTCGCTGCCGATCCTCGTGCTGGTGCTGGCGGTGCTGGGCCATATGATGCGGATGACACGCGCAGCCATCCTGAACGTGATGCAATCCGCCTATATCGAAACCGCCGAACTCAAGGGCCTGCGCCCGTTCAGCATCATCGCCAAACATGCACTGCCCAACGCGATTGCGCCGGTGGTCAATGTGGTGATGATCAACCTCGCCTATCTGGTGGTCGGTGTGGTCGTGGTCGAGGTGGTGTTCGTCTATCCCGGCATGGGGCAATATCTGGTCGATCACGTCAGTAAACGTGACGTTCCGGTGGTGCAGGCCTGCGGGCTTGTGTTCGCGGGGGTCTATATCGGGCTGAATCTTGTGGCCGATGTTGTCTCCATCCTTGCAAATCCGCGACTGAGGCACCCGAAATGAGCCGCATCCCGCTGGCCGCCCTGATCGGTCTTGTCTTCACCGGCGCGTATTTCTTCGCTGCCATCTTTGCCCCGCTTATCGCCCCCTATGGCATGGCCGAAGTGGTCGGTGACAGCTGGGAGCCGTGGTCGGCTGCCCATTGGCTGGGCACCGACAGCATTGGCCGCGATCTGCTGAGCCGGATGATCTGGGGCGGGCAGACCACGATCTTCGTGGCCGCCTGTTCCACGCTTCTATCCTTCACGCTCGGCTCGGTGCTGGGCCTGTTCGCCGCCGTCAAGGGCGGCTGGGTCGATCAGGTGCTGTCGCGGCTGGTCGATCTGATGATGTCCATCCCTTCGCTGATCTCGGCGCTGGTGGTGCTGTCGGTGATGCCGGTGACGCTGCCGGTTCTGATCCTCGTGATGGGCATTCTGGACAGCACCCGCGTGTTCCGCCTGTCGCGGGCCGTCGCGGTGGACATCACGGTGATGGATTACGTCGAGGCGGCGCGTCTGCGCGGCGAAAAACAGGCCTGGATCATTTTTCGCGAAATCCTGCCCAATGCGCTGTCGCCGCTGGTGGCGGAAATGGGCCTGCGCTTCATCTTTGCGGTGCTGTTCATCTCGACACTCAGCTTCCTTGGCCTTGGCGTGCAACCGCCGATGGCCGATTGGGGCGGCATCGTGAAGGAAAACAAGGAGGGGATCGTTTACGGCATCCCCGCCGCGCTGATCCCGGCCTTTGCCATCGCCACATTGGCCATCTCGGTCAACCTCGTGGCGGATTGGGTGCTGAACCGCACCTCCAGCCTGAAAGGAGGCCGTGGTGCGTAACCCTTCCGAAACAACAGCCATGCTGGAGATCCGCAATCTGCGGATCGAGGCAACCTCGTATCCGCCGGGCGAGCCGCCGCGCGATGTGGTGCTGGTGCATGATGTGTCTTTGCGGCTGGAAAAGGGCAAGGTTCTGGGCTTGATCGGGGAATCCGGGGCCGGCAAATCCACTATCGGCCTGTCCTCCATGGCCTATGGCCGCGGCGGGGTGCGCATCACCGGTGGAGAGGTGATCCTGAATGGCCGCGACATCCTGAAAGGTGGCGCGGGTGGTCTGCGGGCCTTGCGCGGCAAGGAAGTGACCTATGTCGCGCAATCGGCGGCGGCGGCCTTCAACCCGGCCAAGCAGCTGATGGAGCAGGTGATCGAAACCACGCTGTCGCATGGTCAGCTGACCCGGGCCGAGGCCGAGGCGCGGGCGGTCATGCTGTTCGGCAAGCTGGGCTTGCCCAACCCCGAAACCATCGGCAAGCGCTTTCCGCATCAGGTGTCAGGCGGGCAGTTGCAGCGGGTGATGACGGCGATGGCGCTGTGCCCGAAGCCCGATCTGGTGATCTTTGACGAACCGACCACCGCGCTGGATGTGACAACCCAGATCGACGTGCTGGCGGCGATCAAGGAGGCGATTCAGGAAACCGGCGTTGCTGCCCTCTATATCACCCATGATCTTGCGGTGGTGGCACAGGTCAGCGATCACATCATGGTGCTGCGCCATGGCCGGACGGTGGAATATGGCACCGTGCAGCAGATCATCGAAGAGCCGCACGAGGATTATACCCGCGCGCTGGTCACTGTCCGCTCCATCGACCATGCCGAAAAGCCGCCGGGGGCGGCCCCGGTGCTGAGCGTGCAGGGCGTCACCGCCCGCTACAAGGGCACGCATTTCGACGTGCTGAAAAACGTGACCGTCGATCTGCCTGCCGGGCAGACGCTGGCGGTGGTGGGCGAAAGCGGGTCGGGCAAATCGACGCTGGCGCGGGTGATCACCGGCCTTCTGCCCGCCTCGCAGGGGCGCATCACCTTTGCCGGGCGCACCTTGTCTGCCGATCTGGCGGGCCGGTCGCGCGATGATCTGCGCGAATTGCAGATGATCTATCAGATGGCCGATGTGGCGATGAACCCGCGCCAGACCGTTGGCACCATCATCGGGCGACCGCTGGAGTTCTATTTCGGCCTGACCGGCGAGGCGAAGCGCATCCGCATCCAGCAATTGCTGGATCAGATCGAAATGGGGCGCGGGTTTGCCGACCGCTATCCGGCAGAGCTGTCGGGCGGGCAAAAGCAGCGGGTCTGCATCGCGCGCGCTCTGGCCGCGCAGCCCAAGCTGATCATCTGCGACGAGGTGACTTCGGCGCTCGATCCGCTGGTGGCGGATGGGATTCTGAAGCTGCTTTTGAACCTTCAGGCCGAGGCGGGCGTGGCCTATCTGTTCATCACCCATGATCTGGCCACGGTGCGCGCCATCGCCGATCGGATCGCGGTGATGTACAAGGGGCAGGTGCAGCGCTATGGGCCGAAATCCGATGTGCTGGCGCCGCCGTTTGATGATTACACCGATCTTCTGCTGTCCTCCGTGCCGGAAATGAAACTGGGCTGGCTGGAGCAGGTGATCGAAAGCCGCCGCATGGAAAGCGCGGGCAACTGAGAACAGGGCGGCGGGGCTCCCCGCCGCCCTTCGCCAATCACTCTGCCAGAATACGCAGATGCGCGCAGATACGGGCAAAGCTTTCGGCAGCGCGCGGCACCGTATGGCGCGCGCGCAGATAGCCATGCACCAGCCCCGGCTCCACGATCCATTCGGCCCGGCCACCGGCCGCGCGGATGGCATCGCGGTAGTCGCGCCCGTCATCGGCCAGCGGATCACATTGCGCCGCAATCACCACCGTCGGGGGCAGGGCGCTGAAATCGCGGTCCTGCAGCACGGCAGCACTGGCATCGTTCTGCGGTTCCGGGCCGTCATGGCGCATCCGGGCGTAATAGAGCACATCGTCGCGTGACAGCATCGGCGCCTGCGCATGGGTCAGATAGCTGCCCCGGTCGCGGTCGCCGCCCAGCCCCGGATAGATCAGCACCTGCCCGCGCAGCGGCAGATCATGGCGCAGCCGGTGGCAGACCGACGCCGCCAGTGCCCCGCCCGCCGAATCGCCCACCAGAAGCATCGGGCCGGGATAGGCCGCTGCCGCCGCGCGGGTGGCGGCAAGGCAATCCTCATAGGCGGCGGGGTGTTTGTGTTCGGGGGCCAGCCGGTAATCGGCGCTGATCACCCGGAAGCCGGTGGCGGCGCAGATCTCGGCACAGACATCATCATGGCTGTCGAGCCCGCCGACAACAAAGCCGCCGCCATGAAAATACATCACGGTGACAAGGGCTTGGCCGCTTTCATACAGGCGGCAGGGCACACTGCCGAAGGCCAGATCCCGCACGGCCACACCCGCGGGATGCGGGGCGTGGAACGCGGCGCACATCCGGTCATAAACCGCGCGCTGCTGCGCGATGGTCAGGCCAACCGCATCCGGCGGATACCAGCTTTCGGTTTCGCGGATGAAGGCCCAGGTCGGGGCGTCGATAAGCGTCTGATAATCGGGGTTTGTCATCATGGATCCATGCCGTTTGGCCGATGCTGCGCGAGGCGGCGGCAGATCACAATATGGCATTGTTTGCCACAATTGGGCCGCCTGAGAGAAGAGTCGCCCTGTTGTTTCCACAATCCTGCCACGAACCCTCACTAGCCTGAAATCTGGAACAGTATGTTGCGATCAGTGGAGGTTCCCATGCAGATGTTTCGCCCGATGGATCATGAGGCCGCTCTGGTGGGGTGGGGCGTGCGGGTTCTGATGCTGGCGCAGGTCGGATCGCCGGGGGCCGAAGCGGCCACGCGGCGCCTGGCGGGCTTTGGCGGGCGGGTCGAGACGCAAGAGGAGCTGTTCGCAGCACTTGAGGCGCTGATCGACGATCCCTCCGGCTACGGGCTGTTCGTGATGGATTGTGACGCCTTTGGCGGGCTGAGTGCCGGGCGCAAGGCCTTTACCCTGCTGCGCGGCGCGCATGCGCAACTGCCGGTGATCCTGATTTCCGGCGAATGTGTCGCGCAAAGCTTCCCCGAAGATCGCAGCGAACCGATTCTGCTGCGCTCGCCTCTGTCGGCGGTGTCGATGCGCGTGGGCTTTGAACATGCCCTGCGTGATCGTCTGCTCTGGCGTGCGGCCTGATCACGCAGGCGGCTCTGCCGCATTGACCCTGCTGCAATGAAAAAGGGCGAGCTTAAAGCTCGCCCTTTTCAATTCTGTCTGCGCGGTTGCCCGCGTCAGATCATGCGATCGACAGGTTGGTTGCCGATTCGCGGCCGTCACGGCCTGCTTCGATGTCGAAGGTCACAGCTTGACCGTCGGCCAGCGAACGGATGCCAGCGCGCTCAAGAGCGGTGATGTGAACGAACACGTCTTTCTTGCCGCCTTCCGGTGCAATGAAGCCGAAACCTTTGGTGGCGTTGAACCATTTCACGGTGCCTTTAGCCATCGTGATGTCTCCTCTAGATATGCCGCCCGCGAAAGTGCGGCGGCCCGGCTCGGTCAGCTGAAGATCGAATGCTGTGCCGGTAAGGGAGACAGTGGTCGATAGAGATAACGTCGCTGTCTTTATATGGAGCCGCAGGGCCAAAAAAGCAAGCACAATCGGGGCACTGGCGATTGTCGTGACGGCAGGCGGCGACTAAGGGAAAGGGTAGGTGCCGATTTCTGGCCGGAAAGGACCGATCATGGCAGATGAACTGATCACCCGCGCAGGCGGCGTTTGCGAGTTTTGCGGCGATGCCGAGGCGCTGGCTGCGCATGAGGTGCCGCCTGCCGGGCCGGTGCTGCTCTGTGCGCTCTGCCGCGAGGAACGCCCGGCTGCGGCAGATCACTGGCGCTGTCTGGAAGGCGCTGCATGGTCTGCCGAGCCGGTGGTGCAATTCGCGGTCTGGCGCAAGCTGGGCACGCTGGACGCGCCTTGGGCGGTCGAGGCGCGCGAGGGCATGGTTCTGTCCACCGAGGCCGAAGCCTGGGCCGGTGCGGCACCTGTGGCGGGGCTGGAGCATCGTGACAGCAACGGCGCGCTGCTCGCACAGGGCGATACCGTGGTGCTGATCAAGGATCTGCCGGTGAAGGGCGCGGGCTTTACCGCCAAGCGCGGCACGGCGGTGCGTGGCATCAGCCTTGTGGCCGACAATGCCGGGCATATCGAAGGCCGCGTTGAAGGGCAGCGCATCGTGATCCTGACCGAGTTCGTCAAAAAGAAGAGCTGACGCTGCAACGCGGCAGACATAAAATTACAAAATATACCTTTGACCTATTGCAATGTTGCGTGGTCGCGGTATTCCTTGCCTCCATAACCGCGTCGATTCTGCGGCGCGGCATAACTTTGGCAGGAGGCCCCCATGGCTCTGGATACGCATCAGAACATCGTCGCCTATGACGCGCCGATCAAAGACCTGTATGAGGTTGGCGAAATGCCGCCGCTCGGCCATGTGCCCAAGCAGATGTATGCTTGGGCCATCCGCCGCGAGCGGCACGGCGAACCCGACGTGGCAATGCAGGTGGAGGTGGTCGACACCTGGGCCATCGACAGCCATGAAGTGCTGGTGCTGGTGATGGCGGCAGGCGTCAATTACAACGGCGTCTGGGCGGGTCTGGGCGTGCCGATCTCGCCCTTCGACGTGCACAAGGCCCCCTATCACATCGCAGGCTCCGATGCCTCGGGCATCGTCTGGGCGGTGGGTGACAAGGTGAAGCGCTGGAAAGTGGGCGATGAGGTTGTCATCCACTGCAACCAGGACGACGGCGACGATGAAGAGTGCAATGGCGGCGACCCGATGTTTTCGCCCAGCCAGCGCATCTGGGGCTATGAGACCCAGGACGGCTCTTTCGCGCAGTTCACCCGCGTGCAGGCGCAGCAACTGATGCCGCGGCCGAAACACCTGACCTGGGAAGAAGCGGCCTGCTACACGCTGACGCTGGCCACCGCGTACCGGATGCTGTTCGGGCATGAACCGCATGACCTGAAGCCGGGCCAGAACGTGCTGGTCTGGGGCGCATCGGGCGGTCTGGGTTCGTTTGCGATCCAGCTGATCAATGCCGCCGGGGCCAACGCGATCGGCGTGATTTCCGAAGAGGACAAGCGCGACTTCGTGATGAGCCTTGGCGCCAAGGGCGTGATCAACCGCAAGGAATTCAAGTGCTGGGGCCAGTTGCCCACGGTCAACACGCCCGAATACAATGAGTGGCTGAAAGAGGCCCGCCGCTTTGGCAAGGCGATCTGGGATATCACCGGCAAGGGCGTCAGCGTCGACATGGTGTTTGAACACCCGGGCGAGGCCACGTTCCCCGTCTCGTCGCTGGTGTGCAAGAAGGGCGGCATGGTGGTGATCTGTGCCGGCACCTCGGGTTTCAACTGCACCTTTGACGTGCGTTATATGTGGATGCACCAGAAGCGCCTGCAAGGCAGCCACTTCGCGCATCTGAAACAGGCCGCCGCCGCCAACAAGATGATGTTGGAGCGCCGGATCGACCCGTGCATGTCCGAAGTCTTCCCCTGGGCCGATATTCCTGCGGCGCATATCAAGATGCGGCGCAACGAACACAAGCCGGGCAATATGGCGGTGCTGGTGCAGGCCCCGCGCACCGGCCTGCGCACCTTCGAAGACACGCTGGAGGCCAGCCGTCAGGGTTGAGTTGCGCACAACCAGAGCGAATATTTGCGCCGTCCCTTCGGGGGCGGCGTTTTTATGCTTGGATACATTTGGTTTAGTGACAGTCTATTGACCTCTGACCTGATAATGTCACGGTAGGTGGAATCCCTCATTTCCATGCTTTGGCAATCGAAAGGCGGTGGCCACATGCACCATGACTGGATTTTTGACGTTCTGGCGGATCTGAAAGGGTTTGCATTGACCAACGGGCTTCCGGCGCTGGCGGCGCAGGTCGATGCCGCGATGCGGGTGGCCGAGGCAGAGCTTGCGGCGCAGGGCGGTGAGGGGGGCAGTGGCAGCGGTATGATCGGCCTGTCGCGCAGCGGTCGTCCGAACTGAGCAGCGCCCGAACGCACCCCCTCGCCACCGCGGCGCGGCTGCTTTATGGTCCGCGCGATGCAAAGCCCAGCCCTTCCCTTCTCTGACGATCAGGCCGAGGCCTGGGACCGTGTTGCCGACCAGTTGCGTGGGATGGGCATTGATCTGCACGACGGCACCCTCCAGCCGCCCATCGAAGAGAAATCTTCGGTTCTGGCCGTTGTGGGCAAGGCCGGATCGGGCAAGACCATGCTTCTGGCACAGCTTTACAAGGCGATGCTGGGCGCGGGCGTCGAGATCGTGTCGGGTGATTACGAAGGCAAAAAGCGCAAGGATCGGCGCACTCTGGCGATTCTGGCCCCCACCAACAAGGCGGCCTCGGTGCTGCGGATGCGTGGAGTTCCGGCGACCACGATCCACCGGATCCTGTATACGCCGGTTTATGATCCACAATATGAACTGATCGCCGAATGGCTGGCGGGCACGGGCAAGCGGCCCGAGGTGGAAGGTCTGACCGAACTGGCGCTGGACCGGGCGAAGGCGTTTTACGATCAGGTCGCCTCGATCCCCGGCGCGCTGGCGGCGGCGGGTCTGCGCGGCAGCGATTTCATCAAGGGCTGGAAGCGGCGTGAAGAGCCACTGGATGTGGGCTTTGTCGACGAATCCTCGATGCTGGATGAACGGCAGTTCGATGATCTGCGCGCCATTTTCCCGACGCTGGTGCTGTTTGGCGATCCGGCGCAGTTGGCCCCGGTGGGGCAATCGGGCGAGATGGTGTTTGACCGGCTGGGCGATACCCGCAAGCTGATCCTCAGCAGGATTCACCGGCAGGCCGAGGGCAACCCGATCCTCGATCTGGCCCATGCGCTTGCGGACCCGGATCTGAGCTTTGACCAGTTCGAACGCATGGTGGAACGTGCGGCGCGTGATGATGACCGGGTGGTCATGGCCGAACGGGTGGACAGCGATCTGATGGCGCGCAGCCCGGTGCTGGTCTGGCGCAATGCCACGCGCATCCGGCTGATCACAGCGTTCCGGGCGGCGCAAGGCGCGCCGGTGGATGCGCTGATCCCCGGCGAGCCGCTGATCTGCGACGGGATCGAACTGCCGCTGAAACACCGCAAGAAACGCATTGATCTGGAAGCGCGCGGTCTGATCAAGGGCGCGCAGGTGATCTACCTCGGGCCGGGCGCGCGCAGCGGCTTTGCCAAGCTGCATGTGATTGGCGCCGAAGAGCCGCAACTGTCGGCGGCCTCGATCATCAAGATCGAACGCCCCGACGAGGAAGAGCCGTTCATTCCGTCGGCGGCCACGATGGGGGCGGCGTTCCTGCATGGCTCTGCCGTCACCATTCACAAGGCGCAGGGCTCGCAATGGGATACGGTGCAGGTTTTCGCGCCGGATCTTTGGGCCGCGGCACAGGCCGGGCGGACCGAGGCCGGCATCCCGCTGTGGAAACGGCTGGCCTATGTGGCGATCACCCGGGCCGAAAAGCGGCTGATGTGGGTGATCCGCAACCGGCTGGGTCGGCCACAGGTGCCGCTGGGCATTGACGATCTGCCCAAGGCGGCAGCCCCGCTGGCGCTGCGCGCGACCGAGCCTGATCCGTGACCCTTGGCAAGCCGCAGCCAGCCGCCTAATCTGCCGCCAAAGGAGCCTGCCCATGATCTGCGTTTTCGTCCAGTTCCGCTGCACCCCCGGCCAGACCTATGCGGTGGCCACCGCCATCTATGACCGCGAGGTGGTGAGCGAACTTTATTCCACCTCGGGCGAATATGACCTGATTGCCAAGGTCTATATCCCGGAGGACGCGGATGTCGGCCATTACCTGTCAGAGCGGCTGTTCGACATTCCGGGCATCGTGCGCACCCTGACGACGATGACCTTCAAGGCGTTCTGAGCCCGTCACGCGGGGCAGGGGCGCCGCTCGGGCGCCCCGCAGGGATTAGCTGTTGCGCGTGCGGGAGAACAGGCCCGCATCTTCGGCGGCACGGCGCAGCGCCTTGGATTTGTTGACGGTTTCCTGAAATTCCGCCTCGGGGTCGCTGTCATAGACCACGCCCCCCCCGGCCTGAATATACAGCTGCTCGTCCTTCAGCACGGCAGTGCGCAGCGCGATGCAGAAATCCATCTCGCCATTCGCGGCAAAATAACCGACGCCGCCGCCATAGACGCCGCGCTTTTCCGGCTCCAGCTCGTCGATGATCTGCATGGCGCGGACCTTGGGCGCGCCCGACACCGTGCCCGCAGGCAGACCCGCCAGCAGCGCCGACAGCGCATCCTCGCCCTCGGCAATCTCACCCACCACGTTCGACACGATGTGCATGACGTGCGAATAGCGTTCGATGATGAACTTCTCGGTTGGTTTCACCGTGCCGATCTTGGCCACGCGACCCACGTCGTTGCGACCCAGATCCAGCAGCATCAGATGTTCGGCCAGTTCTTTCTTGTCGGACAGCAGATCCAGTTCCAGCGCCTTGTCCTCTTCGGGCGTGGCGCCGCGTTTGCGCGTGCCTGCAATCGGGCGAACCGTCACTTCGCCTTCGCGCAGTCGCACGAGGATTTCGGGGCTGGCCCCGATCACCTGAAAGCCGCCGAAGTTGAAGAAGAACAGGAAGGGCGAGGGGTTGGTGCGTCGCAGGCTGCGATAAAGCGCAAAGGGCGGCAGCTCGAACCGCTGGGTCCAGCGCTGGCTGGGCACCACCTGAAAGATGTCGCCCGCGCGGATGTAATCCTTCGCCCGCTCCACAGCCTGTTTGTACCCGTCATGGCTGAAGTTCGACACCATCTCGCCGACCGGGGCCACTTCGCCCAGATCGCGCTGCACCGCTGGGGCGCGTTCCAGATCGCGCAGCGCGTCCATCACCCGCTCGGCGGCCTGCGCATAGGCGGCGCGGGCCGACAGGCCCGATCCGACCCAGGCCGGGGCCACCACCGTCACCTCGCCCTTCACCCCGTCCAGCACGGCCACCACCGACGGGCGCATCAGCACCGCATCGGGCAGGCCCAGCGGATCGGGGTTCACATCCGGCAGATGTTCCACCAGCCGGATCATGTCATAACCCAGATAGCCAAACAGCCCTGAGGCAATCGCGGGCAGATCGGCAGGCATCTCGATCCGGCTTTCGGCGATCAGCGCCCGCAAGGTGGTCAGCGGATGGCCATCCAGCGGTTTGAAGGCCTGCGGGTCAAAGCGCGCTTCGCGGTTGATCTCGGATGCCTCGCCCCGGCAACGCCAGATCAGATCCGGCTTCATGCCGACCACCGAATAGCGGCCCCGCACCTCGCCACCCGTCACGCTTTCCAGCATGAAGGTATCCGTGCGCGCCTCGGCCAGTTTCAGCATCAGGCTGACCGGCGTATCCAGATCGGCGGCAAGGCGGGCATAGACCAGTTGGTTTTGCCCGGCATTCCAGCCGCGCTCGAACGTCTCGAATGAAGGAATGAGAGACATTTCAGGCCCTTACTGGAATTGCGCGTGAACCGCATCAATGGCGGATTGATTGAGCGTGATACCCGCCTTGGACGCCAGCCCCGCCGAGAACAGCGCAAAGGCATCCTGCGACAGCGCCTGTTCGACCTGCGCGGTGATGGCCCCTTTCAGCGCAATTGCGGATTCTCCTTCGGACGCCGGGGCCTGAATCCGGTCCAGCCGCACGAGGCCGACGAAATCCGGGGTTTCGATTACCTGAATCTCACCTTCGGCCATTTTGAACACCGTCGGCAGCAGGCTTTCCGGGGCCTTTTCGATGAACCCGTCGCGGGCAATTTCCGGCGTCACGCTGAGGATGCCGTAAGACCCGAGATTGGCCCCGCCCTCGACTTCGGTCTTGATGGTGGTGGCACGGGCCGACAGCGCCTTGCGCAGCGCCTCCTTGCGCCAGCTTTCGGCCACGGCGTCGCGCGTTTCGGCAAAGGGGATGGGGGCTGCGGGCACGATCTCGTCCAGCCGCAGCGCCACAAGGCCGCCATCGTCCAGTTGCACCGCTTCGGCAAAGTCACCGGCCTGTACCGCGGCTGCGGCCTCGCGGAAGGCGGGGTAGCCTGCGATCTTGGCATCGGACTGCGCCGAGAAGTCCAGCGTGCCCAGTTCCATCTTCTGCTCGGCGGCGAGTTCTTCCAGCGTGGCCCCACCGGCCAGCGCATCGTCAATCGCCTCCAGCCGGTCACCGATGGTGCGGCGGGCGGCATCCTGCTGATATTCCAGCGTCAGATCAGTTTTCACATCGTCAAAGCTGGTTTCCTGCGCGGCGAGAATCCCGTTCATGCGGAACAGCGCCGGGCCGAATTCCGACGGCAGCGGGCCGACGACACCCGGTTCGGTCAGCGCAAAGACCGGCTCTGCCGCAGCCCCCAGATCGGCCTGCGATACATCGCCCAGATCAATGTCGATCAGCTTGAGCCCGCGTTCGGCCACGATCGCCTCGAAGCCTTCGCCCGCGTCGATCCGGGCCTTGGCGGTCTTTGCCTCGTCCTCGGTGGCAAAGACCAGCCGTTCGACCAGCCGCCGCTCCGGCTTTACGAATTCGTCGATCCGTTCATCATACAGCTTGCGCAGCTCCGCCTCGTCCACCGGCATGGTGGCGGCCAGCGTCTCCGGCAGCAGCGCCGCATAGGTGATGCGCTTGGCTTCGGGTTTGGTGAAAGCCGCGATATTGGCGTCATAATGCGCCTGCAATTCGGCGTCGGCCGGCTCGGGCAGGGGGGCGGGCAGATCCGCCTCGCCCAGGGCCAGCAGGGTCAGGCCCCGACGTTCCGCGATATAGGCATAAAGTGTGTCGGTCAGCGGCGCGGGCGAGGCAAAGCCGCCCGCAACCGCCCCTTGCAGCAGCGCGCGCGCCAGATCATCGCGCAGCGTCGCTTCGAACTCCGCCTTGGTCAGATTGTTGCGCTCCAGCGTGAAGCTGTAGGTTTCTGGATCGAAATTGCCCGAGGTGCCCTTGAAGGCGGGCATCGAGGTCAGTTCTTTGGCCACGCGCGCATCGCCGACCGACAGGCCGATGCGATCCGCCTCGTCATCCAGCGCCGCCGCCGTCACCAGTTGCTGACGCACCTTGCCATCCAGCCCCAGCGTCAGTGCCTCCTGCACACCGATCTGCGTGCCGACCTGTGCGCCAAAGGCGCTGATCTCGCTTTGCAACGCGCGGGCATATTGGTTCACGTCAATCTCGCGCCCGCCCACGCTGCCGATGGCGGTGACGCCGGTGCCGTAATTGGTGACGCCAAAGCCCCCCAATCCCGCAATCAGCATGGCCATCAACAGCCAGACCATCAGCGAAGTCCCCCGGCGCTTGCGTTTCGGGCTGTCGGTTTCGCTGTCTTGTGCCATGTTGGGGCCTGCTTTGCTTGGGTTTGGCAGAGGTTCTATGCGCTGGCGGCCTGCGCGGCAAGGGCCGGGTATCGGCCCCTGTCAAACTGCGCAGAAACGCTCAGGGGCGGAAGTCGCTGAGCCGGTTGAACATTTCCGCAATCCCGCCCGCATCGACATTGGCAAAGGCAATGCGGAACTGGCGTTTGCCTTCGGCATGGCTGTCGGGCTGGAACATGGTGCCGGGCAACATCAGGATCGCCTGATCCTGCACCAGCTGTTTCGCCAGATCGGCCGAGCTGGCGTCAAACGGGTGTTCGACATAGGCAAAATAGGCGCCGCAGCCCAGCAGACGCCAGGCGGGCAAGGCCTTGAACCCGTTCAGCATCGCGGCGCGCCGGGCCAGAATTTCGGCCCGCTCGCCCGCGACCCATGCGCCAAGGTTCTGCATCCCCCACAGCGCGCCGATCTGGCCTAGTTGCGACGGGCAGATCGCCACCGTGTCCAGAAACTTCTCCACCTCGGCCAGCCGGGCAGCGGCGGCCACGATGGCCCCCACGCGATGCCCGGTCAGCCGATAGGCCTTGGAAAAGGAATACAGCTGGATCAGCACATCGTCCCAATCGGGATCGGTGAACAGATCATGTGGCCTGCCGCCAATGTCGCGGCCATGGCGGCTGTCGAAGTCGCGGTAGGTTTCGTCGACGATCAGCGCCAGCCCGCGGCCCCGGCACAGATCGCGGAAGCGGCCAATCAACTCGGCGGGATATTCCACGCCGCCCGGATTGTTCGGGCTGACCAGCACGATGGCGCGGGTGCGCGGGGTAATCAGACTGGCGGCCTTGTCAGGATCGGGCAGCAGGTCGCTTCCGGTCGCCATCGGCACCGTGGTCACGCCCTGCATATCCAGCCACATCTTGTGATTGAAATACCATGGCGTCGGCAGGATCACCTCGTCCCCCGCCCCGGCGAGGGTCGACATCACGGCGGTGAAGGCCTGATTGCAGCCCTGGGTGATCGCCACCTGATCGTCCCGGATGCTGCCGCCATAGGCGGCGGACCATTGCGCCGCAATCTCTTCGCGCAGGGCGGGCAGGCCCAGAACCGGGCCATAAAGATGCGCCTGCGGATCATGCAGTGCCGCCTCGGCCAGCGCCTGACGCAGGCCAAGGGGCGGGCTGTCCACCGGCGCTGCCTGACTGACATTGATCAGCGGCCGCTCCGGCGTGAAGACCACACCAGACAGCCAGCGCCGCGCCTCCATCACCGGGGGCGGGAAGGTGGCGGCCATGGCGGGGTTCAGCGGCAGGGTCATCGGGGCCTCGAAGGTTTGGGGGCGGTGCGGCGGACAGGCCGCACAGATCAATCCGTGCCGCGGAACGGCTGCACATATTGCAGCGCCATATCCCAGGGGAAGAAGATCCAGGTGTCCTGGCTGACCTCGGTGATATAGGTATCGACCTGCGGCTTGCCGCTCGGCTTGGCATAGACCGTGGCAAAATGCGCGCGGGGATAGAGCTTGCGCACCAGTTCCAGCGTCTTGCCGGAATCCACCAGATCATCGACGATCAGGATGCCGGTGCCATCGCCCATCAGCTCTGACTGCGGGCTTTTGGTCACCTGCGCTTCGGTCTGCGACTGGTGGCTGTAGCTTTTCACCGAAATCGTATCGACCACGCGGATGTCCAACTCGCGCGAGACGATCATCGCCGGCACCAGCCCGCCGCGCGTGATCCCGACCACGGCCCGCCAGGCGCCGCCATCCGGCCCCTTGCCATCCAGCCGCCAGGCCAACGCGCGGGCATCGCGGTGGATCTGGTCCCAGCTGACGTGAAAGCCCTTTTCATGCGGCAGGCGGTCGATCATCTGAAGGCTCCTCAGGTGGCGGCGATCTTGACGCCCAGCAGGGCGAGCAATCCGCCAAAGCTGCGATCAATCACGGTTTTCAGGCTGATATAGCCCGCGCGGGTCCGCTCGAACGAGAAGATGCGGGCGACAAGTATGTTCCAGACGGTTTCGTTCAGGAAAACCACGACCAGCAGCGCGACATAGACCAAGGGCGCGGTGCCCTGCGGCACGGTGCCGATGAAGATGGCCGAGAACAGCACCGCCGGTTTCGGATTGGCAAGCTGGGTCAGAACCCCCAGCCGGAAAGCCGAGGCGGGCGAGCGGGGCAGGCGGCTGGCCTGATCCAGATCCAGCGGCGTGGTGGCATCGCGCCACATGCCCCATGCCATCCAGATCAAATAGGCACCGCCCAGCAGCTTCAGCGCCCAGAGCAGGGCAGGCGCGGCCTCGAACACGAGATTGAGGCCGAACAGCGCTGCCGCCGCCCAGATGACGCCGCCAAGGCCGATGCCCGCCGCCAGAAACGCGCCGGTGCGCAGCCCTTCGGTCACGCCGGTGCGCGCGGCCATCAGCACGGCAGGGCCGGGGCTGATGGCGGCCATCAGATGCAGCAGCGCAACCGCGAGAAAGGCCGCCAGCGTCATTCCTTGCGCCCCGTCACCACGTCGATATCCGGCGCATCCACGGCCTTCATGCCAACGACATGATAGCCCGCATCGACATGCAGGTTTTCGCCGGTGGTGCCCGACCCAAGGTCCGACAGCAGATAGAGCGAGGCCTTGCCCACCTCTTCCTGCGTCACATTGCGGCGCAGCGGCGAGTTCAGCTCGTTCCACTTCATGATATAACGGAAATCGCCGATGCCGCTGGCGGCCAGCGTCTTGATCGGCCCGGCGGAAATGGCGTTGACGCGGATGCCATCCTTGCCCAGATCCTCGGCCAGATATTTGACCGATGCCTCCAATGCGGCCTTGGCCACACCCATCACATTGTAATGCGGCATGACCTTTTCGGCACCGTAATAGGTCAGCGTCAGCAGGCTGCCGCCGGGCCCCATCATCGCCGAGGCGCGTTGGCAGACGGCGGTAAAGCTGTAGACCGAAATGTCCATCGTCATGCGGAAGTTCGCAGGCGAGGTATCGACATAGCGGCCGCGCAATTCGTTCTTGTCGGAAAAGCCGATGGCATGAACCACGAAATCAAGGCTGTCCCAGCGGGTCTTGATCGCGGCAAACAGCCCGTCCAGCGAGGCTTCGTCCGACACATCGCATTCGGCCAGAAAATCTGATCCGATCGAGGCGGCCAGCGGCTCGACCCGCTTTTTCAGAGCGTCGCCCTGATACGAGAAGGCCAGTTCGGCCCCCTGATCGGCACAGGCTTTGGCGATGCCCCAGGCGATCGACTTGTCATTGGCGAGGCCCATGATGAGCCCGCGCTTTCCGGCCAGAAGTCCAGTCGCCATTCGTTCCCTCGTCGCGTTATTTTTGGCTGATCCCGACGTGTAGGCGATCCGGTGGGCCGCATCAAGGGCGGCTATGCGGAGAAGCCCGCCCGACAAGGCTTGAAAGCCCGCAGGCCCGGGCTAATTTCCGCGACAGCTGTGCTTGAATCTTGCGACGCGGAATGTAACGCAGGAGGCGGAATTGGCACAGACGGAGCATGGTGATGGACAGGACGGGGATCTTCGCGGGCGACAACCCCTTTGCGCTCGCGCAAAGCTGGTTGCAGGACGCCGAAGGGCAGGAGCCGAATGACCCGAACGCCATTGCCTTGGGCACCGTGGATGCCGACGGCCTGCCCAATGTGCGGATGGTGTTGCTGAAAGAGATCGAAACGACAGGCGCGGGCGGGTTTGTGTTCTACACCAACTACGGCAGCGTGAAGGGGCAGGAGATCGCCGCAACTGGCAAGGCGGCCTTTGTGCTGCATTGGAAGTCGCTGCGCCGCCAGATCCGGGTGCGCGGCCTGACCGAACGCGAAGAGGGCCCGCAGGCCGATGACTATTATCACAGCCGCAGCCTGAAATCTCGTCTGGGGGCCTGGGCCAGCGCGCAGTCGCAGCCGCTGTCGTCGCGCGGCGCGCTGATGGCCGAAGTGGCCAAGGTGACAGCGCTCAAGGGTCCGAATCCTGCCCGCCCGCCGTTCTGGGGCGGTGTGCGCATTCGGCCTCTGGAAATAGAGTTCTGGGCCGATGGTGCCTTCCGGTTGCACGACCGCTTCCGTTGGCAGCGTGACAGCTTGGAGAGCCAGTGGAAAATCGACCGTCTGAACCCTTGAATTTCACGCTTCGTGAAATGCAGCGGCATAATTGGGTCGGTTTTTCACTTGAACACGCCGAAGCTTTGCCCGATTGACTATACCCGAGGGGCTTAATCTGGGGAAACGGCTCTGCGATGACTGAAGAGAACGTCGCCACACCACGAATGGTGCATGGCAAAGTAAAGTGGTTCGACCCTGCCAAGGGGTTCGGTTTCATCCTCGCGGATGAAGGCGGATCGGACATATTGCTGCATGCAAATGTGCTGCGCAATTACGGGCAGAGTTCCGTCGCCGACGGAACGAACATCAGCGTCATGGTGCAGAATACGCAGCGTGGGGTGCAGGCGGTGGAGGTTCTGAAGATCGAGCCGCCCGCTGGAATGGCCTTCCCGCTGGGCGAGGAGCATGGCCTTGCCACGCCCGAAGAGATCGCAGCCCGCCCGCTGGAACCGGCGCGGGTGAAATGGTTCGACAAATCCAAGGGCTTTGGCTTTGCCAATGTGTTTGGACGGCCCGAAGATGTTTTCGTGCATGTCGAGGTGTTGCGCCTGTCCGGCTTTGCCGATCTTGCGGCGGGCGAGGCGGTGTGCCTGCGCATCATCGACGGCAAGCGCGGGCGTATGGCGGTACAGGTGGTATCATGGGAAGCAGCAGCGCGTGGTCAGGACGGCTGATTGCCGCTCTGGTTCTGGTTTCAGGGCTCGTGCCATCCTTGGCACGGGCGCAGAGCTGCGATCCGGCGCAAGTGCAGTTGCGCGGGCCCTTCGGGCAGGCGCAGTTTTCCGTTGAACTGGCCGATGATGCGGACGAACGTGCGCAGGGCCTGATGTTCCGCGAAGAGCTGGCCGCTTCGGCCGGGATGCTGTTTGTCTATGAATATCCGCAACATGCGGTGTTCTGGATGAAAAACACCCTGATCCCGTTGGACATGGTGTTTGCCGATGCAACGGGGCGGGTGACGCATGTGCATTCCAATGCTGTGCCGCAGGATGAAACCCCGATTGATGGCGGCACGGATGTGACACTCGTGCTGGAAATCCGTGGCGGTCTGGCCGCCCGGCTGGGCATTGCCCCCGGCGCAGAGCTGCGCCACCCCGCCATCGCACAGACTGCGGCGATCTGGCCCTGCGCGGCAGAATAGGGCTTTCCAACCCGGCGCAAGCTTAGTAGGAAGCGCGCAGTCGGGGCGTAGCGCAGCCTGGTAGCGCGACGGTTTTGGGTACCGTAGGTCGGAAGTTCGAATCTTCTCGCCCCGACCATTTCACAAAAGCACAACTGAACCCAACCCTCAGAACAGCGGGCGTTGCACGATGTCGCCATCGTCATACATGGCGATTTCGGCCAGTCGGGCGCGGTTCGGCAGGGCCAGCCGACCGTCTTGCCAGACCGCGATGCCTTCGCGTTTCAGTCGGGCAAGCGTCTTGTTGGTATGCACCAGCGACAGGCCCACCGCATCGGCCAGATCCTGTTGTTTCCATGGCAAGGGCGCTGTGCCAGAGCCGGTCAACCCCAGACCTTCGGCCCGCCGCCACATGCGCATCAGGGCCCAGGCGACGCGTTCGATGGCCTCGCGTTGGCCCAGCGTCGCCAGCGCATCGCCCAGAAAATGCTCTTCGGTCGCGCCCAGAAATGTCAGATCATAACCGCGCCCCGGATGGGTGCGGAACAGGTTCCACAATTCGTTGCGATCAAAGACACATAACACCATGTCGGTCGTCGCCTCGGTCGTGTGTTTCATCTCGCCCATCAGCGCCGATTGCAGACCCAGAAAATCACCGGCAAACACGAAGTTGACCACCTGCCGCCGACCATCTTCCAGTGTTTTATACCGCAGGCCCTGACCGCGCAGCACAGTGAACAATTGCGGACTGGCCGCCCCCTCCAGCAGGATCGTGGTGCCCGCCTGCACCGACAATTCGCCCTTCTTGAACTTCTGCATGAAAACCAGCTCGTCATCGCTCATCTGCTGGAACAGCGGTTTCTTGCGCAAGGGGCAGGCTTGACAGGCGGTTGTCATCCGGGGGCGCCTTTCTGGCTTTTGCTATGTCACAGTTTAATGCGTGAACCTGTGAAAGGTTCCATGGTCAGCCGCTATCCCGAAGGAATCGGGTGCGAGGTAAAACGGTATGACGGTGCAAGGGAACGATGTCGTGCAGGAGGCCCCCCGGTTTCTGGTGGTGGATCCCATGCCCTTGGTCGCCGAGGATCTGGCGGAATTGCTGCGCGAGGCGCATCCGGGGGCCGATGTGGTGCTGGCCTCAACCGCGTCTCAGGCCGTGGCCTGGCTGGCAGAATTGCCGGGGCTGACGGCGGCCTTTGTCAATCTTTGTGCCGAGGATCTGGCGAAGGCCGATTTACCTGCACGGATCGAAGCTTTGGGCGGGGCGGTGGTGTCGCTGTGGGGGGATCGCCCCATCGGGGCGGGGCGCTGGTTCGTGCTGGATCTGCCGTTTTCGGCCGAAAGCCTGCACTCGGTGCTGGGCAGGCTGGGCTGAGCGATCAGCGCGGCGGCGGCGCAGAATGTGGGTGGCGGCGTTCGAGTTCTTCAAGCAGGCGCGTCAGATCCTCCACCCCGATATTCGCCGTCAGACGCAGGCTTTCCAGCAGCGTTTCCAGCTCTTCCGGTGGCGGCAGGGCGCGGCGGATCGGGGCGGGCGGGCTTGGCGCGTCGATCGGCAGGCGGAACGGATAGGCGCGGCCCGTCGCGCGGTTCCAGATCGTTGCCGCCAGAATCAACAGCGCGGTGTCGACCGCCACCGGGGTCAGGACAAAGGCATAACCGATCTCCTGAATGACCGGGGCTGTCAGCACAGCCCAGAGCGCCACGGCAGCACCGGGCGGGTGCATGGCACGGGCGAGCGCCATGGCGACAAAGGATCCACCAATTGCCAGAATGATATCAATCGGTTGCGGTAGGCCCGCCATCACCACCGCTGTGGCGACAAGGGCCGACAGCATATTGCCGACCAGAGCGGGCCAGGGCTGGGCGAGCGGGCTGTTCGGCACGGCAAACAGCAAAAACGCGGTCGCCCCCAGCGGCGCGATCAGCATCATGCCGGCCGTCTCGGGGCGGAACCGTTCCAGCAGCACGGCCATCAGCCCGAGCGCCAAGGCCCCTCCCAACCCGGCGCGCAGCGCCTCGCGCAGCGGCGGGCGGGCCATGGCGGGCAGAAGATGCGCAAGCGCCCGCAGAAACAGGCCGGAGTCAGACGAGATATTCATTCGGATCGGCCCTGCATGACACAGTTTTCAAAAGACAGCCGCAGGGCTCCGCCATCAGAAAGACCCCTGCGGATCCTGTTCTGATCCCGCTCAGCCACCCGTATGGCTCATGTGGCGGGTCATCTGCCCCGCGACTTTCTGGCGGGAATAATCGAAATCATGCCCTTTCGGCTTTTTCAGGATCGCATCGCGGATGGCCTGCACCAGCACGGCATCATCGGCACTGGCCCGCAGCGGCGCGCGCAGGTCGGCCATATCCTCTTGCCCAAGGCACATATACAATTCGCCGGTGCAGGTCAGCCGCACGCGGTTGCAGCTTTCGCAGAAATTATGGGTCAGGGGCGTGATAAAGCCGATCTTCTGCCCGGTCTGTTCCAGCCGCAGATAGCGGGCGGGGCCACCCGTGCGCTCGGCCAGATCGGTGACGGTAAAGCGCGTGGCCAAGCGGGCGCGCAGGTCGGACAGCGGCCAATACTGGTCCAGCCGATCCTCATTGCCCAGATCGCCCATCGGCATCACCTCGATGAAGGTCAGGTCATGGCCTTCCTGCGCACACCAGTCGACCAGCGTGAACAGTTCATCTTCGTTGAAGCCTTTCAGCGCCACGGTGTTGATCTTGACGCGCAAGCCCGCAGCCTTGGCGGCAGTTATGCCCTCCAGAACCTGCGGCAGCCGCCCCCAGCGGGTGATCTGCGCGAACTTCGTCGCATCCAGCGTATCGAGCGAGACATTGATCCGCCGCACGCCACAGGCGGCCAGATCCGCCGCATAGCGGGCAAGCTGGCTGCCATTGGTGGTCAGCGTCAGCTCTTTCAGCGCGCCACGGTCCAGATGCCGTTTCATCGCCTGAAAGAAGGTCAGGATGCCCTTGCGCACCAAAGGCTCGCCGCCGGTGATGCGCAGCTTTTCGACGCCAAGCCCGATGAAGGTGGAACACATGCGGTCCAGCTCTTCCAGCGTCAGAAGGTCGGCCTTGGGCAGGAAGGTCATATTTTCCGACATGCAATAGACGCAGCGGAAATCGCAGCGGTCAGTGACCGAGACGCGCAAGTAACTGATCGCGCGGGCGAAGGGGTCGATCAATGGAGCGTTCATGGAATGATTCTAAGCCTTTGCCCCCGGTGCAGCAAGCGCGAAAGCGACGGTTGCTGCGCCGTTCCCCCCCGACTATCGTATCCCCAAGATTGCAGAGGAGAATATCATGCTGCGCTGGATGGGTTTTGGGCTATGCGCCGCGCTGCTGGCGGGCTGCGGGGCGATGCCGGATTTTCTGAAACGCGAGGAGACGCGGACGGCTGCGCCCGTCGCTGCCGCCCCCAGCCCTGCGCTGACGGCACCGCGCCCCAGCGCCGGGGCCAGAACCGCCGAGACGCTGGATACCACAACCGAAGCACAACGGGCGGCGGCCACAGCGGCCACGGTTCCGGTGCAGGTGGCGCCTTTGGGCAAGGTGGTGGTCAGTCTGGGGGATGTGACGGTGCCGGGCTTCTGGCTGAAATCGTCGCTGGTTAGCGCGCCGGTGCCGGGGCTTGTCAAGACCGCAGGCGGGCAGACGGTGCAGGTGGATCTGTTGCCGGGCGACGGGGCGGCGCAACTGTCGCTCGCGGCGTTTCGGGCGGCCGGTCTTGGCCTGACCGATCTGCCGCAGGTCGAGGTATTCCCGCGCTGATCCCCATGCGCCGGGAGGGCAAAAGCCCTCCCGGCGGCACGGTCACGACGCGTCGGAGGCGGGCAGGTATTGCGCCGCTTCCTTGCGGGCAAAGGATTTCAGGTAAGGCCCATGTTCGGCCAGAAACTGCGCGGCGCGGGCGGCATCATGCTTTGACAGATCGCGCAGCCAGCTTGCGATGGCCTTCTGGATGAACCAGTCCCGATCGCCCACATAAGCGGCGGCCCAGCCCAAGGCGCGTTCGCGTGCCGCAAGCTCTGCCGGTTTCGGAAAGGCGAGCTTTGCGAAGGGCAGGGTGATGACCAGCGCGGCACGGCGCACCCACATATTCGGGGCGGTGATCCAGGCTTCGACCGCGTCCAGCCGCTCTGGGTCGGCCATCACGCGCTTCTGCCCCGCAATGGTGGCATGATCGGCAATGGCCCAGGCGTCAAAGTCCGGCACCCAGCCTTGAATCAGCTGCCAGGCGGCGCTGTCATCCGGGCGGATGCGGGCTTGCGTCAACAATTTGGCGGCGGCGATGCGGCCTTCATGGATATTGCTGACCCACAGGGCCTCGGCCAGCGCAAGGCGATCCTCAAGCGTCAGTTCCGCCCGCCAGGCTTTGGTCAGTGCGTCGATCTCGGGGTTTGCGGTGCCCAGATACCGACGTTCGGCCTTGTGATAGGCGGCCATTTCGGCGGCTTTTCCGGGCAGGGCGGCGGCTTCGATCTGGGCCAGAGCCTCGGTCGGGGTCATTCTGTCTCTCCGAGATTGGCGGCGATGCCGGTGGGCAGCCCGTCGATGGATTGGCGGTTCCGGTCCGACCAATAGTCGCGCAGCCCGTCAGGGCCCTTGCCTTCGGCCCAGTTGCGCAGCACCGGGCGTTCGGCGCTGAACTCCATGAAGGGCACGGCGTAGCCGCAAGAGGTCTGCACCAGATCGACCGTCAGATCGTAAATCTGCCGGGCACCCGGCAGATCGGGCAGCAGCGCCGCAAGCTCTGGCCAGTCGGCATCGGCAAGATGCAGCACGCGCGCCGTGCCATAGGCGCGCAGGATCAGCGGGCGCTGCGAGAAGCTGCACCACATCACCGTCATGCGCGCATCCTGCGCCAGATGCGCCGCCGTTTCATTGCCCGATCCGGTGACATTCAGCCAGATCAGCCGGTTGGGGCCGATCACGCGCAGGCTGTCCATGCCCTTGGGGCTGAGGTTGATGCGGGCATCGGGCGCGGCGGTGGCCACAAAATAGATCGGCTGGGCCGCGATGAAGCTGCGGTGATCGTCGCTGAAGGCGTCAAACTGTTTTGCCATCACTCCACCGTCACGGATTTGGCCAGATTGCGCGGCTGATCCACATCGGTGCCTTTGGCAATCGCGGTGTGATAGGCCAGCAGCTGCGCCGGGATCGCATAGAGGATCGGCGCAAACAGATCGGGCACCTGCGGCAGGGTCAGGGTTTTCCAGCAGCCCATGCCCGCCTCGGCCACCCCCGCCGCATCCGACATCAGCAGCACCTTGCCATGGCGGGCCATGACCTCCTGCATATTGGAGACGGTCTTTTCAAACAGATGGTCGCGCGGGGCCAGCACGATCACCGGCACGCGGGCGTCGATCAGCGCGATGGGGCCGTGTTTCAGCTCGCCCGAGGCATAGCCTTCAGCGTGGATATAGCTGATTTCCTTGAGCTTCAGCGCCCCTTCCAGGGCCAGTGGGAACATCGGGCCCCGGCCAAGGAACAGCACGTCCTGCGCCTCGGCCAGTTGCTCTGACAGTTTTTCGATGTCACCGGCAAGGCCAAGCGCGTGGTTCATCAGGCCGGGCAGCAGCCGGAACTGCGCCAGATGTGCGGCCAGCTCTGCCGGGGTGAGCCGCCCGCGATCCTGCGCGGCTTTCAGCGCCAACAGCGCCAGCACGGCCAATTGGCAGGTGAAGGCCTTGGTCGAGGCCACGCCGACCTCGATCCCGGCCAGGATCGGCAGCGCCAGATCGGATTCCCGCGCGATGGAGGAGGTGGGCACATTGACCACCGACAGCACCTTCGCCACCTTGTCCTTGGCATAGCGCAGGGCGGCCAGCGTATCGGCGGTTTCGCCCGACTGGCTGACAAACAGCGCCCAGGACCTGTCTGACAGCGGCGGTTCGCGGTAGCGGAACTCTGACGCGATGTCGATGTCGCAGGGCAGGCCCGCCAGTTGCTCGAACCAGTATTTCGCCACATGGCAGGCATAAGAGGCGGTGCCACAGGCCACCAGCGTCAGACGGTCGACGCCGGTGAAATCCACGCCTTCGGGCAGGCGCAGGGTCGGATGCGCGCCGCCGCTGTTTTCCACATAATGTTTCAGCGCATCGGCCAGAACCACCGGCTGTTCGGCAATTTCCTTGGCCATGAAATGTTTGTAGCCGCCCTTTTCGATGCGGGTCGCATCGACCTGGATCCGCTGCACGGCGCGGTTGGCCCGACGGTTGGCCACATCAAAGATCTCGGCCCCGGCGCGGGTGACAACGGCCCAGTCGCCCTCTTCGAGATAGGTGATGCGGTCGGTCATCGGGGCCAGCGCAATGGCATCCGAGCCCACGAACATCTCGCCGTCACCATGGCCGATGGCAAGCGGCGAGCCTTTGCGGGCACAGATCAGCAGATCATCCTCGCCCTCAAACAGGAAGCACAGCGCAAAGGCGCCATGCAGCCGCGGCAGCACGGTTTCGGCGGCATCCCGCGGCGATTTGCCTTGCGCCAGCTCGTGGCGCAGCAGAAGGGCCACCACTTCGGTATCGGTCTCGGATTCAAAGTGATAGCCAGCGCCGGTCAGTTCGGCCCGCAACTCGCGGAAGTTTTCGATGATGCCATTATGCACCACGGCCACACTGCCGGCGCGATGCGGATGGGCATTGGCCACCGTGGCCGCCCCATGCGTGGCCCAGCGGGTATGGCCGATCCCGGCACGTCCGGCCAGCGGTTCATGCACCAGAAGGTCGGACAGGTTCACCAGCTTGCCGATGGCGCGGCGGCGATCCAGCGCGCCGTCGTTCACCGTGGCGATGCCTGCGCTGTCATAGCCGCGATATTCCAGCCGTTTCAGCGCCTCAACCAAAAGCGGCGCGACCTGGTTGTTGCCCAGAACCCCAACAATACCGCACATTTTACGCGCCTTTCTGGCGTTTTGCCTTAATCTCTTTGTACATATCGAACAATTTCGGGGCGAGGCCGGGTTTGTTCACCTGTTTGGCCCGCCCCAGCGCCACCGCATCCCCCGGCACGTCCTGGGTGATGACCGAGCCAGAGCCGGTCATCGCGCCATCGCCAACCGAAACCGGCGCCACCAGCATCGTGTCCGATCCGATGAAGGCACGTTTGCCGATGCGGGTGCGGTGCTTGTTCACGCCGTCATAATTGCAGGTCACGGTACCCGCGCCGATATTGGTGAACTCGCCCACATCGGCATCGCCCAGATAGGTCAGATGGCCAACCTTCACGCCTTCATCCAGAATGGCATTCTTGATTTCGACGAAATTGCCGACATGCACATCCTCGGCCAGCTCGGCGCCGGGGCGCAGCCGGGCAAAGGGGCCGACGCTGGCGCCGCGCGACACATGACAGCCGGTCAGATGGCAGAAGGAAAGGATTTCCGCCTCGCTTTCAATGGTCACACCGGGGCCGAACACCACATTGGCTCCGATGATCGCATCGCGCCCGATATGGGTATCCAGCGCGAAAAACACGGTGTCCGGCGCGGTCAGCGTCACGCCGTTTTCCAACGCCTCGGCGCGGGCGCGGCTCTGGAAGGCGGCTTCCGCCTCGGCCAGTTGCGCGCGGGTGTTGATACCCATGGTTTCGGCCTCGGGGCAGGTGACGACACCGGCCGAGAGGCCGCGCGCGCGGGCCAGCTCCACAATATCGGTCAGGTAATATTCGCCCGCCGCATTGTCATTGCCAAGCGCCGCGACCAGATCGAACAGCGTGGCGCTGTCGGCGCAGATAACGCCAGAGTTACAAAGCGTTATCGCGCGTTCTTCATCTGTTGCATCCTTGTATTCCACGATGCGCTGCAAGGCGTCGCCCTCGGCAATCAGGCGGCCATAACGGCCCGGGTCACGCGCCTCGAAGCCCAGCACCACCACGGCGTGCCGCGCCCGCGCCAGTAGCATCGCCTCCAGCGTCTCGGCGCGGATGAAGGGCGTGTCGCCGTAAAGAACCACGGTATCGCCCGCCGCCCCCGCCAGCAGCGGGGCCGCCTGCGCCACGGCATGGCCGGTGCCCAGCTGTTCGGCCTGCACCACCACCTCGCAGTTGTCATCAAAGGCCAGTGCCGCCTTGCGCACCGCCTCGGCCCCATGGCCCGCCACCACCACCACCCGGTCGGGCGACAGGGCTTGCCCCGCCTGCATGGCGTGGTGCAGCATCGGGGCGGCTGCGATGTGATGCAGCACTTTGGGCCGTTCGGAGTTCATCCGCGTGCCCTGACCGGCGGCCAGAATGACGAGCGAGACAGGCATGGTGCCCCTTTCCTTCTTGTTGCGCCCGTTTTAACCGGGATCGGGCGGGGCGCAAGCCATGCGGCTTCACACATCCTTACGGCAGGTTTCATCAAGATGCGCACAGTTGTTTTTGATCTCGACGGCACGCTGGCCGATACTTCGGCTGATCTGATCGCGGCGGCGAATGCCTGCTTTCGCGGGCTGGGCCATGGCGATGTGCTGGATCCGGTGCAGGATGCGCTGATCGCCTTTCAGGGCGGGCGGGCGATGCTGACGGCGGGTCTGGCGCGGCTGGGGCAACAGGATCCGGAACTGGTCGCCGCGCAATATCCGGTTCTGCTGGCGGCCTATGCCGAGGGGATCGACACGCATACCCGGTTGTATCCCGGCGCGGCGGCGGCGGTGGAGGCGTTGCGCGCGGCGGGCTTTGCCACCGCCATCTGTACCAACAAACCCGAAGCGCTGGCTGAAATGCTGGTGCAGCGGCTGGGCATCCGCGGGCTGTTCGGCAGTCTGATCGGCGCCGATACCTTGCCGACCCGCAAGCCAGATCCGGCCCCCTATGTTGCGGCGGTGGAGCAGGCGGGGGGCGTGGTCAGGCGGTCCATGCTGATCGGTGATACCGAGACTGACCGCAAGACTGCCGCCGCCGTGGGCGTGCCCTGCGTGCTGGTCAGCTTTGGCCCCGAAGGGTCGGATGTGGCGCGTCTGGCCCCCGAGGCGCTGCTGCACCGGTTTGCCGATCTGCCGGGCCTTGCCGCGCAGATGCTCAGTTGAGGAAATTGCGCTGACACCAGGCCGCGTTGCGGTCAAATTCCTCCATCAGTGCCACGGTGTCGCGGTTCTGGCCGATCCGCGCCGCCCGCTGGGCCAAAGCCCGCGCGCGATCCCGTTCGCTGCCCGGCAACTGCGACAGGATCATCAGCGCCGCCGTGCGCGCCTGCATCAGGCTTTCCGGCGGCAGCAAACCGCCGCGATCCAGCCGTTCCGACACGACCCAGAGCAGGCCCGCGCAATGCAGTTTCTGGGCATCGCGCCCAGTGATCACCAGATCGGCGCGGGCGCTGCCGGGGGCAAATGCCGCAAGCGCGGCGGCAAACAACAGGGCGGTCAGACGCATGGCAAAGCTCCGGCTGGGACATCCCTTGGTTGCATGTTGACCGGGCGGTGCCAAGGCCTTGTTGCGCCGCTGCGTTGACAGGCGCGCGCCTGCGCATCATGTATCCGGCATGGAACGATTTACCGGCAGCTTCACCCAGCAAGACCCGATCCCCGAGGCCGCGATTGCCGCAGCCCTGCGGGTGATGCAATCGGGGCGTTTGCATCGTTACAACACCGCAGCGGGCGAAGTCGCCGAGGCGGCGCTTCTGGAAGAGGAATTCGCCGCCCAGACCGGCGCGCGTTATTGCCTCGCCGTGGCCTCGGGCGGGTATGCGCTGGCCTGTGCCCTGCGCGCCTACGGCGTGGGGCCGGGCGACCGGGTGTTGACCAATGCCTTCACGCTGGCCCCGGTGCCCGGCGCGATTGCCAGCGTGGGGGCGGTGCCGGTGTTTGTCGGTGTCACCGAAGGGCTGGTGATCGACCTCGACGATCTGGCCGCCAAGGCCGGGCAGGCGCGGGTGCTGATGCTGAGCCATATGCGCGGCCATATCTGCGACATGGCGGCCCTGATGCGGCTGTGTGACGCGCGGGGCATCACGGTGATCGAGGATTGCGCGCATACTATGGGCGCGGCCTGGCAGGGCCGCCTGACCGGGCGCTGGGGCGCGATGGGCTGCTATTCGACGCAGACATACAAACACGCCAATTCCGGCGAGGGCGGTCTGCTGATTTCGGATGATGCGCAGGCGATGGCGCGGGCGATCCTGCTGTCGGGCAGCTACATGCTCTATGACCGGCACCGCGCCGCCCCGCCGCCCGAGGCCTTTGCCGATCTGCGGCTGGTCACGCCGAATATTTCGGGCCGGATGGACAATCTGCGCGCGGCGATCCTGCGCCCGCAACTGGCGGATCTGGCGACGCAATGCGCCCGCTGGAATGCGCGCTATCAGGTGGTGGATGACGGGCTGGCGCAGACCCCCGGCCTGACCCGGATTGCCCGCCCCGAGGCCGAAGGGTTCGTGGCCTCGTCCTATCAGTTCCTGCTGCTGGATTGGGCACCCGAGGCGATCCGCGCCGTGGTGGCGCGCTGTGCCGCGCGGGGGGTGGAGCTTAAATGGTTCGGCGCGCCCGATCCGGTCGCCTTCACCTCGCGTTATGAAAACTGGGCCTATGCCCCGTCAGAACCGATGCCCGCGAGTGACAGGGTGCTGCATGCCATTCTGGACATGCGGCTGCCGCTGACCTTCAGCCTTGACGATTGTGCGCAGATTGCCCGCATCATCCGCGCCGAAGTCTCGGCGGTGTTTCAGGGCGATCTGAGCGCCCCTGAGGGGCAGGCCCGCGCGGACTGACCGCCGCGCAGGCCAAGGGCCAAGACGGCCTCAGAACACCATGAAATCGTCGGCGCTCAGCGTCAGGCCCGGCTCGACGCGGGCGATCAGCACGCGGCTTGCGCCGCCAACCCCGTCAGCATCGTAGTAGATCTCGCCGCTGGAGCGGGCATAGATGATGCGGTGATCTTCGGTCTGGGCCGATTTGCCGATCACAAAGGCATCGGCATCCAGCCGCCCGGTGTCGTCAAAGCCGGTGAACACGGCGTCATCCAGCGCGATCCGGTCATTGCCCTGACCAAAATCGCGGATCGTATCGGCAGTGGTCTTGCCGGGGCGATCCTTGAACTGGAACACATCGTCGCCCGCGCCACCGATCAGGGTATCCTTGCCGGTGCCACCGCTGAGCGTATCCTTGCCGGCCCCGCCATCCAGACGATCCGCGCCGGAATCGCCGGTCAGCCGGTCATTGCCGCTGCCGCCCAGCAGCTGATCATTGCCCTTGCCGCCCGACAGCACATCCTGCCCGGTGCCGCCTTCCAGCGTATCGGTGCCGCCGAGGCCATTCAGCGTGTCATTGCCGCCAAAGCCGAACATCTTGTTCGACCCGCTGTCGCCGCTGCGGTTGTCGTTGCGGGCGGTGCCATTGATGATCGACGGCCCGATCCGCTCCAGCGTCAGGGTATAACCCAGCTGCGAAATGTTCGGGTTGAGGATCACATTGCCCGACACGCCCATCTGGAACGAAAAATACTGCGTGCCCGAGGCGCCGACCTCGAAAATATCGGAATAGAGCGAGCCCCGGATATAGGTATTGGGCGCGCCGATGGCGTTCATCAGCAGCTCGGTGTCGTCGCCATTGGGGTTCTGCGACCAGATGATCGCGTTGGAATAGAATTTTTCGGGATTCTCGGGGGTAAAGACCAGACGGTATTTCTCGCCTGCCGTCAGATTGGTGCGGAAGGTGTCATAGTCAGTGAAGGTGGAGCCGCCCACATGGGCAAAGCCCTGCGCCGTGCCGCCGATCTTGATGGTGCTGATCTGCGCGCCGGGAATGGTCAGCAGGTCGTCGATGTGGTCGTAGGTGCCGCTGTTGCCGCTGGTATCGCGCCGGGGGGTTTCGGTAATGATGCGCATCTTCGCTCCTCACAATATCACGGATGCCTCTCAGGGCCGGGGCGGCACCGTCGGGGCAGGGACGGGGGAAACCCTAAGAAGGCAAATCTGAGTTTCAAAGTAAGTAAATCCTTACCTGCCCGAGGTTTAGGCGGATTTTGACCGATTGGTTTATACCAGAGCGGCACAGGCGGGCCTGTCTAAACCATCGGTCTATATGACAAAGCCCCGGTGCGGGGCCGGGGCTTGTGCAGGGATCAGGCGTAAAGGGGCCTCAGAGGTTGTCGGCCTGCGGCATGCCCAGCACATGAAAGCCGCCATCGACGCGGACCACTTCGCCGGTGGTGAAGGCACCGTAATCCGAGCAGAGCCAGACCGCCGTGCCGCCGACAGCCTCAAGCGTCGCGTTGGAGCGCAGCGGTGCATTGGCCTCGGTGTGGCGATAGGTGGCGCGGGCACCACCGATGGCCGCACCGGCCAGCGTTTTCATCGGGCCGGGGGAAATCGCGTTCACGCGGATCTTCTGCGGCCCCAGATCATTCGCCAGATAGCGCGTGGCGCTTTCCAGTGCCGCCTTGGCCACGCCCATCACGTTGTAATTGGGGGTGACACGGTTGGACCCCTGGAAGGTCAGGGTGATCAGGCTGCCGCCATCGGGCATCATCTCTGCCGCGCGGCGGCTGACGTCAATGAAGCTGAAACACGAGATGTTCAGCGAATGGCTGAAATTGCCACGGCTGGTGTTGATGAACCGGCCGGTCAGCTCGTTCTTGTCGGAAAACGCGATGGCATGAACCAGAAAGTCGAGCGTGCCCCAGCGGTCTTTCAGCGCGGCAAAGCAGCCATCCAGACTGTCATCATTGGTCACATCGACATCGACGAGGAAATCGCTGCCGACCGAGGCGGCCAGCGGCTCCACCCGTTTGCCGAAGGCCTCGCCCTGATACGAGAAGGCAAGCTCTGCCCCTTCATCGGCCAGCGCCTTGGCAATGCCCCAGGCAATCGAGCGTTCATTGGCCACGCCCATCACGAGGCCGCGTTTGCCCTTCATCAGATCGGCCATACGGGCTCTCCTTGAAATGTCAGTGGAAGGCCGGGGCGGTTCAGCCCCGGTATTTGCTCATCACCAGTGTCGCATTGGTGCCACCGAAGCCGAAGCTGTTGGACAGCACCGAATCCATGCCGACATTCTCGCGGTAGGTGGTGGCGATTTCTTCGGGCTTCAGCTCCGGGTCCAGCGTGGTCACATTGGCCGAAGCGGTGATGAAATCACCCTGGAGCATCAGCAGCGAATAGATCGCCTCATGCACGCCGGTGGCACCCAGGCTGTGCCCGGTCAGCGATTTTGTCGACGAGATCGGCGGCACGCTGCCCTCGCCGAACACGCGGCGGATGGCTTTCACCTCGGTCACGTCGCCCGCGGGGGTCGAGGTGCCATGGGCGTTGATATAGCTGATCTTGCGATCTGCGGGCAGGGTGGAGACCGCCAGCCGCATCGACCGTTCGCCGCCCTCGCCCGAGGGGGCCACCATGTCATGCCCGTCCGAGGTCGCGCCATAGCCGGTGACTTCGGCATAGATCTTGGCCCCGCGCGCCAGCGCGTGATTCAGCTCTTCCAGAACCACCACACCGCCGCCGCCTGCAATCACGAACCCGTCGCGGGTGGCATCAAAGGCACGGCTCGCCGTGGCCGGTGCGTCATTGTATTTCGACGACATGGCCCCCATCGCGTCGAACAGGCAGGACAGAGTCCAGTCCAGTTCCTCGCCACCGCCGGCAAACACGATGTCCTGCTTGCCCATCTGGATCAGCTCGGTGCCATTGCCGATGCAATGGGCGCTGGTGGAGCAGGCAGAGGTGATCGAGTAGTTCACGCCCTTGATCTTGAACGGCGTGGCAAGGCAGGCCGAATTGGTCGAGGACATGCAGCGCGTCACCATGAACGGCCCCATGCGCTTGGGTGCGCCCTTTTCGATCACGGTCTGATGCGCGAGGAAGAAGTTGGAGGTCGATGGCCCGCCCGAGCCCATGATCAGGCCCGCGCGTTCGTTCGAGACTTCGGCCTCGGTCAGGCCCGCATCCGCGATGGCCTGCCGCATGGCGATGAAGTTATAGGCAGCCCCCGGCCCCATGAAGCGCAGATCGCGTTTGTCGATCTCGTCTTCCAGCTTGATCTGCGGCATGCCGTGAACCTGGCTGCGGAAGCCATGTTCGGCATATTCGGGCGAAAACACGATACCCGAGCGCCCGGCGCGCAGCGAGGCTTCGACTTCGGTTGCGGTATTGCCAATGGGGGAGACGATGCCGATCCCGGTGATGACGACGCGACGCATGGGCGTTCCTCCTAAATCCAGATCAGCTCGCGGAGAGCGCGACCTTCATGTCCTTGACCAGATAGATGACCTCGCCATCCGCCTCGACGCGGCCATCGGCCACGCCCATGGTCAGGCGGCGGGTCTGCACGGCTTTGGTGAAATCGACGGTATAGCGCAGCATCTTGCGATCGGGGCGCACCATGCCCGTCAGCTTGACTTCGCCCACACCGAGTGCGTAGCCGCGCCCCTGCCAGCCGCGCCAGCCCAGATTGAAGCCGGTCAGCTGCCACAGGCCATCAAGGCCAAGGCAGCCGGGCATGATCGGATTGCCCGGGAAGTGGCAGGAAAAGAACCACAGATCGGGCGTGATGTCGAATTCGGCCACCACATGGCCCTTGCCATGGGCGCCGCCATCTTCGGAAATTTCGGTGATGCGATCCATCATCAGCATCGGCGGCTCAGGAAGCTGCGCATTGCCGGGGCCGAACAGCTCGCCGCGCGCGCATTTCAGAAGGTCTTCCCGGTCGAAACTCGTCGGATATGCCGCCATCAGGCTTTCGCTCCCCCGCATCCATTTTGCTCCCTGTAACATCCCGGTCTTGGGCATGGCAAGGGCGGGCAAGGGGGCTGGCGGGGCCGCAGAAGGGAGGGCAAATACAATTGATTTGCGATTGCGTTTGAAACCGACAGGTCTGCACCCTATTATTGCAGGTCAGGGATCAGATCACGGGGATAAACGCAGGCCCATGGCTCAGACAGAAACAGAACGCGGCACGGAATGGCTGGCGCGGGGCGGATTGCGCCCGACGCGGCAACGTGTTGCGCTGGCAGCGCTGCTGGTCGGGGATGGCGAGAACCGCCATGTGACGGCGGAAAGCCTTTATGCCGCCTCTGTCAGCGGCGAAGAGAAAGTCAGCCTTGCCACCGTCTACAACACGCTGCGCGCCTTTTGCGAAGCGGGGCTGATGCAGGAAGTGGTGGTGGACGGGTCGAAAAGCTATTTCGACACCCGCATGGATGACCATCCGCATTTCTATTGGGAAGACAGCGCCAGCCTGACCGATGCGCCTGCCGAACAGCTGGAAATCTTGCGCCTGCCCGATGCGCCGGATGGGATGGAGATTGCCAAGGTAGATGTGGTGATCCGGCTGCGCCGCCGCTGAGGCGCTTTGGGTCGCCGGGCCTAAAGGCCCGGAATGCTGTTGAACACCGAACGCTGCCCGAAAGTGGTTCCGGCATTGCGGCCAAAGGTGAAATCCACCCCCACTTTGACATAGCCACCCGAGGTGTCATCGACGCCGATGCCGCCGCCCAGCGTGCCGATCTCGGCCACCAGCCGGGTGCTTTCCCCCACTGCATAGCCGCCGGTCAGGCCAAAGCGCGTCGCAGAGCGCCCGCCACCCACCGAGGCATGATCCAGCGCGGCACCCAGGCTGAACGGCCCGCCCGACAGCGGCATTTCCCCCGCAAGCCCCAGAAGGGTGGCGCTGCCTTCGGCAGAATCGATCCCGGCCACATAGGCCTCGACCTGCGCCGCACCGAGGTTGCGGCCATATTCCAGCCCGAGAAAATCGTCGCTGCCGCCATTCATCATGTCGACGCCATAAAACAGCCCCGCCGCCGAGTCCGCGCCGAAATGCAGGATGGCATGGGTGGTGATATTGACCGTCTTGTCATCCAGCGCATGCAGCCCGGCCAGACCCAGATCCGACTGCATCGAAAACCGCTCGCCCATCGGCAGTTCGATGGAGCCGACAGCGGCGGATTTTGCCATGCTTGTGTCATCGACAAAGGCCGAATGCGCCAGCGACAGCCGCCCGCCCAGAACCTCGGCCTGAGCGGGGCTAAGCGCCGCGCCACAGATCATCGAAACCACGGCGCAAAGCGCGCCCGCCGGGTGGGGGGTGAACATGACTGGCTCCTGATACATGACGGGCCGCGGCCCCTTACTGCTCTGCCGGGCCTTTGCGGCCCTTATGGCGGCAAAGTTAACAGAGCGCGGGCGGGCAGGTAAAGGGGGAAGCCTTGTGTGCAGGAAGCTGCAGGCGATCAAAGGCCTAGGCCTTTGAATTCACATCAGATCTACAGGGAGAACTGGCAGCCCGTAGGGGAGTCGAACCCCTCTTCCCAGGTTGAAAACCTGGTGTCCTAACCGATAGACGAACGGGCCGTGGTCAGTGCGGCGGTATCTAACGGGCAGGTATCTGATGCGCAAGAGGAAAAATGCACAAATCTTTCATGCGCGTGCCGCATCTTCCAGCCGCAGCTGTACCTTGGTGCGGCCGCCATAGGTGTTCAGCTCCAGCCTGCCCGCCAGATGGAAGCGCTGATGGCCCGGAGTCTCCAGCGCCGGGCCGAGTGGTCCGTCGAAGGCACCAAAGGCCACCGCCTCCAGCTTGGCCCCCATGCCGTCGCCAAAGCTGATCCGCAGATGGTTTTCGCCGATCCGCCGCCCCTGCGCAGCTTGATCGGCAAAGGCAAAGCGCGGCGCGGGCGAGGCGGCGCCGAAGGGGCCGGCCTCTTCCAGTTGCTCCACCAGCGCCAGCGTGGCCGCCGCTGGCGACAGCAGGCCATCCAGCCGCAGATCACCCGGCCCGCCAAGGCCCGCTCCCTGTTTGGCCAGCAATTCGCCCAGCCGGGCCATGGCCGCCTCCAGCTGATCTTCGGCCACGGTCAGGCCAGCGGCCATCTTGTGCCCGCCGCCTTTCAGCAGCAGCCCTTCTGCCGCCACCCGCTGCACCGCCGCGCCGAGATCCACACCGCTGACCGAGCGGGCAGAGCCTTTGCCGATGCCGCCCTCCAGCCCGATCACCACAGCCGGGCGATGGGTCGCCTCTTTCAGCCGCGCGGCGACAATGCCGACCACACCCGGATGCCAGCCTTCCCCGGCAGCCCAGACCAGCGGCCCGTCCAACCCGCGCGCTTCGGCCTGCGCAAGGGCTGCGGCGCGCACGGCGGCCTCGATGTCGCGGCGTTCGGTGTTCAGCTGGTCCAGCCGTTCCGCCAGGGCTGCCGCCTCCGCGGCATCCTCGGTGGCCAGCAGCCGCGCGCCCAGATCGGCCTGTCCGATCCGCCCGCCGGCATTGACGCGTGGCCCCAGCAGGAATCCCAGCGCATAGGGGGTGGGGGCGCTGTCCATGCGCGCCACATCGGCCAGCGCGCGCAGGCCGATCCGCTCGCGCCGCGCCATCACCTTCAGCCCCTGCCGCACGAAAGCGCGGTTGACCCCGAGCAGGGGAGCAACATCGGCCACGGTGGCCAGCGCCACGAGATCGAGCAGCGCCATCAGATCCGGCCCGGCCACGCCCTCGGCCCGCAGGCGGCGGTTGGCCTCGACCAGCATCAGAAACACCACCGATGCGGCACAGAGATGCGCCAGAGATCCATCCTCGTCCTGCCGGTTCGGGTTCACCACCGCCAGCGCGTCAGGCAGGGTTTCGCCGCCCAGATGGTGATCCAGCACCACCACATCAGCGCCCTTTGCGGCGGCGATCGGCTCATGGCTCAGGGTGCCGCAATCGACGCAGATAATCAGGTCATGCGCTGCGGCCAGCGCCTGCATGGCGGGCACATTGGGGCCATAGCCCTCGTCGATGCGGTCGGGGATATAGAGCGTGGCCTGCCGCCCCATCGCGCGCAGCCAGATCAGCAGCAGGGCCGCCGAGGCGCCGCCATCCACGTCGTAATCGGCAAAGACCGCGATACGTTCGCGGCGTTTGACCGCCGCCAGAAACCTGTCAGCCGCCGGACCCATGTCGCGCAGCCCCATCGGATCGGGCAGCAGATCGCGCAGCGCGGGCGCGAGATAGGCCTGCGCCTCGGCCGGGGCGACGCCGCGCTTGACCAGCGTATGACACAGCGCCAGCGGCAGGCGCGTCATCTGCGCCATCGCCTCGGACAGGCGTTCTGCTTCGAGGCCCGGCCCCACCCAGCGCCGCCCGGTCAGCGAGGCCTCGACATTCAGGAAAGCTCTTTCAATCATTCCTTCGGGATGCCGCAGCCTGCGCGCAGACGCAAGCACACGATCCATGTGCGGGGGATGAAATGCGCCATTCGGCAGCGCGGGCCAGAGGACGGGGCTCGCCTCCGGCCCATCGGCTTACCAATGGCCGGTATTGGGCATCGAGGCCCAGGGCTCTGCCGGGGGCAGGGCCTCGCCTGCCTGCAACAACTCCACCGACACATTGTCGGGGCTGCGCACAAAGGCCATGTGGCCATCGCGCGGTGGGCGGTTGATCACCACGCCTTGTGCCTGCAAGGCGGCGCAGGTGGCGTAGATGTCATCCACCGCATAGGCCAGATGGCCGAAATGGCGGCTGTCGCTGGGCAGGCCGCTGTCGCCATCCCAGTTCCATGTCAGCTCCACCGGGCACTCAGGCTGGCCGGGCGGGGCCATGAACACCAGCGAGAACCGGCCCTTTTCACTGTCATGGCGCCGGGTCTCTTCCAGCCCGAGCAGGCGGTAGAAGGCCATGGATTTTTCAAGATCCAGCACGCGGACCATGGTGTGAAGATAACGGATCGTCATTGCAGTCTCCTTCGCGGTTCCCTCCAACATAGGCAGTGGTGGGGGAAAGGCGAGGGGGGCTGCGGCTCAGAACAGGGATTTCAGGCCAAAGACGATGCCGACCTGCGTGCTGTCAAAGGCCGAGATATTCGAATCCGTCCGGCTGGCGCGCACCGTCATCTGCGGCGCGAAACCGGCCCAACTGACCTCTGGCATCATCAGGTTGACCTCTCCGAACAAGGTCTGGTCGCGTCGCCCGCCGGGGGGCTGTATCAGGCCGACCATGTAATCCTCGTAATGGGCGAGACTGCCGCCCAGACTGCCGCTCAGCCGGAACGGCCCGACCGGCGCGCCGAGGGCATAGCTGGCGCGCAACATGCCGCCGCTGCGCCGTTGCTGGCCATTCACGCTGTCCACCTTGTAGGCCGAGGCGGAGGCCCCGATGCGATCCCCGTTGGCCCGCAGATGGCTGGCCGACAGATTGATCTGCGGCATCCGCTGCGTGCGGCCCCGCGCGATGGTTTCCTCCTCCATGTCCCAGCCCATGCCGAAGCTGAGTTCGGTGGCATCGCTGACCGGCAGGCTGTGGCGCAGGCCGATCCGCGTCGTGCGGGTGCCGCTGTCGCCATCCTCGCCCAGACCAAAGCCCAGATCGACATCAAGCGTGCCGGGCAATCCTGCGGGGCGCATTGCATGAGACAGGCCCAGATCCAGCGCGTTTGACGCCAGATCACTGCCGGACAGGGTGACGGCCTGCCGCTCTGCCGCATCGCTCAGCTTGACCCGTTTCAGATACAGCCCGGCGGTCAGCCGCGTTTCCGATTGCGCGCTTTGCCGGAGCCGATAGCTCAGATCGGCATTGGCGACGGCGACAAAGCCCGACAGCGCCTGCAGATCGCCGTCCAGCGTGCCAAAACCCGGCACGCCATCAATTTCGTTGAACGGGCTGTCTGCGCCACCGTTGACGTTGTTCGAGGGGCTGGCTGAAAAGCGCAGGGTCGCCGTCCACGGGCTGATCTGGCGCAGTTGGGCCAAGGCGCGCTGGCCGCTCTGCCGGTCTTCGGGGGTGGTTGCGGCCTCGGTCGCCTGCCGCAACCAATAGCGCAGCGCCACGCCGCGTTCCTGCCGGGCCGCGATATTGGCAGCCACCAGAGCGGCATTGCGCCGTTGCAGATCGCTGCGCGCCGCGCCATAGGCCCGGCGTGCCGCCTGTTGCGCGGTGCCAAGATCGCCCTCTGCCAGCGCCATCAGCGCCGTCAGATGATGGGCCAGCGGATCCTGCGCATCGGCGGCGAGCAGGCGCGTGGTCAGCGCCTGTGCCGTTTCCAGATCGCCGTGCTGCCAGGCCAGAACCGCCGCCGCACGGGCCTGATCCACCGGGATCGCAACGCCCTGTTCGGCGCGCAGCGGCGTATACAGGCACAAGGCGACGGCGAGGCTGAACAGCCCCGCCCGCCAGCCGCCGCTCAGGCGATGCCGCATCGCGCCACCGCCTGCGTCAGTTCGGTGCCACGCCATCGCAGATCTTGGCATCACCCGGTTTGCCGCATTGCGTCAGCACAAAGACGCCATGCTCTTCTTCAAGATCGACGTTGTCATCAAAGCTGTCGAGATGGACAAGACCCGCAACCGCCGCCGAATCCTTGCCGCCGAAGATGCCGCCATAGCTGCCGCTGACCGTGGTGGTATCCTCGTTGCGGATATCCTCGGATACGTTTCCGGCAAAGGTGCCGTCCTCGGCAATGCTGGTGGGCACAAGGATCACGTCGTCCAGCGACATCTTGTGATCGACCAGAACCCGGTTGTAGATCACCCCGTTCACCAGATTGTCGGCGAAGTTCACGTTGAGGAAGGCATCGCCCTTCACCCGGCTGGGCTGGCTTGGCAGCAGGACCGGATCGGTGCCGTCGGGCACGGGAAGAATGTCCGGGTTGCCGGGCGCGTCGATGTTCGTCACACCACCATACCGTCCGGCATAGGTCACCTGGCCTGCGCCCGGCCCCTTGCCGATGGTCGGGCGGTCAAACTTGCCGTCCCGCTCGTAATGGCCGCCACCAAATGCAACGGTGAACTGCCCGCCATCCGCCGCCGTCACCGCGCGCACCGAGCCATCCTTGCTTTCGGCGGCCAGGGCCACGAACATCCGGTCCAGCGGATCTTCCTGCGCCTTGAAGGCCTTGTAGCCGGGCACATCCAGTTTCTTATAGCGCTGATAGGTGGCCAGAACCGGCGTGGTGTCGATCCCCGACAGGGCGAGCTGCAACACCTCTTTGTCGGCGTCATAGGCCGCGCCCTTGACATTGACCGCGAGATTTTCCGGCACGGTGATCGTTTCACCCTCGCCACCGCCGCCGCCACCATCCCCCTCGCCTTCGACAAAGGGGTTGCCGCTGCATGCCGCAAGCAGCAGCGCTGCCGTCATTGCCAACCTGAAATCCATGAGACTGCCCGCAATTTTGCTTTTTTGTTGCGGGCAAGTGTCCGCGCTCTGGCCCCACAAGTCAACGGATTGCCGGTTAATCTGCGGCTGCGTGGCCCCGATGCCGCGCCCCGCCGGGCATCGCCCTGCATCTCGCAGGTGCATGGGCGCGCGCCGCAAGATATAGTCGCCCCGACTCATAAGGATGACGCCATGCCGCTTACCCCCGACCAGAAAGCCGAGATCGAAGCCCTGCGGGCCACCCCGCGCCCGACGCTGCGCGCCGTGTCCGAAGGCATGGAGGCACATCTCTATCGCGCGCATGAGGTGCTGGATCACGGCTTTATCCGGGTGATCGACTATATGGGCGATGATGCCGCCATCGTGCAGGCCGCCCGGGTCAGCTATGGTGCCGGCACCAAACATGTTCAGAACGATGAAGGCCTGATCCGCTATCTGATGCGCCATTGGCACTCGACCCCGTTCGAGATGTGCGAAATCAAGCTGCACGTAAAATTGCCGATCTTCGTGGCCCGCCAGTGGATCCGCCACCGCACCGCCAATGTGAACGAATACTCTGCGCGTTATTCGATCATGGACCGCGAATTCTATATTCCGCAGCCCGAACATCTGGCCGCGCAATCGACGGTGAACAATCAGGGGCGGGGGGCCGTTCTGGAAGGCGCCGAGGCCGCCCGCGTGCTGGAAATGCTGAAATCCGACGCCAGCCGCAGCTATGACAATTACGAAGCGATGCTGAGCCAGGATGGCCAGCAGGGCCTTGCCCGCGAATTGGCGCGGATGAACCTGCCCGCCAATATCTATACCCAATGGTATTGGAAGGTGGATCTGCACAACCTGTTCCACTTCCTGCGCCTGCGCGCCGACCCCCACGCCCAATACGAAATCCGCGTCTATGCCGAAGCTATCGCCAAGGTCGTGGCCGACTGGCTGCCCATCGCCTTTGGCGCCTTCGAGGATTACCGCATGGGCGGCGTGACGCTGAGCGCAAAGGCAATCGACGTGCTGAAGCGCCGTCTGGCCGGGGAAGTGGTGACGCAGGAGCAATCCGGCATGAGCAAGGGCGAATGGCGGGAGTTTGAAGGGATTTGGCGATAGTGCCATCGTATATTAACTTATAGGGTAAAATGGTGCGTGAAATTTTGAAGCTCAAAATCGTTGAGGGCGTCGCAATCGGGCTTGTATCTGGTGTGATTGTGGCGCTTTTTACATACTGGTTGAACTTGCCGCCGGTAAGGGCAGATATTGATGTGGTCATTAAGACCTCAGCAAAGCAAGACGCCGGTACGGATGGCAGCCTTACTCTCATTATCAACAACTTTGACGGCCGATCTGATCGGGTGATGGTCTCGGGTGGGGCTGGCGAGAGTGATAAACGTCTTGAACGAGGGCTAAAGACGGAAGAGTATTTCTCGGAAGTTCTGTCGGGCGATGTTGTGAGCTTGGAGCTTCAGTTCATTCCAGAAGGGCGTAAGCCTGGATGGTTGCCTGAATGGGTAACTATCAAGAATAGACAAACGGGTGAAGTTTTCTGCTTTCAGTTCGGGGGCGACGGCGATTGGTTGAGCCATAACCGGGCACGAAGCAGAATCGTTCCCAAGTCCCTAGATTTGGCGAAATGCAAGTGACCATCAATCCTTCCGATTTTGCAGTTTCTGGCCATATGCGGGAGTGAGGTTTTCAGTTGAAAGAGGGGCAGGTTTGATCTGCCCCTTTTTCCTTCCTCTGATCTTTACACGGATTTTGGTGCCTTTGGCCGGTTTGGGCGCTTTGCCCGCGCCCCCCCTCTCGCCTCTCAGAACTGTTCTGCCCTTCCCGAAGGTGTGTTGCGTCCTATCTGTGGTAAAAGGAGCCGCCATGCCCATTCTCAGCCTCTACATCATCACCGCAATCACCTTTCTGGCGCTGGATGCGCTGATGCTGCGCTTTGTCATGCAGCCGCTGTTCCAGCGTCACCTTGGCGGGGCCTTGCTGGAGGGGATCCGGCTGGCGCCTGCGGTGCTGTTCTATGCGGCCTATATCGCCGGGCTGGTTTATCTGGTGTCGTGGCCTGCGCTACGGGGCGGGCCGCTGCTGCTGCCTGCGGCGGTCATCGGTTTCATGGCCTATGGCACCTATGAATTCACCAGCTATGCCGTGATGCGCAACTGGCATTGGTCGATGGTGGCCACCGATGTGATCTGGGGCACCTGCCTGACGGCTGTGGCCGCCTGGGCCGGAGTTGCCGCCACGCGCGCGCTTGGCCTTGACGGCTGAGGCAGCTATCCTGCGCGCGCGGACATGAAAGGCAAGCTGATGATCCTCTATGGTATTCCCACCTGTGACACCTGCAAGAAGGCGCTGAAGGCGCTTGAGGCGGCTGGAAAACCCGTTACTTTCCGTGACGTGCGCAAGACCCCGCTGAGCGAGGCCGAGATTGCCCGGCTGGTGGGCGAATTCGGGGATCGCCTGATCAACAAACAATCCACCACCTACCGCGCCTTCAATGATTTTCTGAAAGCCTCGGATACCGAGGATCAGATCGCGGCGCAGCCCACGGTGATGAAACGCCCGGTGATCGAGGCGGAGGGGCGCTTTTTCCTTGGGTGGGACGAGGCGACGCAGGCGGCGGTGCTGGCCTGAGCCCTACCGCCATGAAAAACGGCCCCCGAAGGGGCCGTTCTTGCCGGATGGACGGCGTTACAGAAGCCGCAGATCGCTGGCCGAGGCGCGACCGTCGCGGCCCGATTGCAGTTCGTAGCCGATTTTCTGATTGTCATTCAGCCCTTTGAGCCCGGCGCGTTCCACCGCCGAGATATGCACGAAGACATCCTTGCCGCCGTCATCCGGCGCAATGAAGCCAAAGCCTTTGGTCGCATTAAACCACTTCACGGTGCCCGTCGGCATTCCGCCACTCCTTCATCAGTCCTCCCGTGGCGCGATTGCCACGGGCCGTGCAGCCAGGGTCTTCCATTTAGTCCGGCTGCCTGGGAACAGGAGGCGGTCGAAAGTCTGTTGTCACATCGAAAATCATGCCATGGCTTTTGCAAAAAGCAAGAAAATTGGTTGAACAGGGGGCGCCTGTTCAACCAATTGTTTTCGCAAGGAACTTCTGGATTTATTGCCCGTCGGGCATCCGCGCTTCGGCCGAAAGCTGTGCCAGAATGGCGTCCAGAGTGGCCGTTTCGGTGCGGTTTTCGCCCAGCCGGCGCACCGAAACCGTGCGCTCTTCGACCTCTTTCATGCCGATGGCGAGGATCACCGGCACCTTGCCGACCGAATGTTCGCGGACCTTGTAATTGATCTTCTCGTTGCGCACATCCGCCTCGGCCCGCACGCCGATCTTGCGCAGGTCCGACACAACCTCCTGCACATAGCCATCCGCATCCGACACGATGGAGGCGACGACCACCTGACGCGGCGCAAGCCAGAACGGCAGCTTGCCTGCGTAGTTTTCGATCAGGATGCCGATAAAGCGTTCAAACGAGCCCAGCACGGCGCGGTGCAGCATGACGGGGCGGTGCTTCATGCCATCCTCACCGACATATTCTGCATCCAGCCGGACCGGCAGGTTGAAATCGGCCTGGAAGGTGCCGCATTGCCATTCGCGGCCAATCGCGTCGGTCAGCTTGAAATCCAGCTTGGGGCCATAAAAGGCGCCGTCGCCTTCGTTGATCTCATAGGGCAGGCCCAGACCTTCGATGGCCTTTTGCAGCGCGGTTTCGGCCTTGTCCCACACCTCGTCCGATCCGACCCGCACGTCAGGGCGGGTGGATAGCTTGATGTCGAACTTCTCGAAGCCAAGATCCTTGTAGACGCTGGACAGCAGCGCGATGAAGCCCGCGCATTCCGCCTCGATCTGATCCTCGGTGCAGAAGATATGCGCATCGTCCTGCGTGAAGCCGCGCACCCGCATCAGCCCGTGCATGGAGCCCGAGGATTCATAGCGGTGGCACGAGCCGAATTCCGCCAGACGCAGCGGCAGGTCACGGTAGCTTTTCAGCCCCTGATTATACACCTGCACATGGCAGGGGCAGTTCATCGGTTTCAGGGCGTTGATGCGCTTTTCCTTGGCCCCATCCTCGTCGACCTCCACGATGAACATGTTCTCGCGGTAGGCCTCCCAATGGCCGGACTTTTCCCACAACACCCGGTCAACCACCTGCGGTGTCTTGATTTCCTTGTAATCCGCCGCCTGAAGCCGCCCGCGCATGTAATCTTCCAGCGTGCGGTAGATCATCCAGCCATTCGGGTGCCAGAACACCATGCCGGGCGCTTCTTCCTGCAGGTGGAACAGGTCCATCTCGCGGCCCAGCTTGCGGTGGTCGCGCTTGGCGGCCTCTTCCAGCATGGTCATATGCGCCTTGAGGTCATCGCGGTTCTTGAAGGCCACGCCATAGATGCGCTGCAACATCGGGCGGGTGGCATCGCCCAGCCAATAGGCCCCGGCCACATGCGTCAGCTTGAAGGCATCGGCGGGCACCTGCCCGGTGTGTTGCAGATGCGGCCCGCGGCACATGTCCAGCCAGGCACCATGCCAATACATGCGCAGGTCTTCGCCTTCGGGGATGCGGTTGATCAGCTCCACCTTGAACGGCTCGCCGCGCTCTTCGTAATAGGCGATGGCGCGGGCACGATCCCAGACTTCGGTTTTCACCGGGTCACGGGCGTTGATGATCTGCTTCATCCTGGCTTCGATCGCGCCCAGATCTTCGGGGGTGAAGGGTTCGCTGCGGTCGAAATCATAGAACCAACCATGGTCGCGCACCGGGCCGATGGTCACTTTCACATCCGGCCAGATCTCTTGCACGGCCCGCGCCATGATATGTGCAAGGTCATGGCGGATCAGTTCCAGCGCCTGCGCGTCATCGGCCATGGTGTGAATGGCAATCGTCGCATCTGCGGGGATCGGCCATTGCAGATCCCAATGCGCGCCGTTCACCGTGGCAGAGATCGCCTTCTTGGCAAGGCTGGTGGAAATGGCGGATGCCACTTCGGCAGGGGTGATGCCCGCCGCATAGCTGCGTGCCGAACCATCGGGAAAGGTGAGGGAAATCTGGGACATGGCTGTCCTCCTCGTCAGTTTGGCGCCCACGGAACGCCCGGTTGCGGGTTATATGCGAGGGCGTTTTGCGCGGCGCTTGCGTGAAAGTCAACCGGGGCTGGCACAAAGCGCCGCCTCTGCGCTAGAACAGGCGCAAAATGGGGGACGCTGATGCCAGACTACATGGAAACACCGCAAGGCCGCCGCATTGCCTATCACCGGACGCCGGGGCAGGGGCCGGGCGTGGTGTTTCTGGGCGGGTTCAAATCCGACATGACCGGCACCAAGGCGCTGTATCTGCAAGACTGGGCCGAGGCGCAGGGGCGGGCCTTTCTGCGCTTTGATTATTCGGGCCATGGCCAGTCGTCCGGGGATTTTCTGGACGGGGCCATCGGGGATTGGGCGGCGGATGCCATCGCGGCGATTGCGGCGCTGACCGAGGGGCCGCAGGTTCTGGTCGGCTCGTCCATGGGCGGCTGGATCGCGCTGCTGGTGGCGCGGGCCTTGCCTGCGCGGGTGGCGGGGCTGGTCGGCATCGCGGCGGCCCCGGATTTCACCGAAGACAGCATGTGGGCGCAGTTCACCGATGCGCAGCGCGCGGAACTGGCGCAGGGGCAGGTCGCCTTGCCCTCTGACTACGCCGACAGCCCCTATGTCATCACCCGCAGATTGATCGACGACGGGCGGCAACAGCTGGTCCTGCGCAGCCCGCTGTCCTTGCCGTTTCCGGTGCGGCTGTTGCAGGGCACGGCGGATGTGGATGTGCCGCCCGCTGTTGCGCTGCGCCTGCTCGATCATGCGACTGGCCCGGATCTGCGACTGACGCTGGTCAAGGACGCCGATCACCGCTTTTCGACGCCGGACTGTCTGGCGCTGATCGCGGCCAGCATCGCAGAGGTGCTGGCGCGGGCCGAGGGCACCGGGCAGGCGGGCTGACCCGCCCCGCTGTGGCGAAAAGGCCCGCTCCGCGCGTGGCGCGCCGGGGCTTGCTGGCATGATCCGGCGCGGCGGGCTAGGCTGCCCGCAATCAAGACCGGCCCAGGGCAGGGCAGGCGGAAGGCGGGGGCAGGATGAACGAGCCGGTGATACTCATTCCGGGGCTGTGCTGTGATGCACGGCTGTTTGCGCATCAGATCCTGCATCTGTCGCTGCACCGCCCGGTGATGCTGGCCCAGCCCAAGGGCGCAACCGTCGAAGAGATGTCAGCGGCGCTGCTGGCCCATGCCCCGCCGAAATTCGCGCTGATTGGCATGGGGCTTGGCGGCGATGTGGCGCTGGATCTGCTGCGCCGGGCGATGGACCGGGTGACGCGCATCGCGCTGCTGTCTACCGATCCGATGACCGAGGCCCCCGCCGTGGCCGCCGCCCGCGAGGCGCGTATGGTGGCGGCGCGCAGCGGGCGGCTGTTTCAGGCCGTGGCCGGGGAATACCCCGCTGCCGACATGGGGCCGCGCCGGGCCGAGATTGAAACGACCCTGCGCGGCATGGCCGATCATCTGGGCGAGGGCGTGTATCTGGCGCACTCGCGGGCGATGCAGCGCCGCCCGGATCAGCAAAAGACGATGCGCCGGGCCAATGTGCCGGCGCTGATCATGGGCGGGATGCAGGATACGCTGGTGCCCCGGCGTCGGCATGACTTCGTGGCGGGGCTGATGCCCTTTGCAACGCTGCACATGCAGGAGGGGGCTGGCCATCTGCTGCCGCTGGAGCAGCCAGAGGCGGTGACGGCCGCGCTGGAAACCTTCCTGCGCGGCCCGATGCTGTTACGCTGACGCTTGCGACGTTGCCAGCTTGATCGGCGTTGCGCTTTTCTTCGGCGCACCGGAATTGGCGTCGATGAAGTTCAACACCAGCGGACGGATGTTCAGGCGCCAGCTTTTCCCGGCAAAGATGCCGTAATGGCCTGCACCCGGCTCCAGATGAGCCGCCTTCTTGCTGTCGGGCAGGTTGGTCAGCAGATCCAGCGCGGCAAGGCATTGGCCGGGGGCCGAGATATCGTCATTCGCGCCTTCGACGATCTTCACCGCCACCTGCGTGATCGCGCCGAAATCAACCTTCTTGCCCGCCACCACAAATTCGTTGCGGGCAATCTCGCGGTTCTTGAAGATGCGCTCGACGGTCGACAGGTAGAATTCTGCCGTCATGTCCATCACGGCAAGGTATTCGTCGTAAAAGCGGTTATGCGCATCGTGATCCGAGGCCTCGCCCCGCGCCACGCGCATGATCTGATCCGAGAAGGCCTTGCTGTGGCGTTCCGCATTCATCGAGATGAAGCTTTGCAGCTGCAACAGCCCCGGATAGACCAGACGCCCCGCGCCCTTGTATTTGAAGCCGACGCGCTGGATCGCCCATTGCTCCAGCTGGCCCATGGTCACGCGGCGGCCGAAATCGGTGACTTCGGTATCAGCGGCGTCCGGGTCAACCGGGCCACCGATCAGGGTGAGCGAGCGGGGCTGCGCCGAAGGATCCTCACCCGCCAGATAGGCAGTGGCGGCCAGCGTCAGCGGCACCGGCTGGCACACCGCGATCACGTTCACCTCGGGGCCAAGGGCGCGCATGAAATCGACGAGGTAAAGCGTGTAATCCTCGACATCGAATTTGCCAGCGCTGACCGGGATGTCGCGGGCGTTGTGCCAGTCTGTCACATAAACGTCAGCATCGGGCAGTAGGCTGGCCACAGTCGAGCGAAGCAGCGTTGCATAATGGCCGGACATCGGTGCCACGACCATGATCTTGCGGGCCATCGGTGCGCGACGGCGGACGGAAAACTGCACCAGATCGCCGAAGGGGCGCTGCACCACCGGGACCACATCCACCAGATGGTCCTGACCATCGGGGCCGACGATGGAACGGATGCCCCAATCGGGTTTTGCAACCATGCGTCCGAACGTGCGTTCGGTGACTTCGCCCCAGGCTGCGGTCACTTGCAGCAGCGGATTCATCGACAGGGCGAAAGCCGGATAAGACGCCATTGCCCGCGCGGTGGCACCAAGCCACTCATTTGTATTGCGGGCAGTTTCCATCAGGTCATAAGTCGCCATATACTTCATTGCGTCTCCTTGCCCGTCGGGGCCGTGGCCATGCTGCGCACCCGGCCCGGCATTCGGAGGGGGAGGCGGAATGCTGCATCTGCGAAAATTGTAGGGGGGATTTATTAACATGACAACTGAGACCAAGGACTCGGATGTGCGTCTCGACCGCCTGAATGCCAATCTGGTCAAGGTAGAGGAGTTGTCAAAAAGGCTGACGGCGGCGCTAACACAGCGCAAAACGGCCGATCCGGCCCTGCATGGCCCCTCTCAGGACGTTTATTTGAAGGCTGCGGCGGCCTATGTGGCCGAAATGATGCAGAACCCGTCGAAAATTCTGGAACACCAGATCAGCTACTGGGGCAAGAGCCTCAAGCACTATGTCGAGGCCCAGCAGGCCCTGTCGAAGGGCGAATTGAAGGCCCCGCCGGATCCCGGCCCCTCTGACAAGCGATTCGCAAACCCGCTTTGGGAAACCCATCCTTTCTTCAATTACCTCAAGCAACAGTATCTGCTGAATTCGGCCGCGATCACGGATGCGGTGTCCGGTCTGGAGACGCTGGACCCCGGCGACAAGAAGCGGGTCGAGTATTTTTCGCGCCAGATCGTCGACATGTTTTCGCCGACGAATTTTCTGGGCACCAATCCCGATGCGCTGGAACGCGCGGTGGAAACGGATGGCGAAAGCCTGGTGCTGGGGCTGGAAAATCTGGTGCGCGACATCGAGGCGAACCGGGGCGACCTGATGGTGACGCTGGCCGACAAACAGGCGTTCCGGGTGGGCGAAAACATCGCCACCACGCCGGGGGCTGTGGTCTATCGCAACAAGATGCTGGAACTGATCCAGTACATGCCGACGACACCCACCGTGCATCAGACGCCGATCCTGATCTTTCCGCCGTGGATCAACAAATTCTACATCCTCGATCTGAAGCCGCAAAACAGCCTGATCAAATGGATCGTCGATCAGGGCTTCACGCTGTTCGTGGTCAGCTGGGTCAACCCGGATGCGAGCTATGCCGATGTCGGCATGGATGACTATATCCGCGACGGGTATATCCGGGCGATGGCCGAGGTGCGTCGCATCACCGGCGAAAAGCAGATCAATGCCGTGGGATATTGCATCGCGGGCACCACCCTGTCGCTGACGCTGGCACATTTGCAGAAGGCGGGTGACACGTCGGTGAAATCCGCGACCTTCTTCACCACCCTGACCGATTTTTCGGATCAGGGCGAAGTGGGGGTGTTCCTGAATGATGATTTCGTGGACGGGATCGAACGGCAGGTCGCCGTGGATGGTGTGCTCGACAAATCCTTCATGTCGCGCACCTTCAGCTTTCTGCGCTCCAACGACCTGATCTATCAGCCCGCGATCAAAAGCTACATGATGGGCGAGGCGCCGCCCGCCTTTGATCTGCTGTATTGGAATGGCGACGGCACCAACCTGCCTGCAAAGATGGCGGTCGAATATCTGCGCGGCCTGTGTCAGGGCGACGGGCTGGCCAAGGGCGAATTCCGCGTGTTTGGCGAGCCGGTCAGCCTGAACGATCTGAAGGTGCCGGTCTGTGCCGTTGCCTGCGAAACCGATCATATCGCCGCCTGGAAGGGCAGCTTCAACGGCGTGCGGCAGATGGGGTCCAAGAACAAGACCTTCATCGTTTCGCAAAGCGGCCACATTGCGGGCATCGTCAATCCGCCGGCCAAAGGCAAGTATGGCCATTACACCAATGACGGCCCGATGACCTCGCCGGAAGAGTGGATGGCGGGGGCCACCTTTACCAAGGCAAGCTGGTGGCCGCGCTGGGGCGAATGGCTGGCAGAGCGGTCCGGCAAGCAGGTGACGGCGCGGGTTCCGGGTGATTCGACCAATCCGGTTCTGGCACCTGCACCGGGCACTTATGTGACCGCCGTGCCAAGCGTTTGATCCGTTGTGACAATTTCTGCGACGCAGCTTGCTCAACCTCGAGTTTTGCTGCGTCGCAGAAATTTCACTTGATTTGCTGCACTGCAGCATCTATATTCCCTTCATAGGAAACGGGCGGATAGATACCTCAGTCGCCTGTCAGATGGAGCGAATTGAAATGACCAAGACCCCCGACTTTGCCAAAGTCATGCAAGATATGATGGCGTCCTTCCCGGTTGACGCTTCGGCGTTCCAGAACGCATTCAAGACCCAGGCTGCCATGGGCGAGAAACTGTCGAAAGTGGCTCTGGAAGCTGCTGAAAAATCGACCGAGATCTCGTCGAAATGGGCAAAAGACACTATCTCCAAGCTGGCAGATGCGTCGAAAGCCAAGGCCGAGCCGACCGAATACACCAAAGCTGCCACCGATTTCGCTTCGGCTGCTGCTGAAATGGCCGCTGAAAACCTGGCTGCTTTCGCTGAAATCGCCAAAAAAGTTCAGATGGAAACCGTCGAGCTGATGCTTGCCGCTGGCAAGGACGTTTCGGAAGAAGCCCAGGCTGCCGTGAAAAAAGCGACCGCCGACGTGACCACCGCTGCGAAAAAAGCCACCACCGCTGCGACCGCTGCGAAGTGAGCTGAGACCGGAACCGGAGACGGACGCATCTGTCTTCCTCCTCCCTGAAGGATGGATGCGTGGGGCGGGCCTTTGGTCCGCCCTTTCTTTTTGCTTTCCTTTTGCTGCGCTGCTGCCCTAAGCTTCTCTGCAAGCGCAAAGAATTGGGAGGGCGCCGCCATGGCCAATACCGACAAGCCGCTGCTGATCAAACGCTATGCCAGCCGCCGTCTCTACAACACCGAAACCAGTGATTATGTCACGCTGGAGGATATTGCAGGCTTCATCCGCGCCGGGCGCGAGGTGCAGATTGTCGATCTGAAATCCGGCGATGATCTGACGCGCCAGTATCTGCTGCAGATCGTGGCAGAGCATGAAAGCAAGGGCGAGAATGTCTTGCCGATCGGCGTGTTGACCGATCTGGTGCGCAGCTACACCACCGAAATGCAGAGCGTGGTGCCGCAGTTTCTGGCCGCGTCGTTTGAAATGCTGCGCGACGGGCAATCCAAGATGTTGGAAAACTTGACAACTTTCCCGAACCCGATTGCCGCCGTGCCGGGGTTCGAGGCGATGCGCAAGCAGCAGGAAGTTTTCATGAAAACCATGATGGGCGGCCTGCCGGGCTGGTCCGGCTCTGGTCCCGAAAAGGAAGAGGGCGACAAACCCGCCGCCAAGGGGGACGAGTTGGCGCAGATCAAGAAACAGCTCGCCGATCTGCAATCCAAACTTTCCAAGCTCTGATCCGGGCGCAGACCATGCGGCCCGCACCATGACGGAGCCTTCGGGGCGGGTCACGCTCTGGGGGATCGAAGTTTTCCTCGCCACCGTCGGGGAGGGCGCGATTTCCGCTGCAGCGCGGCGGCTGGGGGCCAGCCCTTCGGCGGTCAGCCAGCAGCTGTCCGGGCTGGAGGCGGCCTTGGGCACAACCCTCCTGGACCGGGGTGCGCGCCCGATCCGGGTGACGCCTGCAGGGGCGATGTTCCTGCGCCATGCCCAGACCATCCGCGATGCGGCGCAAGAGGCGCAGGCGGAACTGGCAATGGCCGATCTGTCAGGCCTGACCACGCTGCGTCTGGGCGTGATCGAGGATCTGGATGCCGATGTCACCCCGCGCCTGCTCGAAGCTTTGGCGCAGGATCTGCGCAGTTGCCGCTTTCTGCTGGAAACTGGGGCCAGCCATCGTCTGCATGATCTGCTGGAGGCGCGGGCGCTGGACATGGTAGTGGCCGCCGATCTGGGGGCGGCGCAGCCCAGCGAGGCGGGGCTGGAAATCCATCCATTGCTGACCGAACCCTTTGTGGTGGTCGCACCACCGGGGGTGGGAGGCACCGCTGCGGCGCTGCGGGCGCTGCCGCTGATCCGCTATTCGGCGCGGCATTTCATGGGGCGGCAGGTCGCGGCGCATCTGGCGGGGCAAAACCTCGTGCTGTCGACCCGGTTCGAGTTGGACAGCTATCATGCCATTCTGGCCATGGTGGCGGCGGGGCAGGGCTGGTCGATCCTCACGCCGCTGGCGCTGCATCACGCGGCGCGGTTCCGCGATGCGGTGCAGGTGCTGCCCCTGCCATTCGGCGCGCTGGATCGGGTCATCACGCTCAGCGCGCGGGCCGGTGCCTTGCAGGATATGCCTGCTCAGGTGGCCGACCGGCTGCGTGGGCTGTTGCAGGCGCAGGTTGTCACCCCCGCCTGCGCCAGCTGGCCCTGGCTTTCGGGGCAGATCAGGCTGCGATAGCCTGCACATCAGTGGCGGCGGCGACCAGAGCGGTGGCGATGAAATCCAGTTCCGCCAGCGTCAGCCGGGTGGGCAGCCGCACGTCGCAGGCGCGCATCAGCATCGCCCGGGTCTGCGGCAGATCCGCTTGCGGCCCGAGGAACTGCCAGTTCCAGAAGGCGCGGGCGTTGTCATCGTTCAGCCCGAAGATCTGCACCGACACGCCGCGCGCCTTGGCGGCGGCCTGATAGGCACGGGCCTGATCATCCGAGGCAAAGCCTGTCAGATTGAACTGGATCGAATCCGGGGCGCGCTGTTCCGGGGCCAGCGGAGCGGGCACCTCCAGCCAGGGGCTGCTGTTCAGCCGGGCTGCGACATGATCGTGGTTGAACCGGCCCTGCGCCACGCGCCGCGCGAGTTCCGGCAATTGCGGGCGGATCACCGCCGCCGACAGGTTCTGCATCCGCATGTTGTAGAGCGGCAGCCGGTTCTGCCACAGCATATAGCTGTTTTGCAGCCCGGCATGTTTTTTCCAGTTATGCTCATAGGCGCCCGACATGATGACGGCGCGGGCGGCCAGTTCGGGATCATCGGTGATCAGGATGCCGCCTTCGCCCGCATTGATCATCTTGTAGGACTGAAAGCTGAAACAGCCGATCTTCCCGACCGTGCCGATATTGCGGCCATGCCATGTGGTGCCAAGCGAATGGGCCGCATCTTCAACCACCGGCACGCCTGCGGCATCGCAGGCCGCCATGATCGCATCCATATCCGAAGTATGGCCGCGCATATGGCTGATCAGCACACAGGCAGCCCCGGGCAGCTTGGCGGCGAAATCCGCCATATCCACCCGGTAATTCGCGCCGACCTCGACCAGAACCGGCACGCAATCGGCATGGATCACCGCCGAGGGCACGGCGGCAAAGGTAAAGGCCGGGATCAGCACCCGCGCATCGCGCGGCAGGTCCAGCGCCTTCAGCGACAGGAACAGCGCAGCCGAACAGGAGCTGACAGCCAGCGCATAACGCGCGCCCAGAAGTTCAGCAAATTCGGCCTCCAGCAGCGCGACGGGTGCGCCTTCGGGGGCGGTGTAGCGGAACAGATCGCCCGAGGCGAGCAGCCGGTCAATCTCGGCCCGTGCGGCCTCGGGGATCGGTTCGGCATCATAGACATTGGGGGCGGTGATCGGTCCGTCAGCGGCCATTTTCGGCTTTCCTGAAAAGTCTCTTCAGGAAAGCTGTAAGCGCCCGCTGCCCGATTTTCCAGCAACAAGTTCATGACGGAGCGTCGCAGCGGGGATTTCCGCCCGCTGCAACGGGGTCAGACCCCCAGACGGTCGCGCAGAGAAAACCACGTCATCGCCAGCACCAGCAGCGGCCAGCGCAGCGCCACGCCGCCCGGGAAACGCGGTTGCGGCAGGGCGGCCATCAGATCGAACCGCTCCGACTGGCCGCGCATCGCCTCGGCCATCAGCTTGCCCGCCAATGTCGCCATCGCCACCCCATGCCCGGAATAACCCGAGGCCGACAGGACATTCGGTGCCACACGGGTAAAGCAGGGCAGGCGGTTCATGGTGATCGCCAGGGTGCCGCCCCAGGCGTAATCAATGCGGGCGTCGCGCAGTTGCGGATAGACCTCTAGCATCGGTTTGCGCACGGTTTTAACGATGTCGGGGAAGGCCCAGCCATAGCTTTCACCGCCGCCGAACAGCAGCCGGTTATCCTCGGACAGCCGCCAGTAATTCACCACGAATTTGGTATCGGCCACCGCCACCGGCTGTGCCAGAAGGTCGGCGGCGCGATCACCCAGAGGTTCGGTTGCCACGATAAAATTGTTGATCGGCATCACCTTGGCAGCCACTTTCGGCTCCAGCCCGCCCAGATAGCCGTTGCAGGCCAGGATCACCTGATCCGCCGTCACCCGGCCCTGATCGGTCTGCACCACAACCTTGGTGCCATGGGTGATGCTGTGCACAAGGCTGCGCTCGTGGATCACCGCCCCGGCGCCGGTCGCCGCCTGCGCCAGCCCGATGGCGTAATTGAGCGGATGGACATGGCCGGCGCCCCAGTCGATCTCGCCGCCATGATAGGCTTCGGATCCGATCAGATCGCGGATGCCGTTTCGGTCCAGCGGTTCCAGTTGATCGTAGCCATACTCGCGGTGGAGCTTTTCGGCATAGGCATGGGCATCGCGCACTTCCCGCGCCGACCAACAGGCATGGGCCACACCGGGATGAAAGCGCACCGGCATGGCGTGATCGGTGATCAGCGTGCGCACCAGAGCCTTGGCCTCTTCGGCCAGAGCCCAGTAGCGCCGGGCATTTTCAACCCCGGCGATGCGTTCCATCGCATCCTGATCCAGCCGCTGACCCGAGCCGACCTGCCCGCCATTGCGCCCCGAGGCGCCAAAGCCGACGCGATGCGCCTCCAGCAGCAGCACCCGGCGCCCGGCCTGCGCCAGATGGAGCGCCGCCGAAAGGCCGGTATAACCGCCGCCGATCACGCAGACATCGGCGCGTGTATCGCCTTGCAGCGGCGCAAACTCGGCCAGCGGCGCAGCCGTTGCGGCATAATAGGAGGCCGGGTATTCCCCCGGCCTGTCATTGGCAAACAGCAAATTCATGAGGGTATCAGACGTTCAGCAACAGATGCTGACGCTCCCACGGGCTGATGACTTGCAGGAACTCTTTGTATTCGTTGCGCTTGACCGAATTGTAGACGCCACAGAAGGTCTCGCCCAGCACACCGCGGAAGGCGCTGTCCTCTTCCAGCAGGTCCAGCGCATCACCGAGGTTATAGGGGATGTCGTCGCTGTCGATATAGGCGTTCACCGTGCATTCGGCGCGCGGCAACTTGCCTTCCATCAGGCCCAGATACCCGCAGGCAAGGCTGGCTGCGATGCCCAGATAGGGGTTGCAATCCATGCCGGGCAGGCGGTTTTCCACCCGCCGCGCCTCGGGGCCGGAAATCGGCACGCGCAGGCCGGTGGTGCGGTTGTCGCGGCCCCATTCCAGATTGATCGGTGCGGCAAAATCGGGAACGTAGCGGCGATAGCTGTTCACATAGGGGGCCAGCAGCGCGATGGCGGCGGGCAAGTGGTTCTGCATCCCTGCGATGAAGTGCAGAAACGCCTCGGTCTCGCCGCCCTTCTTGTCGGAAAAGATGTTCTTGCCGGTCTTGCTGTCCACCACCGAATGGTGAATGTGCATGGCCGATCCGGGTTCGCCCGCAATCGGTTTCGCCATGAAGGTGGCAAAACAATCGTGGCGCAGTGCCGCCTCGCGGATCAGCCGCTTGAAGAAGAAAACCTCATCCGCCAGCCGCACCGGATCGCCATGGGCGAGGTTCAGCTCGATCTGGCCCGCGCCGCCTTCTTGCAGGATACCGTCGATCTCCAGCCCCTGCGCTTCGGCAAAGTCATAGATATCGTCGATCACCTTGCCATATTCATCAATGGCCGACATTGAATAAGCCTGTTTCGCGGCAGCGCGCCGCCCGGTGCGGCCCATCGGCGGTTCGATCGGCATATTGGGGTCGATGTTGCGGGCGGTCAGGAAAAATTCCATTTCCGGGGCAACAACCGGGGTCCAGCCCTGAGCCTTGAACAGATCGACCACCCGGCGCAGCACGTTGCGCGGGCTGAACGGCACCGGATTGCCCTGCTGATCCTCGGCGTCATGGATCACCTGCAACGTCACATCCGCGGTCCAGGGCGCGGCGGTTGCGGTGCTGAAATCCGGCACAAGGATCATGTCCGGTTCGGTAAAGGCATCAAACGGGTTATCGGCCCATTCGCCGGTGATGGTTTGCAGGAAGATCGAATTCGGCAGGAAATAGCTGGTCTGCTTGCCGAATTTCGCGGCGGGCATCGCCTTGCCCCGCGCCACACCGGCAATGTCGCCGATCACGCATTCAACCTCATCCACACGGCGGCTGGCAATATAGGTCCGGGCTGCCTCGGGCAGCTTGCTTGTCCAATCGGACATGAGTCACACTCTTGGTTTTGGCCAATGGCCATGAGGGATGTCCAGCGCGGAAGCTACCCGCGCGGGGTTCTGAAAAAGTCCGCAATCCGGCGCGCAATCGTCTGGTCATGGATCGGTGTGCCCAGACGCGCGCCGGCCGCCTGCATCACCGCATCGGGGACAACGCCCTTGCCCCGCGTCTTGATCAGCCCGTCCACGAATTCATCCTTGAATTCAGGGTGGGCCTGCACTGTGAATGCACGGTCGCCATAGACCAGCGCCGCATTTTCACAAAAGCCGTTTGTCGCCACCACATCGGCCATGGCGGGTTTTTCCACCACCTGATCGCGGTGCCACGCATTCAGCGTAAGGGTTTCGCCGTTGAAATCATAGTCGGTCGGGCCAACCGACCAGCCTTTTTCATAGCGCTCCACCTTGCCACCCAAAGCCTGCGCAATGATCTGATGGCCAAAGCAGATGCCGACCAGCGGCACCGCCTCGGCATAGGCCGTGCGGATCAGCGCTTCCAGCGGCTTGATGAAAGGGTGATCTTCGTAGACCCCATGGCGCGAGCCGGTGATCAGCCAGCCGTCGCATTCATGCACATCGGCGGGAAATTCCATGTCCACCACACGATACGTGCGGAAGGTGAACCCCTCGTCGCGCAGCAGGCGCGCAAACATATCGGGGTAATCGCCCATCTCTGCTGCCAGAGTGTCGGGCGCGAGGCCGGTTTGCAGGATGCCGATCAGCATGGAAGGTCCGCTATTGATGCAGGGAAAATGTAGCAACCCGCCCCCCTTGTCGGCAAGGGGGGCGGTGTCGCGTCACACGGTGTCGAGATAAAGCTCGACCTGTTCTTCCGGCGTCAGTTCGGCCAGATAATGCAGCTCCTGCCGCTTGGTCAGCACATAGTTGCGGATCAGCTCTTTGGGCAGGAACCGCGACAGCGTATCCGAGGAATCGAAGGCCTCGATTGCGGCTTCCCAGCTTTCGGGGATCTGCGGCAGACCCTCCATCGCATAGGCATTGCCGGTGATCGGGGCCGCCGGTTCCTGCGCATCCTCGATGCCGTTCAGCGCCGCACCCAGAATGGCGGCCAGCATCAGATAGGGGTTCACATCGCCGCCCGCGATCCGGTGTTCGATCCGCCGCGCCGAAGGGCTGCCCGCCGGGATGCGGATCGAGGCGGTGCGGTTCTCATAACCCCAGCTGATCGCGGTGGGCGCGTGTTTGCCCGGAACCAGCCGTTCATAGCTGTTGGCATGGGGCGCGAAGATCAGCGTGGAATCGTGCATCGCATTCAGGCAGCCCGCCACCGCATGACGCAGCACCGCCGTGCCTTTCGGCCCACCGCTGTCAAAGATGTTCTCGCCCTTGGCATCCAGCACCGAAAAATGCGTGTGCAGGCCAGAGCCGGAATATTCCGGATAGGGTTTCGCCATGAAGCTGGCGGCAAAGCCATGGCGCCGCGCCAGACCCTTCACCAGCATCTTGAACAGCCAGGCATCATCGGCGGCGCGCAGGGCGTCGTCGCAATGCATCAGATTGACCTCGAACTGGCCCAGGCCGGTTTCCGATGTGGAAGTATCGGCCGGAATGTCCATCGCCTCGCAGGCGTCATAGAGATCGGTAAAGAAAGTATCAAAGGCGTCCAGCGCCCGGATCGACAGGGTTTCCGACGCCTTGCGCCGCTTGCCCGACCGGGGCGAGGGCGGCACTTGCAGCGATTTGCCCGAATCGTCGATCAGGAAGAACTCCAGCTCCATGGCGCAGACCGGGGTCAGCCCCTTGGCCTTGTAGCGGTCCACCACGGCGCGCAGCGCATGGCGCGGGTCGCCTTCATAGGGGGTGCCGTTTTCGCGGAACATCCAGATCGGCAGCAGCGCGGTTGGCGCTTCCAGCCAGGGCATCGGCATGAAGCCGCGTTCGGTGGGTTTCAGCACGCCATCTTGGTCGCCCTGTTCGAACACCAACGGGCTGTCGTCGATGTCTTCGCCCCAGATATCGAGGTTGAGGACAGAGAAGGGGAAGCGCGTCCCGTTCTTGACCACATTTTCGGCAAAGCGTGCCGGGATGCGCTTGCCGCGCGCCTGCCCATTCAGATCGGCAGCCGCCACACGGATCGTGCGCACCTCGGGGTGCTTTCTCAGCCAGTCTTTCATTCTCTCACACGTGAAGGCCTTGGCACGGATCACACCGCGCCACAGCAGGCCATCAGCCTGAAACGGGGCGGGTATGAGGACCATGCCCTTGGTCCTTTCTCCCTTTTTCGATCCTGTCTCCGTCCGCACCCGCCCGTTGGGGCAGGGGACGCCACGTGGTGTGGTCCGGGCGACGGCCCGAAGAATTTGATCAAATATAGCCTACTATCGGATCAGCTGTGGACGCAAGCGAATTTTGCTGCGGGTGTTGCTTGGCAGGTGCCGGTTCAGCCGTCTGTTCACAAAACCGAACACACCGATCAGCGCGAAGGTCAGAAGGATGAAATAAAAGGCGACGATCGGATAGGGCACAAAGGGGTTGAAGGTCTTGTCCGCAAAGTAATTGGCGTAATAGAGCGCGTCACCCCGCTGCTGGAACGCCGGAAAGCCGGAAAAGAATACCAATGTGGTGGCGTGGAACAGGAAGATCGCCTCGTTGGTATAGGCGGGCCAGCCCAGCCTCAGCATGGTGGGCCACTGGATCCGGCGATATTTGGCCCAGCCGGTCAGCCCGTATGCCTCGGCCGCCTCAAGATCGCCCTTCGGGATCGAGCGCAGCGCGCCATAGAAGATTTCGGCGGTATAGGCGGCGGTATTCAGGAACAGCACGATCAGCGCCCCGGCCCAGGCCGAGGTGAGCCAGGCCGTGGGAATATGCAGGCCGAACAGGTCGATGCCGCCGCGTGGCAGCATCACCAGCGCCGCATAGGCCAGAAAGAACTGGATGAACAAGGGCGAGCCGCGGAACACGAAGATGAACCACTCCGCAGGCTTGCGGATCCACGGATTCTGCGCCGCCTTGGCCATGGCCAGCGCATTGGCCAGAAAGAAGCCGAAGGTCAGCGCCAGCACGCCGAAATAGATGTTCCAGATCAGGCCCGATCCGATGAGCGTGAATTGCTGGCACAGGGTGAAGTCCGTGCGCGGCAACAGCTTTTCGCCATAACCGAGGCTTCGGAAGGCATATTGACCGATGGTTTCAAGGCAGCTCATTGCACGACCCTCCGCTGGGCTTCACCGGCGGCGGTGGCCTGTCCTTTGCTGAGCCGGGCGGACAGCCGCCCCAGCACGATTTCCGAACAGCGCGTCATCACCAGATAGACCGCGAGCAGGAACAGAAAATACCACAGGCGCCAGTCCGGGTGCGGAAAGGCATAGGCCTGCGTCTTGGCGCTGCCCAGCTCGCGCGCCCAGTAAACGATGTCCTTGACCCCCAGCAGGAACAGCAGCGGCGTGGCCTTGATCAGGATCATCCACAGATTCGACAGGCCGGGCAGGGCATAGACCCACATCTGCGGCACAAGGATGCGGCGGAACACCTGCCGGGGCGTCATGCCATAGCTTTCGGCGGTTTCAAGCTGCGCCCGCGGCACAGCCCCCATCGCACCATACAGCACATTGGCGGCAAAGGCACCGAACACGATGGCAAAGGTGAACACCGCCAGCGCAAAACCATAGAGCTGATGCCAGATCTGCGCCGAATTGCCCAAGGGCACCTTGGCTTCGGGGCAGACGCGGAATTCCATGCCCTGACGGATCGGTTGCGTCCAGTCCGGGCAGACCACCTGATGTTTCATCCACTCGATCCCCTGATCGAGCGCGATGACGAAAAACAGGAAAAACACGATATCGGGCACACCGCGCACCATCGCGGTATAGCCCTTGCCGAACAGCCGGATCGGCAGCACATGGCTGCGCGCCGCCATCGCCCCGCCAAAGCCGAAGGCCATGGCCACGGGGGCCGTGACCGCCAGCAGCGTCAGCACCGTCAGGAAAGACCAATAGAAATCAATGTGTTTTCCGGTGGTCAGATAGCATATGAGCCAGGATAGGCCCTCAAGTGTCTTGGGGTCGGCGCAGGAGCTGAACATGGGCGGTCCGGGGATATAAAATGCCCCTGCCGACAATACGGCAGGGGCGGGTCAAAGCATCAGAACTTCTTGGTTTCTGCGCCGAAGTGTTTTTCGATGGCGGCATTGAGCGTGCCATCGGCCTTCATGGATTTGATCGCTTCGTCGAACTTGCCGCGCAGCTCGTCATCGCTGTCACGGAAGCCCATGCCGACGCCGCCGCCCAGAGCGACTTCTTCGCCCACGAAGGTCAGCTCGCCATTCGACTGGTCGACATAGGGTTTCAGGAAGTCCTTGTCGGCAAACACCGCCACGGATTCGCCATTGCGCACGGCGGCGATGGTTTCATCGGGGGTGGCGAATTCCAGCAGCGTGGCCCCGGATTCAGCCACATACCCTGCCTGAATCGTGCCGGTCTGCGCCGAGACGACGCCGCCCTTGATATCGGCATCAGCCGTCAGCCCGACATAGGCCGAAGCGGCCGGCGGGAAGTAGTTTTCCGAAAAATCAAGCACTTCTTCACGCTCGTCGGTGATGCTCATCCCGGCGATGATCACATCATAATTGCCCGATTGCAGGTTCGGGATGATCGAATCCCATTCGTTGGTGACCCATTCGCAGGTCAGCCCGGCGCGTTTGCACAGCTCGTCGCCCACTTCACGCTCAAAGCCCGCCACATTGCCGGCATCGTCGATGAAGTTGAAGGGGGGGTAGGCGCCTTCGGTGCCCAGACGCACGGTCTGCGCCGCCGCCATGCCGGTGGACAAAGCCATGAGCGCGGTGGCCAGGATCAGCTTTTTCATTATGGTCTCCCGTTGGATAGCTGTTGGTGGCTGTGGTATTTTGGAGCCTGTTTCAGGCCATCGTCGCAGACAGGAAGCCGCGCAGACGCTCGGTCTGCGGGTTTCCGAACAGGGTTCCTGGCGGGCCTTCCTCTTCGATCCTGCCCTGATGCAGGAAGATCGTGTGATCGGATACATCCGCCGCCAGTTTCATGTCATGGGTCACGATGATCATGGTGCGCCCCTCTTCGGCCAGCGCCTTGATCACCTTGACCACCTCTTGTTCCAGCTCGGGGTCAAGCGCAGAGGTCGGTTCATCAAACAGCAGGGCACGGGGTTCCATGCACAGGGCACGCGCAATTGCCGCGCGTTGCTGCTGGCCACCCGACAGTTGGGCGGGCCAAGCATCGCATTTTTCGACAATGCCCACTTTGGCCAGATATTCGCGCGCCTTGGCTTCCACTTCGGCGGGATCGCGTTTCAGAACGGTCACCGGCGCCTCCATCACATTTTGCAGGATGGTCAGGTGGGACCACAGGTTGAACTGCTGGAACACCATCGACAGATTGGTGCGGATCCGCAAGACCTGCGCCTTGTCGGCAGGGTGCCGGTGAAGGCCGCTGCCCTTCCAATGCACCGCTTCGCCTTCAAACAGGATCTCGCCCTGCTGGCTGTCCTCCAGCAGGTTGCAGCAGCGCAGCAAGGTCGATTTGCCGGACCCGGACGAGCCGATGAGGGAAATCACATTCCCCTTCGGTGCCTTCAGGTCCACGCCCTTCAACACTTCCAACTGGCCATAGCTCTTGTGGAGGTCACGAATTTCAATCACCGGCACGTCGGAGTCCGGGGTTCTGGCAATACGGTCGGCAGTCACGGTTTCTCGCTTATCGTTGGCCTCAGAAGGCTCCCTGACGACGAAGTAGGGACGAAATTCCGGCGCTTTGCAACGGCATTTGTGTCGAAACAATCAGCGCTGCCTGCAAAACGAGCAGTGACCTTGCGCAAAGTGATCAATCGGCTGCCAGAACGGGCGCAGGCGGGATCGGAATGGCAAGATAGGCGTCGGGCGGAATCGCCACCAATCCACGCAGGCCAAGGGCAGCCCTGTCCGCTGGCCGCAGGGCTGCAATGGCGGCCTGAATGGCGGTGAACAGCGGGGCCGGGTCGCGCGATCTTGCGGTGATATAGGGCAGGCCGGGCGTCGGTGCGCTGTGCCCGATCACGCGCAGCTGCGTGGCAAGGGCCGGATCATGGGCGCAGAGCAACCGCCATGTCACCGCATCCAGCGCGGCCCAATCGGCCCGCCCGGCGGCCACCGCCTGCGCCGACAGCACATGGCCGCCACTGCGCAGCACCGGGGTCAGCGGCAGGCCAAGCGCCGCCACATGATTCGCCGCCGCCGCCCAGCCCGATTGCGACAGGTCTTCGTTGAAGGCAAAGCCCGTCTGCGCAAAGGCCGCCAGACCGCTGCGCGGATCATCGCGCCGGGCGATGAAGACGCTGTAATAATGGCCGGGCGGGCAGCCTTCGATGCCATAATCCGGGGTGCCGATCAGCGTCACCTGCCCATGCAGCCGCGCGCGATAGGGAAATCCGCAGGTCTGCGACAGCAGCAGATCGGGCGATTGCCAACCGTCCCACCAGGCGCGGGCATCGCGGGTCAGCCCGTCGGGCGCGGCAATGCCATCGGCGCGCAGGTGATCCCGGATCAACGCCCAATACCGGTCAGTGGTCGCGGTCAGTTCGGCCCGGTCATACATGCCAAGCGCGGCAATCATGCGCCGCGCTCCACCCTTTGCCGGGCCAGGGCCGAGTCGCGGTCGGTGAGGCCCAGCAGATTGGCGACCAGCCGGATGATCTGATCCTCTTCATCGCCCCGGCCACCATCGGCCAGCGCCACCGACCACAGGCCCTCCATCAGGGCGGCCCGCTGGTCCAGCGGCACCGCCTCTTTCAAGGCGCGGGTGAAGCGGACGGTATCGGGGGCCTCGGTCTCCAGCTGTTCGGCCTCGGCGCGCAGCTGCGCGGCGGCAAAGGGCGACAGCTGATACAGAGCCGCCAGAACACGGTCGATCCGCAGCGCCTCGGTGGGATCATAGGTGCCATCGGCACGGGCCACGCGCACCAGAAGCGCGGCAAGGGCCAGATGCGCCTCGGGGGCGGCAAGGGCGGTGGGGGCGGGGGCCAGCAAACGGCGGAGCAATGCGTCAAACATGGCCGCAGCCTAACCCGCAGCGGCAGGTCTGTCCAACCGGCGGCGACCTCATCTTGCCGTGAACAGGACAGGAGCCCCGCGCAGCCCAGTCAGGGGCGGCGCATCTGCCCTTGCGAGATATGCACTGCTGTTCCACGGATCCGCATCGCGGTAATGCCCTCCGCCGCGTAATCCACCGTCAAGGTCAGGGTGGACGGGCGCCCCATCTCGACCCCCTGATGCAGCGTGAAGCTTTGCGTGCCGGGCCGCAGCACACGGGCCGCGCGCAACTGCGCGGCCAGAATCGCGGTGGCAGAGCCGGTGGCCGGATCTTCGGGAATGCCCGCCGTGGGCGAAAACATCCGCGCCTGAAAGTCACACTCCACCCCGGGCGTGTAAAGATAGGCGCTGTCCACCCCAGCGCGGTCCATCAGTTCGGACCAGAAGGGTTCGATCGGGCGGGCGCGGGCCAGCACCTCAAGATCCGCGACGGGCACATACAGGAACGACGGCCCGCCCTGCCAGATGCCGGGCTGATGGCTGGCAAAGCCAAGGTCTTGCGGCACCAGATCCAGTGCCTGCGCGATCAGCTCTGGCGCTGCCGTGCCCGGGGCCGCGCTGGGCAGAACCGGGGCGGTGAACTCGGCCTCGATCTCCTCGCGCCGCCGCACCACGCGCACCGGCACCAGTCCGGCCTCTTCTTCCAGCAGGATCTCGGTGGAAAAATCGCCCTCGGGCTGGGTCGAGGTGGCCAGCAGAATGGCGCAGCCGATGGTGGGATGGCCGGCAAAGGGGATCTCGGCTGTCGGAAAAAAGATGCGCACGCGGGCGGTATGGGCCGGATTGACCGGCGCCTGCACAAAGATCGTTTCCGACAGGTTGAATTCGCGGGCCATGGTCTGCATGTCCTGCGCCGAAAGATCATCGGCCCCCAGAACCACCGCAAGCGGATTGCCGCAATAGGGCGTGGCGGTAAAGACATCAAGCGTATGAAATTGAAGCGATGTCATTTCAAGCCTTTGAAAATACGGGTGATGTCTGCCGCCGCCTCTGCCGTGCCCCAGGGCGGGTTCACGATGAACATGCCCGATCCGATCATGCGATGCCCGTCGCGCACCGGCGGAAAGCGCACTTCGTGGCGCAGGTGATCCGGGTGATTGCCTTCCAGCGTCTCCAGCATCTGCACATGCGCGCCCGAGGTCAGGATCGGATACCACAGCGCCAGGATGCCGACGTTCCACTTGCGCGACACGGCCAGCAGGTGCTTGGGAATGGTGACGTAATCCTCTTTCACCTCATAGGACGGATCCACCAGCATCAGCCCGCGCCGCGGGGTCGGCGGGGTGAGGGCGAGGGCGGTCTGAAATCCGTCCTGCTTGTAGACATGCGCGCCCCAGTCCGACAGCGTTTCGGCCAGCGCCTTGTGTTCCTGCGGATGCAACTCGGCCAGATGCAGCGTGTCCTGCGGCCGCAGGCACAGCGCCGCCAGCAGCGGCGAGCCGGGATAGGCGGCATCGCCATAGCGGGCGCGCACTTCCGACAGGCGCTGGCGATAGGGATGCCCCGGTGCGAAAGCCCGCTCCAGCACCGAAATACCCGACTCCGCCTCGCCGGTTTTCAGCGCCTCGTCTGATCCCAGATCATAGAGGCCGCGCCCCGAATGGGTTTCGATATAGCTGAGCGGCTTGTCTTTTTGCGTAAGGTAATCAAGCACCTGGCAAAGCAACGCATGCTTTTGCACATCTGCGAGATTTCCGGCGTGATAAATATGTTGATACGACAGCATGGCATAGGCGTAACGAGGCACAGGCGGCGGCGCAAGAGCCTGTTCTTACGCCGGTTTTCCTGTGCCTGTTTGTCGCGCCCTTACACCAGGCGCGACACTTCCAGCGCGGCGCGCACAAAATCGGCGAACAGCGGATGCGGGGCGAAGGGTTTGGATTTAAGCTCGGGGTGGAACTGCACGCCGATATACCACGGATGGTCCTTCACCTCGACGATTTCCGGCAGGCGGCCATCGGGGCTCATGCCGGAAAAGATCAGGCCGCAGCTTTCAAGCTGTGCCTTGTAGCGGGTGTCGACCTCATAGCGGTGACGGTGGCGTTCCTCGATCTGGGTGCTGCCATAGACCTGCGCCACCCGCGATCCGGGGGTGAGCGTGGCGTTATACGCGCCCAGCCGCATCGTGCCGCCCTTGTCGTCACCGAGTTTGCGCGCGACGACGTGATTGCCCTGAATCCATTCCTTCAGGTGATAGACCACCGGCGTAAAGCGCTTCGCGCCGGATTCGTGGTCGAACTCCTCCGATCCCGCATCGGTCAGACCGGCCAGATTGCGGGCAGCCTCGATCACTGCCATCTGCATCCCGAGGCAGATGCCCAGATAGGGGATGCCTTTTTCGCGGGCATATTGTGCCGCCTTGATCTTGCCTTCGGTGCCGCGTTCGCCAAAACCGCCCGGCACCAGAATGGCGTGAAAGCGTTCCAGAAGCGGCGCGGGGTCTTCGCGTTCAAAGATCTCGGCGTCGATCCATTCGGCCTTCACGCGGGTGCGGTTGGCCATGCCGCCATGGGTCAGCGCTTCGGCAATGGATTTATAGGCATCTTCCAGCTGGGTGTATTTGCCGACAATCGCCACCCGCACTTCGCCTTCGGCGTGGACCAGCCGGTCCATCACATCTTCCCAGCGCGCCATGTTCGGCTTGGGCGCGGGTTCGATGCCAAAGGCGTTCAGCACCGCCTGATCCAGACCTTCGCGATGATAGGCGAGCGGGGCCTCGTAGATGGTTTTCAGGTCATAGGCCGCAATCACCGCATCCTTGCGTACATTGCAGAACAGCGCGATCTTTTCGCGCTCTTTTTCCGGGATCGGATGTTCCGACCGCAGCAGCAGCACGTCAGGGGCAAGGCCGATGCTCTGCAATTCCTTGACCGAATGCTGGGTGGGTTTGGTTTTCAACTCTCCGCTCGCCGCCAGATAGGGCAACAGCGTCAGGTGCATCAGGATACATTCGCCGCGCGGGCGTTCGTGAATGAACTGGCGGATTGCCTCGAAGAAGGGCAGGCCTTCGATATCGCCGACGGTGCCGCCGATCTCGCACAGCATGAAATCGACCTCTTGTTCGCCAATGCGCAGGAAGTCTTTGATTTCATTGGTCACATGCGGGATGACCTGAATGGTCTTGCCCAGATAGTCGCCCCGGCGTTCCTTTTCCAGCACGGTGGAATAGATGCGGCCCGAGGACACGCTGTCGGTCTTGCGGGCGGACACGCCGGTGAAGCGTTCGTAATGGCCAAGGTCGAGATCGGTTTCCGCGCCGTCATCTGTCACAAAGACTTCGCCATGTTCAAAGGGCGACATCGTGCCGGGGTCGACGTTCAGATAGGGGTCAAGCTTGCGCAGCCGCACCGAATAACCCCGCGCTTGCAGCAGGGCACCCAAGGCGGCAGAGGCAAGCCCCTTGCCGAGGGAGGACACCACGCCGCCGGTGATGAAGATATAACGTGCCATGCGGTGGACCCCCGTGAATGTCGAAATCAAGCTGTCGATTCGCCCTTCAGGCAACGCAGCATCACGGGAGTTGAGCCTTAGCCGAGTTTTCGGCAAAGCGCAACAGACCCGCTAGATGCTGTCGCTGTCCGCGACAGGCAAACAAGTTTTTGTGGTCAGATCAGTTGTTGGTCGCGGGGGCTGCGGGCGCTGCCGGGGCAGTGCCTTCGACCGGAGCCGTGCCTTCTGCCGGGGCCGTGCCCTGTGCAGGGGCGGTGCCCTGATCGGCGCGCGGCGGGGCCAGCGGGGCATCGGTGCCTGTGGGCGGCAGCAGATCCGACCCAAGCGGCGCTGCGGGCTGCTGGGCTGCCGGTGCGGTGCCGCCGAACTGATCGACGACCGAGCCGCCATCGGCGCTGCGGGCCGCGATGATCGTCAGCGTGACCGAGGTCACGATGAAACCGGCGGCAAAGATCCAGGTCAGCTTGGTCAGCGCGGTCGCTGCCGCACGGCCGGACATCACGCCATTGCCGCCACCGCCGCCCCCCATGCCGAGACCGCCGCCTTCGGAGCGCTGCAACAGCACGACGCCGATGAGCAGAAGCGCGAGGATCAGGTGGATGGTGAGAATGACGTTTTCCATGGGGCCGCCGTATATGTGCTGACGCGCCTATCTAGGCGGATGGGGGCAGGGGCGCAAGCCCATTGCCACCAGATCCGGGCGCTTGCGCAAGATGGCCCCTGCGCAAGCGGCGCTGTCACTCGGGCTGATAGAGCTTTTGGGCGGCCAGCAGTGCCACGTCCAGACGGCTGCCGGGGGCGTAAAGATCCAGCTCGGCGGGGCGCGTCACGCCTGCGGGCAGATGCGGGCTGTCGGTGGCGGCGCGGATCACCGTCTCCACCGGGATCACCCCGGCCCAGATCGGCAGGCCGAGGTCTTCGTCTTCATCGCCCACGCCCGCATCGCGGACCTTGGCGCTGGCCTCCTCGATCCTCATCTTGATGACCATGGTGGCCTTTGCCTCTTGCGGCGTGATGGCGCGCAGCGATCTGGCCCGGTTGGGAAAGAAGCGGTCGGTGACGGCATGCAGTTGCTGCATCTTTTCGGCCGGATCATCGACCATCTGCGCCGTGCCGAAACACATGGCCGATCGGTAATTGGCCGAATGGTTGAAGCCGGAGCGCGCCAGCACCAGCCCGTCCAGATGGCTGACTGTCACACAGACCGGCGTGCCGCCTTTCTGATTGCGCAGCATCCGGCTGGCCGAGGAGCCGTGCCAATACAGCATGTCGCCCTCGCGCCAATGGATCGTGGGGGTGCAATAGGGCTGGCCGTCGATCACATAGGCGACGTGGCACAGAAACCCGGCGTCCAGCACGGCATGGACGGCCTCGTGATCATATTGCGCCCGGTCGTGGCGGCGCTTGGCGCGGTTGCGGGGGGAAACGGGGTAGCTTGCATCGGTCATGGCTGTTCTCGCTTGTGTCCGGCCTGCCTATCGCAGAATATTGGTTTGAAAGAGGTCCAATATGGCGCAGATAAATCAGACCAATGTGCCGGATTGGTCGGCGCTGATCCCGGTCTTGCCGCAGGGCGGGCCACGGCGGCGGGCGCTTTATGCTGAACTGCGGCGACTGATCGAAAGCGGGGCCCTGCCGCCGGGGGCCAAACTGCCACCGTCACGCGACCTAGCGACACGGCTTGGGCTGGCACGCGGTGCGGTGGTTGCGGCCTTCGAGATGCTGGTGGCGGATGGGTTTGCCGAGGCGCGGGTGGGGGCGGGTACCTTCGTGGCCGGGGCGGTGCCACATGTGCCGGTGGTGGGGCCGGTGGCGGCGCCCCTGCCGGAACCCGCCGCCTTGCCCGGCGATCTGGGGCTGGCGCTGGCCGACCGGCGCACGCTGGATCAGTTCCGCGCCATCCTGCACCGGCAGATGGCCCGCCCGCCCGCCGCTCAATTCGCCTATGGCGATGCGCGCGGCGATGCCGGTCTGCGGGCCGAGGTGGCAGAGTATCTGCGCATGGCGCGCGGGGTGCGCTGCCATGCCGACCAGATCCTGCTGACCAATGGCACGCAGGGCGCGCTGGACCTGATCGCGCGGGTGGTGCTGGGGCCGGGCGATGCGGTCTGGGTCGAGGATCCGGGCTATCCGATGGCCAAGGCGGCACTGTGCGAGATGCGTCTGATCCCGGTGCCGGTGGATGCGCAGGGGCTGGATGTCGCGGCGGGGATCATCGCCTGTGCGGGCGCGCGGGCCGCTTATGTCACGCCGTCACACCAGTTTCCGACCGGGGTGGCTCTGTCGATGCCACGCCGTCTGGCGCTGCTCGACTGGGCGGCGCAGGCCGGGGCCTGGATCATCGAGGATGATTATGACAGCGAGTTCCGCCATGCCGGGCCACCGCTGACGGCGCTGCAAGGCATGGATGGGCAAGGACGGGTGATCTATGTCGGCACCTTTTCCAAGGCGCTGTTCCCCGGTTTGCGCATTGGTTATCTGGTGCTGCCCGAGGCGCTGCTGGCGCCGGTGATCGCGCTGCGGCGTCGGGTGGACCGCTATCCGCCGGTGCTGGCCGAGGCGACGCTGGCCGAATTTCTGCGCGAAGGCCATTTTGCCAGCCACCTGCGCCGGGCGCGGCGCGGCGTGCGGGCGGCGCGGGACGCACTTGTGGCGGCGCTGGACGGGGCCGGGTTTGCGGTGCAGCCACCGGAGCAGGGGCTGCATCTGCTGCTGCCGCTGCCTGACGGCTGCGATGACCGCGCGATGGCACAGGCGGCGCGGCTGCAGGGGTTCGGTGTGCGGGCGCTGTCTCCGATGTATCTGGCGGCGGCGCAAAGCGGGCTGGTGATCGGCTTTTCCGGCTTTGCGCCCGAGGTTATGGCACAGGCGGCCCGGCGCGGCAGTGCGGTCTGGGGCGTTGCGCCCTATTCATCCACCTGATCGACGGTGGCCTGCCCCGACAGCTTCTGCCGCAGGATAGACCAGCTCAGCCCGACCCCGAGGATCAGCGACAGCGCAAGAATACCCAACCACAGGTTCAGATCGCGGTTGCTCAGCGTCAGAAAGCCCAGATCGCTGAAAAACCACACCGCCACGCCAAAGATCGCGGCGATGAAGGCAATGCCTATCACGCCGATCGACCGCAGCGTGGCGGCGATATAGATCATGTATCCCAGCGCCAGCAGCAACCCGAGCAGGATGGCCAGCGGCATCTGGCTGGCAAAATTCGCCTCGGCCCAGCGGATATAGTTCCAGTCGGTCGGATTGAAGGTGGCCGACAGCAGCACAAACGCCCCGAGCCAGCGCAGAAAGATACCCATGATCGCCCCCGTTTTGGGATCTTGGTGCCCTGCCGCGCGCATCCTGTCCAGTGCCGCGCGGCGGTCGCGGTGATTTTCTGCTATCCCCGGCGGCGGGGCATCGCTATACGGACGCGGGTTTGAACTCTGCCAAAGGATCGGACATGGCCAATGTCGTCGTCGTCGGCGCCCAATGGGGCGATGAGGGGAAGGGCAAGATCGTTGACTGGCTCAGCGAACGCGCCGATGTGATCGCGCGCTTTCAGGGCGGTCACAATGCAGGCCATACGCTGGTCATTGACGGCAAGGTTTACAAGCTGTCGCTGCTGCCCTCGGGCATCGTGCGCGGTGGCAAGCTGAGCGTGATCGGCAATGGTGTGGTGCTGGATCCCTGGCATCTGGTGACCGAGATCGAAAAGCTGCGCGGGCAGGGGGTCGATATTTCGCCCGAAAACCTGATGATCGCCGAAAACGCCCCGCTGATCCTGCCGCTGCATGGCGAGCTGGATCGCGCGCGCGAAGGCAATACCGGCGTGGCCAAGATCGGCACCACCGGGCGCGGCATCGGCCCGGCCTATGAGGATAAAGTCGGTCGTCGCGCGATTCGTGTGGCCGATCTGGCCGATGAGAAAACGCTGGAGCTGCGGATCGACCGGCTGATGGCGCATCACGATGCGCTGCGTCGCGGGCTGGGCATGGAGCCGCTGGACCGTGCGGCGCTGCTGGCGCAACTGAAAGAGATTGCGCCGCAGGTGCTGCCCTATGCCGCGCCGGTGTGGAAAGTGATGACCGAGGCCCGCCGCGCGGGCAAACGCATCCTGTTCGAAGGGGCGCAGGGCGCGCTGCTCGACATTGATTTCGGCACCTATCCCTTCGTTACCTCGTCCAACGTGATCGCCGGTCAGGCCGCGACGGGCGTGGGCCTTGGCCCGACGGCGATTGATTTCGTGCTGGGCATCGTGAAGGCCTATACCACCCGCGTCGGTGAAGGCCCGTTCCCGGCGGAACTGTTCGATGCCGATGGCGACCGTCTGGGCGAGCGCGGCCATGAGTTTGGCACCGTCACCGGACGCAAGCGCCGCTGCGGCTGGTTCGATGCGGTGCTGGTGCGCCAGACCTGCGCCACCTCGGGCGTGTCGGGTATCGCGCTGACCAAGCTCGACGTGCTGGACGGGTTCCCGGTGCTGAAGATCTGTGTCGGCTATGAACTCGACGGGACGCGGCTGGATTATCTGCCGACGGCGGCGGATGCTCAGGCCCGTTGCATCCCGATCTATGAAGAGATGGAAGGCTGGAGCGAATCGACCGCCGGCGCGCGCAGCTGGGCCGATCTGCCCGGGGCCGCGATCAAATATGTGCGCCGGATCGAAGAGCTGATCCAGTGCCCGGTCGCCCTATTGTCCACCAGCCCGGAACGGGACGATACCATTCTCGTCACCGATCCCTTCGCGGATTGATCGGATGGCGCTGAGCTACAAGGCCCGCAGGCGGCTGTCGCTTCTGGTGCTGATCATCGGGATGCCGCTTTACATCGTGGCGGCGGTCAGTCTGGTGAACTGGGCCGATGGCCGCTTTGGCCGCTTGCCGATCTGGGCGGAATTCGCGGTCTATGTCGGGCTGGGCTTCCTGTGGGCGCTGCCGTTCAAACGCCTGTTCAAGGGCGTGGGCCAAGCGGATCCGGCGGCCCGGCGCGACAGCACCGACTGAGCCGCGCGGGACATCATATAGGAAAAAGGCGGAAGGGAGATCCCTTCCGCCTTTTTCATGCCGGGGCGGGTGGCAGCCCTGCGACCCGGCCATCGGGGTCAGGTGGCAGCCTTACCCCACGAGTTTGCGCGCTTCCGACAGGTAATGCGACGCGTCGGTCAGCGTATACTGACCGCGCTTGACCTTCACGATCTTGCCATTGCGCAACAGCGTGCCAAAGCTGCGCAGGCTGTCTTCGCGCGACAGATCGCTGTGTTCGGTCAGCGGCACGACCTGGCGCAGCAGTTGCGGGCGCGAGAAATGCGGACGCCCTTCGACACAGGCTGCATAGGCGGCGGCGGCCTCCAGCAGGGCGGGCAGGCCCTCGGCGCCCAGCCGTTCGGCAAATTCGGCAAAGCCCTTGCTGTCGTTGAAGATATTCTCGTCAACGTCGCTGTCATCTTCGACATCATCCTCGAAGTCCTGCGGCACGGCGGCCGCGGCGGCACCGTTGCCCGATACCCGGCGCGGGCGCACCGGGCCGGTGTCGATGCTGCGTGCCGGGGCCATGGCGGCGGGCGCTGTCATCGGCGCGGGCTCCGCCGGGCGGTCCACCCTCTGTTCGGACACCAGCACCAGCGGGGCCGAGCGCGGGGCAGAACTGGCCGGGCGCACCATGCGCGACAGATCGGCGCGATAAGGGTCGGTGCGTTCAGTTTCCGATTGCGGCGGTTTCGCCCCGATCCGGCGGTCCGCCACGGTGGCGGCAACGGCAGCTTTCAGATGGGCGATGGCCGACAGGCGGCGGCGGTTTTCCGGCCCCTGCATCTGGGTGTTGGTCTCTGCCAGCAGGCGCGAGACGGCAGCTTCGCCTTCCGCTTCGGGCAGGCGGTTGCGCGGCTCGGCCACAGGCTCTGGCTCGGGCTGCACTTCCGGTTCGGGCTGCGGTGCCGCCGGGGCCTCGGCGGCGGGAGCCGCTGTCGGGCGCAGGCTGCGCACCGGGCGCACGGGGCGTTGCGGGCGCACCGGGGCGGCAGGCGTCAGCTCTGCCTCGGCCTGCACTTCGGCCAGCTCGCGCATCAGATCGGCTTCGGCCTCGGGCGACAGAACCGTTTCGGGTGCCGGGTCGGCCAGCGCTTCGGTCGCCACATGGTCCAGCGCGGGCAGGGTTTCCGCCAGTTCGGCAGGGGCGGCGGGGGCGCGGCGAATACGGATCACGCGGGCGCGGGCGCGCTGCGCCTTGTCGGCCATTTCCGGTTCTGCCGCCGCTGCGGGGGCGTCTTCGGCAAGGCTGTCCTGCAATGCCGCCTCTGCCGCCTCGTCCAGGTCCGCTGCGAAATCCTCGGGCGCACTGGCGGTTTCTTCCAGCGTGGCCAGCGCCGCATCGGCCATGTCCAGCCCGGCCAGATCGGCGGGCGGCAGGGCCTCGGCTTCGGCAATATCGGCCATCAGATCGGCGTCGCTGGCCTCGGTCTCTTCAGCGGCAATTTCCTCGGCCACGGGCGCGGGATCGGCCACGGCCACGGGCACGGGATCGGCCGTCAGGCTGGCCAGAAGCGAGGTCAGTGTATCCTCATCATCTGCCGGGGGTGGGCCGGTCACTACCTCTGCTTCGGGCAGCGCGGCGGCTGCCGCGTCGGCAGGGGGCAACTCCGCGACGGCATCCTGATCGGCCTCAAGCGTGGCGAGGCTGGCCAGAAGCGCATCATCGTCAAACGCAACTGCGTCGGTCTCTGCAACGGGTTCCGCTTCTGCGACGGTTTCCACGGTGTCGGCCAGCACGATTTCCGCACCGAAATCGGCTTCCGGCTCGGCCAGAACCGGCTCTTCCTCGGTCAGAGCGGTTTCCGCCTCTGCCAAGGGCTCGTCGATCATGGTCGGCGCAGGTGCGCTCGGGCTGTGGTCTGCGCTGTCGTCCTGCACGGGGGCGGCCACAGCGGTCGGCAGGGCCTCGGCCTCGTCATCCTCGCTGTAATCCTGCACCGCCGACACGGGCAGAGGGGCAGGCTTGGCCTGCGAGGCGGTGGTCTGGGCCACCGCGCTGCGGATCCGCATCAGCTTTGCCGCCACGCTGTCCGATGTGGTTTCGGGCATCGGCATGGCTGGGGCGGCAATGGGGGCTGGGGCGGCCACGGGCTGCGCCGCAACGGCGGGCGTTTCCGTCTGCGCGGGTGGCGCAATCTGGCTGCGGGGCGCCTGCTCCCTGGCCTCGCCCGCCCGCAGAATCACCCCGTTATCCTGTATCTTCGCTTCGACCCGGCGCTGGATCTCGCGTTCCGCAATCTTGTGCAACATCGCCGCATCCGGCGTCGGAGGTTCCGCCCCGAAGTAGCGATCTTCAGCCGCCAGATCCCGGAAATACTCGGCAATCGCCTTCATCGTGTTGAAAGGGTCGTCAAACCCCTCCAAGGTGCAGGAGAATGTGCCGTAGGACACCGTAAGAATTTTACTGGCTCCGATCATCGGATGCTCGCCTTCTACAAAACCACACTGCTACTTTACCCCTTGGCGGATCAATTCCGTGGACAGATAGGGGTAATTTGAAGGATTGATTATGGCCCGTGGCAGGGTGGTTTGCCTTAATTCGAGAACAGTATCCCCATGAATCACCCGATTGTCGAATCCTGCGATGCGATTACCCTGATCGCCGGAGGCCCCTGCACCCGCGCGGATCTGGCGCTGGCCCGGCGTCGCGCCCCTGTGATCGTTGCGGTGGATGGCGGCGCGGACCGGGCGCTGGCGCTGGGGGCAGAGCCAGTGGCGGTGATCGGCGATTTCGATTCCCTGTCAGAGGCGGCGCGGCAGCGGCTGGGCCCGGCGCGGCTGCACCGGATTGCCGAACAGGAAACGACCGATTTCGACAAGGCGCTGCGCTCGGTGGCCGCGCCCTTCGTGCTGGCGCTGGGCGTGGCGGGCGGGCGGATTGATCACGAACTGGCGGTGCTGAACGCGCTGGTGCAGCATCAGGCGGCGGGGCGGGCGGTGCCCTGCCTGCTGATCGGGGTGCAGGATGTGATCTTTGCCGCACCGCCCGAACTGACGCTGCGCCTGCGCGTCGGGGATCGGCTGTCGCTGTTTCCTATGGGCCGGGTGACGGGCGACAGTGTCGGGCTGCGCTGGCCGATCACCGGCCTGAATTTCGCGCCGGACGGGCGGATCGGCACCTCGAACACGGTGACGCAGGCCGAGGTGCAGCTGCGCTTTGATGCGCCGAACATGCTGGTGATGCTGCCGCGCGCCCGTCTGGATGCGGCGCTGCGCGCACTGGTGCCGGGGTTTCGCCTGCCCAGACGGTCAGAAGCTGGCATCCGTTAGCGACTCGGTCGCGCGGCGGCGGCGGGCGGTGATCTGTTCGCGCCAGATCACATAAAGCCCCGAGGCGGTGATCACGCCGATCCCGGCCCAGGTCATCGCATTGGGGAAATCGCTGAACACCAGATACCCCAGCGCCACCGCCACCACGATCTCGCTGTAATGCAGCGGGGCCAGCGTGGCCGAGGGGGCGAATTTCAGCGCATAGGTCATGCACATATGGCTGACGCCCGCCCAAAAGCCGCCCCCGAACAGCCAGAGCCAGGCCCGTCCCTGCGGCATGACCGGGTCAAGCTCGGTGATGCCCGAACCGTCAGCCAGCCAGATCACCGGCAGGCACAGCGCAATCCCGGCGAGCGAGGTGTGCAATTGCATCGCCACCGGGTGCATCTGCGCCGACATGGCACGCGTGACCAGCATGTAGAAGGCAAACAAGAACGCCGTGCCCAGCGGATAAAGCGTGACCAGCCCAAAGGTGGCAAAGGCGGGCTGGATCACCAGCAGCGCCCCGGCAAACCCGACGCAAGAGGCGGCGATGCGGCGCGGCCCCACCTCGTCGCCGAACAGGAAGCGGCCCAGAATCAGCAGGATGAACGGCTCGACAAACACGATCGCCAGGGCATCGGCGATGGGCATCACCGCGATGGCCGCGATGAAACAATAGGTCGACAGCACCAGAAACAGCGCGCGCAGCGTGACAAGCCCCGCCATGCGCCCGCTCATCCGCCACTCGCTACGCAGGGCCAGGGCGATGGGCAGCATCAGGGCGCCCTGCACCACAAACCGCGCCAGCGTCACCTGCCCGACAGGGATCGTTGCGGTAGCCAGTTTCGAGGCCACGTCCAGCAAGGGCGCAAGCACACAAAAGGCAAGCATCAACAGCACGCCGGGCAGGATACGGTCTTGGGTCATCGGGCTTTTCTTTGTGCGGACTCAGGCCATTCAGCAGTTCGGCACGTTGACGGCAAGCCCCCCGAGCGAGGTTTCCTTGTATTTCTCGTGCATGTCCTGGCCGGTCTGGCGCATGGTTTCGATACAGGCGTCCAGACTGACCAGATGGATGCCATCGCCGCGCAGCGCGAGGCTGGCCGCCGAAACCGCCTTGATCGCGCCCAGACCGTTGCGTTCGATGCAGGGCACCTGCACCAGACCCTTCACCGGATCGCAGGTCATGCCAAGATGGTGTTCCAGCGCGATTTCCGCCGCGTTTTCCACCTGTTCCACCGTGCCGCCCAGCACGGCGGCCATGGCCGCCGCCGCCATCGCTGCGGCAGAGCCCACCTCGGCCTGACAGCCACATTCCGCGCCCGAGATCGAGGCATTGTGTTTGACCAGCCCGCCAACCGCCGCCGCCGTCAGCAGAAAGTCGGGGATCTTCGACACCGAGGCCCCCGGCACATGGTCGAGGTAATAGCGCAGCACCGCCGGCACCACACCCGCCGCACCATTGGTGGGCGCGGTGACGACCTGCCCCCCCGCCGCGTTTTCCTCGTTCACCGCCATGGCGTAGAGGCTCATCCAGTCATTGATCGTATGCGGCGCGGTCATGTTCAGGCCGCGTTCGGCGATCAGCGCATCATGGATGCCCTTGGCGCGGCGGCGCACCTTCAGCCCGCCGGGCAGGATGCCCGTGCCCGCCATGCCGCGATTGATGCAGTTGTTCATCACCTCCCAGATCCGGGCAATGCCCTGATCCAGCTCGGCGGCGCTGCGGAAACACAGCTCGTTCGCACGTTTCATCTGCGCAATCGACAGGCCCGAGGCCTTGGCCATGGCCAGCATCGCCTCGGCCGTCTCGAACGGGTAGGGGCAGTTGGCCTTGGCCTTGGCGCTGTCGCCAGCCGCAAGTTCGGCTGCAGTCAGAACAAAGCCGCCACCGATGGAATAATAGGTTTCTTCAAGGATCACGTCGCCCTGCGCATCGGTGGCGCGCAGCACCATACCATTGGCATGGCCGGGCAGCGGCGGGCCGAAATCGAACAGCATGTCGGTTTTCGGATCAAAGCGCAGCGGGCCAAGGCCCGGCGGGGTGATGACCTTGGTCGCGATGATCTCGGCCATCGCGGCTTCGGCGCGGTCATTGTCAAAGGTGGCGGGCTCGAACCCGGCCAGACCCAGAATGGTGGCGCGGTCGGTCGCATGGCCGACGCCGGTAAAGGCCAGACTGCCATGCAGCGAGGCGCGCAGCCCATGGGCGTGGAACGGGCTGCCGCGCAGCGTGTCCAGAAAGCGCGCGGCGGCGACCATCGGCCCCATCGTATGCGAGGATGACGGGCCGATGCCTAGTTTGAACATGTCGAAAACGGAAAGGAACATGGTCAGATCCGACCGTGATGGGATGTGGGCTGGGTCATTTTGGCTCTCCTGTCGCGGGCCCACTATGGCGCGGAAATGGGCACAGGCCAGACGAAATGCGACGGGATGCGCCCGAAAGAGGACAGAGCAACGAAATCCACAGGGCTGGACCAAAGCCCCGCGCACATTTCGCCCTTACAGAGCAGCAAGGCTTTGCCTATAAGCGCAGGCATTCCAATCCTCGCATCCAGTTCAAGGAGATGCCGATGCCCGCCGATCTGTCGCCCATCGACAAGGCCAAATTCGTTGCCGCCAAACGTGCGGTGGAGTTCGTGGAATCGGGGATGAAGCTGGGCCTTGGCACCGGCTCCACCGCCGCATGGATGGTGCGCTGTCTGGGTGAGCGGATCCGCGAAGAGGGGCTGAAGGTCGTTGGTGTCCCGACCTCGACCCGCACGGCAGAGCTGGCGCGGCAGGTGGGCGTGCCGATCATGTCGCTGGACGAGGCGAAATGGCTGGATCTGACGATTGATGGCGCCGACGAGATCGACCCGCAGCTGAACCTGATCAAGGGCGGCGGCGCGGCCCTGTTGCAGGAAAAGATCGTGGCAACCGCTTCCGACCAGATGATCGTGATCGCGGATGCCGCCAAGGATGTGGCGCAGCTGGGAGCGTTTCCGCTGCCGGTCGAGGTGATCCCCTTTGGCTGGCAGACCAGCAAGGCGCTGATCGAGGAAATGCTGGTCAGCCTCGATGTGCTGGGCCGCGATTGCACGCTGCGCATGAACGGCGATGCGCCGCTGGTGACGGATGAGGCGAATTACATCATCGACCTGCATCTGAAACGGATCGGCAACCCGCGGCAACTGGCGCTGGTGCTGAACCAGATCCCCGGCGTGGTGGAAAACGGGCTGTTCATCGACATTTGCGACAAGGTGGTGATTGGCCATGGCGATGGCCGCGTGGTGCTGCGCGACATCAACTCGGGCGAAACCTCGGACGAGCGGATCGAGTTTGCCGCTACGGACAACATCTTTGCCGATCTGGATGACTGACATGACCTTTGACTATGATCTGTTCGTGATCGGCGGCGGCTCTGGCGGCGTGCGCGCTGCGCGGATCGCCAGTGCCGAAGGCGGGGCGAAAGTGGCGCTGGCCGAAGAATACCGCATGGGCGGCACCTGTGTGATTCGGGGCTGCGTGCCGAAAAAGCTGATGGTCTATGCGTCGGAATATCCGGGCCTGATCGCGGATGCGCGCGCCTATGGCTGGCAGGTGCAGCCGGGGGCCTTTGACTGGGCGCAGTTCCGGGGCCAGTTGGAGGTGGAGCTGACGCGGCTGGAAAATGCCTATCGCGGCACGCTGAAATCGGCGGGCGTCGAGGTGTTCGACATGCGCGCGACGGTGGTGGATGCGCATACCGTGGCGCTGGCCGACGGTCGGCAGGTGACGACGAAACACATCCTGATCGCCACCGGGGGGCGGCCCTTCGTGCCCGACGTGCCGGGGGCAGAGCTTGCCATCACCTCGAATGACATTTTCCATCTGGCCGCCTTGCCCAAACGCGCGCTGGTGGTGGGCGGCGGTTATATCGCATCGGAATTTGCCTGTATCCTCAAGGGCCTCGGGGCCGAAGTTGCGCAATATTACCGGGGCGCGCAGATCCTGCGCGGCTTTGATGACGAGGCGCGCGGCCTTGTGGCGACGGCGATGCAGGCCAATGGCATCGCCATCCATTGCGGCACCGATGTGCAGCGGCTGGAGCAGGGCGAAACCGGCATCAGCGTGGTGGCGCAGGATGGCACGGTGCGCGAATTCGATCTGGTGATGTATGCCACCGGGCGCAAACCCAACAGCGCCGGTCTGGGGCTGGAGCCGCTGGGCGTGGGATTTGGCCGCAATGGCGAGATTCTGGTGGATGGCTGGAGCCAGACGGCGGTGCCCTCGATCTATGCCGTGGGCGATGTGACCGACCGGATCAACCTGACGCCGGTGGCGATCCGCGAGGGACATGCCTTCGCGGATACCGTGTTCCGGGGCCTGCCACGTCAGGCCGATCACGACCTGGTGGCCAGTGCGGTATTCACCCAGCCGGAGCTTGGCACAGTGGGCCTTGGTGAAGAGGCGGCGCGGGCGCAGGAACCGATCGAGGTCTATGCCGCCAGCTTCCGCCCGATGCAGTCGCTGTTTGCCGGACGGCAGGACCGCGTGCTGATGAAACTGGTGGTCAGTCAGGCGAGCCGCAAGGTTCTGGGCTGCCATATCGTCGGCCCCGGTGCCGGAGAGATGATCCAGCTTGCCGCGATTGCGGTGAAGATGGGCGCGACCAAGGAAGATTTCGACCGCACCGTTGCGGTGCATCCCACCATTTCGGAAGAGCTGGTAACGATGCGCAACCCGGTGCGGCGCGACTGATCCGATAGGCCGGGGGCGGCGCAGGCGGCCCCCGCCGCAACCCGCGCTCAGTAAAAGCTGAAGATGCTGAAAAACGGCTGCACCTCGAAATCGGCATGGCTCAGCGCCGTGCCGCGCGACAGGGTGAACAGCAGCTCGGCTTCGTCGCTGCCCGACCCGTCGCTGTCCAGAAACACCTGCCCGCTGCGGCTGTTGTAAAGAATACGGTCATCGGCATCCAGCGCGCCGGTGCCAAGGCGGTGGAAGGCCGAGGCGGCCAGAGCGCCGGACAGGAACAGCCCCGACATCGCCGCGCCGGTCAGATAGATCGTGTCATCCGTCGCGCGGAAATCGCTGATCCGGTCGGCATCCTCGGCCCCGGCATATTCAAACACAAAGGTGTCGCGGCCCGCGCCGCCGCGCAGCACATCCCGGCCCTCGCCTCCCCCGATCAGATCGTGGCCCGCGCCGCCCTCCACCCGGTCGGCATCGCCCCCGGCGTGAACCCGGTCATTGCCGCCGCCACCCCGGATCGTATCGGCCCGTTCGCCCCCCAGCAGGCTGTTGGCGCGGCCCGATCCGGTGATCTCGGTGCGGTGCCAGCGCCCGCCGGTCGCATGTTCGATGGAAAATAGCCGGTCATTGCCATAGCCCGTCGTGTGGCCGGTCAGCAGGTTGATCGTGAACCGCTCAGTGGTGTCTTGCACATCCTGCATCTCCACCCGGTCATCGCCCGCGCCGCCATATAGGCTGTCACGGCCCCGCCCGCCGGTCAGGATGTCGCTGCCCGCGCCACCATAAAGCAGGTCATTGCCGCTGTTGATGATGTCATCGCCGCGCAGCACATCGGCATCCCGCCCGCCATAGAGCCGGTCATCCCCGCCATTGCCCAGCAGCGAATCCGACCCCGCCTCGCCATGCAGGGTGTCGCGGCCCTGACTGATGTCGTTGATCTGCGGCCCGACGTGATCGCCGCGCAGCTGATCCGCGCCATCGCCGCCGCGCAACAGATCATGGCCGTCACCGCCATCCAGAAAATCGGCCAGCACGCTGCCGGTCAGCTGGTCTGCGCCGCTGCCGGTTTCGGCGGTTACGCCGATCACGAAGGGCAGGGGGCTGCCGGGCACGCTGGCGGCGGAATACCGGGTCTGCCAGTCTGCGAACAGCGCCGCCGGATCGGCTCCGGGCGCCACCAGCGCCGCCGCGGCCAGGCCTATGCCCGCACTGCCGGGGCCGGTGATCCGGCCCGCAAGCACGCCCGCATCGGTGTGAAAGCTGATCGCGGCAATCGTGCCGCCGGTCAGCAGACCTGCGGCGTCAAAGCGCAGCCCCGTGCCGGTGAGGGTGACGCGATAACCCTCGAAGTCGCCATCCGCAACCACAAGGATCGCCTTTTGCGCCGTCGATCCCGGCTGGCGCAGCGCCTCTGACACAAGCGTGACCAGCGTATCCCCGGCGCTTCGGGACAGGTCGAAAATGTTGAAATCGGCCTGAAACTGGGCAATCGTGATGCGACGTGGCATGGGGATCCTCGGGTCGGGGCAGGGAATATCTGTTATCACCATGGCGGGGGGCGCAGAGCTATCCCCCGAATGAGGGAGAAAGGTCCGAAAGCCGGGTGCCGCCGTCATTTCGGATATTCGGCCAAAACCCTGCGCGGCACGGCGTCACTTGTGCCGGATCAGGCTTGATTTTCGCGCAAAAATCACCAGTTAGCTTGTGGGATAACAAGATAGGGAAAAGTCGATGTCGAATGGAGGTCCTTGGGGCGGCGGCGGAGGCGGCAATGATGGCCGCGATGGTCGCAACGATGGGCGCGGCCCGCGCAAGCCGGGCGGTGAGGGGCCCCAGATCCCTGAGATCGACGAGATCGTGAAAAAAGGGCAAGAGCAGCTGCGCGTGCTGATGGGCGGGCGTGGGCGCACCGGCAATGGTGGCGGCGGCGGTGGCGGTGGCAACCCGATGGGGCCGCTGTTTTCCCGTCAGGGTCTGCTGATCGGCGCGGTTGCGGCGGTGGGTCTTTGGGCCTTCATGTCCTTCTACACGGTGAAACCCGAAGAACGCTCGGTCGAGCTGTTTCTGGGTGAATTCTCGACCGTCGGAAATCCGGGCCTGAATTTTGCGCCCTGGCCCTTCGTGACCGCCGAAATCGTGCAGGTGACGGGCGAACGGACCACCGACATCGGCACTGGCCGCAATGGCGAGATGGACAGCGGGCTGATGCTGACCCGCGATCAGAACATCGTGGACATCGAATTCCAGGTGGTCTGGAACGTGTCGGATCCGGCGCAATATCTGTTCAACCTGGCCGACCCCAGCGACACCATGCGCGCCGTGTCGGAATCCGCGATGCGCGACATCATCGCCCGGTCTGAACTCTCGCCCATTCTGAACCGCGACCGGGGTGCCATTGCCTCGGATCTGCGGGCGAATGTGCAATCGACGCTGGACAGCTATCAAGCGGGCATCAATGTCGTCCGTGTCAACTTTGACCGTGCCGACCCGCCGCGCGACGTGATCGACGCCTTCCGCGAAGTGCAGGCCGCCCAGCAGGAACGTGACCGGCTGGAGAAAGAGGCCGATGCCTATGCCAACCGGGTGACGGCAGGCGCACGCGGTGAAGCCGCGCGTCTGGTCGAGGATTCCGAGGCCTATCGCGCCCAGGTGGTGAACGCCGCCCAGGGTGAAGCCAGCCGCTTCCTCGCCGTCTATACCGAATATGTGAAAGCCCCCGAAGTGACGCGCAAGCGCATGTATCTGGAAACCATGGAGGGCGTGCTGGGCCGGATCAACAAAGTGATCCTTGATGGCGTCAGCTCGGGCGAGGGCGGTCAGGGCGTGGTGCCCTTCCTGCCGCTGAACGAGCTGAACCGCATGACACCGGCACCTGCCGCCGCCGCAAGCCAGGGAGGCAACTGAGATGGCCAAAGCTGGATTTATCCTTCCCGTCCTGTTCGTGGCGGGGGCGGTTGCCCTGTCGTCGGTGTTCATCGTGGATGAACGCGAAAAGGTGCTGGTGCTGCAATTCGGTCAGGTGAAGCAAGAGATCAACACCCCCGGTCTCGGCTTCAAGATTCCGCTGATTCAGGATGTGGTGCGCTATGACGACCGTATTCTGGGCCTGCCGACGCAGCCGATCGAGGTGACGCCGCTGGATGACCGCCGCCTTGTGGTGGATGCCTTTGCCCGTTGGCGCATCGTCAATCTGGTCGACTTCCGCGAAGCTGTCGGGGCCGGTGGCACCGAAAGCGCGCAGGCGCGGCTGGACCGGATCATCAATACCGCCATCCGTCAGGTGCTGGGCTCGGTGCCCTCGGGCGCTGTGCTGTCCGAAGACCGCACCGGCCTGATGAACCGCATCCGCGATCTGGCCAAGGCCGAGGCGGCAAGCCTGGGCGTGGATGTGATCGACGTGCGGCTGACCCGGACCGATCTGCCCGAACAGAACCTTGCGGCCACCTTCGCCCGGATGCGGGCAGAGCGCGAACGCGAGGCGGCGGACGAGGTGGCGCGCGGTAACGAGGCAGCCAGCCGGGTGCGCGCGAGCGCCGACCGGACGGTGGTCGAAGTGACCTCCGAGGCGCGCAAACAGGCCGAAGTGATCCGCGGTGAGGCCGACGCGGCCCGCAACGGCATCTATGCCGAGGCCTTTGGCCGCGACCCGGAGTTCTTTGCTTTCACCCGGTCTCTGACGGCCTATGAACGATCGCTGAAAGAGGGCAATTCGTCCATCGTGATGAACCCCGACAGCGATTTCTTCACCTATCTGCGCAGCGAACAGGCCCCGGTCGCCGCACCGCAGCCCTGAGCCATCAAGGGGTGCGCGCCTGTCGCGCACCCCCCTCTGGCCGGACAGCGGCCCTGCGGTTTTTCCAATCCCCTTTTGCTACAATGAATCACATCCTGTTGACGCGCCGCGACAGGGTTTGCATTGCGCAGTGCGATGCTTACCTGTTTCTGTGTGATCCGGGCCCGGTCAAGATCCGGGCGGGAGTGTTGCGACCGAAAAGGAGTCTTGCGGTGCAATCGAGAGCCATTTCCATGGAAGCTCAGCCACTGGGGGCGCGTCACGGCGCGCTGCGGCTGATGGGTGCGATGCTGTTGGGGCTGGCGGTGGCCATCGGCCCGGCAGCGATGCTGGAGGCGCGGGGCGCGCCTGAAAGTTTTGCCGATCTTGCCGAACAGATCAGCCCGGCAGTGGTCAATATCACCACATCGGCGGTGGTCGAGGCCGCGACCGATGACGTGCCACGCCTGCCGGAAGGCTCGCCCTTTCAGGATTTCTTCGACCAGTTCTCCAATCCCGATGGCAATGGCGAGCCGCGCCGGTCCGAGGCGCTGGGCTCGGGCTTCGTGATCTCGGAAGACGGCTATATCGTCACCAACAATCACGTCATCGAAGGCGCAGATCAGATCGAGATCGAGTTCTTCTCGGGTGACCGTCTGCCCGCGAAACTGGTCGGCACCGACCCGAAAACCGACATCGCTCTGTTGAAGGTGGAAAGCGAAAAGCCGCTCGCCTTCGTGAATTTCGGCGACAGCGATCTGATGCGCGTGGGCGATTGGGTCGTGGCGATGGGCAACCCGCTGGGGCAGGGCTTCTCGGTCAGCGCGGGCATCGTGTCGGCGCGCAACCGGGCGCTGTCGGGCACCTATGACGACTATCTGCAAACCGATGCGGCGATCAACAAGGGCAACTCGGGTGGTCCGCTGTTCAACATGGATGGTCAGGTGATCGGCGTGAATACCGCGATCCTGTCGCCCACCGGCGGCTCCATCGGCATCGGCTTTTCGATGGCGTCGAATGTGGTGACCAAGGTTGTGGCGCAACTGCGCGAATTCGGCGAAACCCGGCGCGGCTGGCTGGGTGTGCGGATTCAGGACGTGACACCGGATGTGGCCGAAGCGATGAGCCTTGGCAATGTGAAGGGCGCGCTGATCACCGATGTGCCGGATGGCCCGGCCAAGGACAGCGGCATGCTGGCAGGCGATGTGATCACCAGCTTTGATGGCAAGGAAATCAAGGATGTGCGCGATCTGACCCGCCGTGTGGCCGATGCGCCTGTGGGGCAGGCGGTCAAGGTTCTGGTGCTGCGCGAAGGCAAGACCGAAACCCTGTCGGTGACGCTGGGCCGTCGCGAAGAGGCCGAGGCGATTGAAACTGCCGCAAAACCCGGCGCGAATGAACCCGCCGAAGCCCAGCTGATGGGCCTGACCGTCGCCCCGGTGACGGCAGAGCAGGCCGAACAGCTTGGCCTGCCGGTGGGGGCCGAAGGTCTGGTAGTGACCAAGGTCGATGGCACTTCGGAGGCCTTCACCAAAGGTCTGCGCGAAGGCGATGTGATCACCGAAGCCGGCCAGCAAAAGGTGGTGCGGGTTCAGGATCTGAAAGACCGCGTGACCGAGGCGAAAGACGCAGGGCGCAAATCCATCCTGCTGCTGATCCGTCGCGGTGGCGATCCGCGCTTCGTGGCGCTGAGCATCGAATAAGCGGGGCGGAGTCCGTATGACCGAAAAGCGCGCAGCGAGAGCTGCGCGCTTTTTGCATGGTCGTCAGCCGATTTCGCGCAGCAGCCGGGTGCGGAACGAGGCCATCCAGTCTGCCCCTTCTTCGGCCAGCGCCCGGCCCTCGGCGGTCTGCATCGTTTCGGCAATGCGGAACAGCTTGACCTCCAGATGGTCCAGCGCAAAGGCGCGGTCATCCAGCGGGCGGTTCTGCCCGAGCGGGTCTTGCGCATCGAACAGCCCGCCGCCCAAAGCCCCTGCCACATAAAACATGCGCGCCAGCCCCAGCGCACCCAGAGCCTCCAGCCGGTCGGCATCCTGAAGGATGCGCGCCTCGGGTGTTTCCGGGGCGATGCCCGCCGAAAAGCTGTGCGCGGTGATGGCATGGGCGACGGCGGCGATCTTGTCAGCCGGGAAATCGGTCTGCGCCAGATAGCGCGCGGCCAGTTCCGCCGACAGGCGCGAGGCCTCGGCGCGGTTCGGCGCATCCTTCGGCAGGTTCACGACATCATGGAAGATGGCCGCCGCCAGCAGCACCTCCAGATCCGCGCCACCTTCGGCACGGGCGATCTTCTGGCAATTGCGCCAGACCCGGCGCAGATGCGCCAGATCATGCGCGCCATCCGGGTTGCCGTGCCAATGGCGCAGCACTTCGGCCTCGTAGGCCGCCTGACGATGGGCAGACATGGGTCAGAGATCCTCCAGATCGGCGGCGACAATCCCCAGCGCCCGCGCGCCACCCAACGAGATCACCGGGCTGTCCAGGCCCAGCGGTTCCTGAAAGCGGCGGATGGCGTCACGGGTCGGGGCATCCAGCGCGCCATTGACCGGCAGCAGATAATAGCCCCGCGCCTTGAGCGCGCGTTGCAGCGTGGCGATGAAATCGACCGTCATCGCCTCGGGGCAGGGGGTGCGGAAATGCACGGCCTGCCGATCCTTGATGATCTTCTGATGGGTGTCGCTGCGATAGCTGGCAGGCGCGATCACCCGGCCCGTGGCATCGCGTTGCTCCGGCGTGACGATCACCTGTTCCGAGGTGGTCTCGATCACGGCGGGGGTGATGTCGGTGGCCCAGCATTTGCCCGGCCCGCCTTTTGGCGGTGGTGCATCCGGCGATTTGGCACGGATCAGACCGGCGGCCAGATTGGCGGTGGTAGGGGCTTCGGGCGTATAGGCCTGCTGGCAGGCTGCGAGCATCAGCGCGCTGCAAAATGCGAGGGGTCTGATCATCCTGCCTGCCGGTTCTGCCTTGGCTTCTGCCACCGGCTTACCCGGTGTGCGTGTGCAGCATAGCGGCAAAGCGCGTGTGGCGGAAGGGGCTAAGCCCCATGTCGCTGTTGCACTGGAAGCGCGCCCGGATTTCGCCTATGTCTGCCGCAGCGATGGATTTATGAGGCCCGGCAAATGGCAAAAATCACCTATGTGGAGCATAATGGCAAACAGCATGTCGTCGAGGTCGCAAACGGCCTGACGGTCATGGAAGGCGCGCGCGACAATGGCGTGCCGGGGATCGAGGCCGATTGCGGCGGGGCCTGCGCCTGTTCCACCTGCCATGTCTATGTCGCACCCGACTGGGTGGAAAAGCTGCCGAAGAAAGACGCGATGGAAGAGGACATGCTTGATTTCGCATGGAAGCCCGATCCGGTCCGCTCGCGGCTGACCTGCCAACTGAAAGTCAGCGATGCGCTGGACGGGCTTGTCGTGCAGATGCCGGAAAAACAGATCTGATCCGGGTGCCGTCAGGCCGCACCGCGCGTGTCGCCGGTTCGGCCCTGACGGTGCTGTCAGTAGGGATGGGGATGCCCATCCCATGTCTCGAAACAGCCGGTGGTGTTCAGTGTCAAGGCTTCCAGCCGGTCCAGCAGGCCTGACGCGGCGGTTTCGGCGCTGATTTCGGCCCCGGCCCCGCCCATTTCGGTTTGCACCCAGCCGGGATGATAGATGCCGACGGCGATGCCGTCTGCGCGCAGATCGGTGGCCAGATTGCGCCCGAGATTGAGCGCCGCCGCCTTCGAGGCGCGATAGGCATAACTGCCGCCGGGCGCGCGCTGATGCGAGGCCATCTGCGATGACAGGATCATCACCCGACCCCGGCGGGCCGCACGCAATTGCGGCAGAAGCGCCTGCACGGTCAGAAAACATCCGGTGACATTCACTGCAAAACTTTCGGCCCAGAGCGCCGGGGCATAGCCGGTTGCCAGATCCTGCCCCCGGTCCAGCAGCACACCGGCATTGCAGATCACCGCATCGACCGGATCATGCGCCAGACGCGCGGCAAGCGCCGCCTGCGCGGCAGGATCGGTCACTTCCAGATGCTGCCAGCTTATGCCATCAATCGCGGGGGCAGGGCCGCGCGTTGTGCCTGTGACGCGCCAGCCTGCATCGTGCGCGGCCTGCGCCAGGGCCAGACCGATGCCCCGGCCCGCCCCGGTGATCAGCAGATGCGGCATGTCAGTTCGCCTTGCGGCTGGGCATGAACGGCAGCGGCGCCACCGGCACGCCATCCTCGATCAGCTTGCGCGCCTCATCCGCCTTCGCCTCGCCGTGAATGGCGCGTTCGGGGGCGTTTCCGGCATGGATGCGGCGCGCCTCGGTCACGAAATTCATGCCGACATATTCGGAATTCGCCTCGACCTCGCGGCGCAGCGCCGCCATCGCCTCTTCCATCGGTGAGGCGGGGGTGCTGAGCGCGCCGGGTGCCGCCTGCGCCTTGTGGGCGACGGCCGGGGCCATCAGCGCCTTTTCCACCGAGGTGTCGCCGCAGATCGCGCAGGCAACCAATCCGCGCAGTTTCAGATCGTCGAAAGCGGTGCCAGAGGCGAACCAGCTGTCGAAATCATGGCCTTGCGCACAGTGGAGCGAGAAGCGGATCATCGGATTGCCCATGGCAGCGAAACGGGAACACTCTGTCAGACATGGCCCGCAGCGGCCCGGAAATCAAGAGAGCGGCGTCACGCGCCCGGGATCAATGTGGCGCTGCTGCGATCTTCCAGCCCGGCCAGCAGCGCGCGCAATTCCGGCTCTGCCACCTTGCGGGCGGCCTTGCGCGGCGCAAACCACTTGCGGCGGCGCTGTTTCACCTCGGGGAAGCGCTGTGCCAGCCCCTCCACATGCAGCGGATAGACCGCGACCACACAGGGCACGAACACCCTTGGGCCGGGAGCGACACCCAGGCCCTTGTCATAGGAATAAAGCCCGATGCAATGCGGATCGGCCTGACCTTCGACCCCGGCCTCTTCCCAGGCCTCGCGCGCGGCAGAGGCTTCGGGCGGCAGACCCTTGATCGGCCAGCCCTTCGGGATGACCCAGCGCCCGGTATCGCGGCTGGTGATCAGCAGAACCTCAATGCCGTCACCCGCAGCGCGCCAGCACAGCGCCCCGTATTGGGTGCGCAGTTCATCGCCCTGAAGGGGGGCGGCACTGATGTCGGCTTCGATCGTCACACCCTGTCTGCCCGTCACTCCGGCGTGGTTCTGTGCCACGCTGTTTCTGCGGTCCCCATCGCCGCGCGATCCTCTGCGCCGGGCCGGTGAAAGGTCGACACTGGCACAGAAAGATCACAGTCCAATGATAGGGTCGCAAACGCCCTCTGGCTACTGCAAAACCGAAGATCCGGCGGGGGAAAGCGGCAGTTGCGCGGCAATTGACGACAGCTGCCGCTGCGTTATCTGTTCATGAGGCAACAGGGAGAAGCAATCCATGCAGATCGGGCGACGCCGGATGATGGTGGGCAGCATGGCGGCATTGCTGGCAGGCACGGGCGGGGCGCGGGCGGCTGCCGTGCCCAGCTTCACCTTCGCGGGCATTGACGGGGGCCGCTATGATACCGCCGACTGGCGCGGCAAGCCTGTGCTGATCGTCAATACCGCGTCGCTCTGTGGGTTTGCCGCACAGTTCGATGATTTGCAGGCGGTGCAGGATCGGTATGCGCCGCGCGGCCTGATCGTGCTGGCCGTGCCTTCGGATGATTTCGCGCAAGAGCTGGCCGATGCGGCGGCGGTAAAGGAATATTGCGCGATCAACTTCGACCTCACGCTGCGCATGACCGAAATCAGCCATGTGAAGGGGGCCAAGGCCCATCCGTTCTACCGCTGGATGGCCGAGGCGCATGGCTTCCGGCCCGGCTGGAATTTCAACAAGGTGCTGCTGGGCGGCGATGGCCAGCCACGCGGCACCTGGGGCGCGCCGGTCAATCCGCTGTCGGACAGGATCACCGGCGCGATTGATGCCGCCCTTGGCTGACCGGCCCGTATCCGGCGCGGCCATCGGTCCGCTGTTTCTGGGATCCGACATCTATCGCGGCTCGTCCTATGGCGGGCTGCATCCGTTGCGGGTGCCGCGTGTGTCGACCGTGATCGACCTGGGCCGCGCCTTGGGCTGGCTGCCGCCCGAGCGGTATCGCACCAGTCCCCGCGCCAAGGCCCCGGCGCTGCACCTGTGGCACAGGCCGGACTATATCGCGGCACTGATCGAGGCAGAGCGTCTGGCGCAGGCCGGTTTGCCCGCCCCGGCGGCTTGGCCGCAGCTTTACGGGCTGGGCACGCTGTCCAACCCGCTGTTCCCCGAGATGTTCTGCCGCCCCGCCACCGGGGCAGGCGGTATGCTCTGGGCGGCAGAGGCGCTGGCGGCAGCTCCCGCCGGGGTGCTGCATGTGCCGGGCGGCGGCACGCATCACGGCATGGCTGGGCGCGCCAACGGGTTCTGTTACCTGAACGACGTGGTACTGGGGCTGAAGGCGTTGCAGCGGGCCGGGCTGCGCCGCCTTGCCTATATCGACATTGACGCCCATCACAGCGACGGGGTGGAGGTGGCCTTTGCAAGCCAGCCCGATGTGCTGATGATCTCGGTCCATGAAGAGGCGCGCTGGCCGCATACCGGCGCGGTGCAGGATGATGCGGGGGGCAATGGCTTCAACCTGCCGGTGCCGCGCGGCTTCAATGACAGCGAAATGGCGCTGGTGCGCGATCAACTGATCCTGCCGCGCGTGGCCGCCCACCGGCCCGAAGCGATCGTGCTGCAATGTGGCGCGGATGCGCTGGAGGAAGATCCGCTGTCGCGGCTGGCGCTGTCCAACCGGGCGCATCTGGCGGTGGTGGCGGCGCTGCGCCCGCTGGCGCCCCGGCTCATCGTCACCGGCGGCGGTGGTTATAACCCGTGGTCGGTGGGGCGGCTCTGGACGGCGATCTGGGGGCTGTTGTCGGGGCAGGATCTGCCCGATGTTCTGCCGCGCCCGGCACAGGCGGTGCTGCGCGGGCTGAGCTGGAACGGCGGCAGCCGCCCGCCCCCTGCGGAACACCTGCTGACCACATTGCTGGATGCCCCGCGCGACGGCCCGGTCCGCCCGGAGATCCGCGACCGCCTTGCCCGTCTGGCCGCCCGATGATCCGCGCCTTTCTGGCCCTGCCGATCCCGGAACAGGTGCAAAGCCGCCTGCGCCTGCTGCAATTCCTGTTGCCGCTGCCCCGCCGCGTGCCGCCCGACAGCTTTCATCTGACGCTGGCCTTTCTGGACACGCAGCCCGACGCGGTGCTGGAGGCGGTGGATGATGGCATGATGGCGCTGCACGCCGCGCCCTTTGCGCTGTCGCTGCGGGGCCTGGGCCTGTTTGGTGGCGACAAGCCGCGCGCGGTCTGGGCCGCTGTGGCCGAAGCCCCCGCGCTGATCCATCTTCAGGCCAAGGTGGCGCGGGTGGCTGCGGTGGCAGGGGTGCCGGTGGCGGCGCGCGGCTTTACCCCGCATGTCACGCTGGGCCGGTTTGCGCCGCCGCCGCCCGAACAGGCGATGCGGCTGGAACGCGCGGTGGTGGCGGACCAGGGCTTTCACGCCGGGCCATGGCTGGTGGAGGAGATCGGGCTTTACGCCTCGATGCCGGGCGCGGAGGGTCCGCGCTATGATCTGCTGGCCAGTTACCCGCTGGGCTGAGGCAGCAGCGGCTCCAGCACCTGCCAGAGCGCGGCTTCATCCTCTTGCGGGCGCAGCACATCGCTGGCCAGCGCGGCGCGGCGGGCCTGTTCGGCTGCATCAAGCCCGCAGAGCGCCGTGGCCAGCCCCGCCGCATCCGCCACGGGCACCGCCGCCCCGGCCGCATCTAGGGCGGCAAACACCTCGGCAAAATTGGCGACCGAAGGCCCGTGCAGCAGGGCCGATCCAAAGGCGGCAGGCTCAAACGGCGTGTGCCCGCCCGCATCGCTGAAGGTGCCGCCGATCACCGTCGCCCCGGCCATCGCATACCAATGCGCCATCTCGCCAAGCGTATCGGCCAGATAGACCGCCACCTCCGGCCCCGGCACCGCGCCGGTCGATCGGATGGCGCAGGGCAGGCCTTCGGCGGCGATCAGGGCGGCCACCTGCGCGCTGCGGCGCGGGTGGCGCGGCGCGAGGATCAGCAGATCAAACGCCCCCGCCGCGCGGGCTGCCGCAAAGCCGGCAAGGATCACCGCCTCTTCGCCCTCATGGGTCGAAGCGGCCAGCAGGATGCGCGCCCGCGCCACCGGGGCGGCAAAGGGCGGCACGGCGGCGGTGGGTGCCTCCATCGTGGCCGCCCTTGATTTGAGCATCAGGCGGGGGCCAAGCCGGGTTTGTGGCAGGCCCAGTCCGACCAGCCGCGCCTCGGATCCGGCATCCTGTGCCGAGATCAGTGCAAAGCGACGCAGCGTGTCGCCGATCAGCCGGGGGGCGACCCGCGCCCAGTTGCGGGCCGATCCTTCGGACAGCCGCGCACCAAGGCAGATTACTGGCCCCCGTGCGGCGGCCTGGGCGATCCGCTCCGGCCACAGCTCGTTTTCCAGCATGATCAGCGCGCGGGGCTGCCAGCGCGCCAGAAACCGCGCGACGCTGCCCTTGCTGTCAAACGGGGCCAGCCGGGCCTGCACCCTTTCCAGCCCCCAGCCCGCCACCATCGCCCGCGCCGAGGCGGTGTTGCAGGTGATGATGAGGCGCAGCGCCGGCCTTGCCGCCAATATCTGCGCGATCAGCCAGCGGGCCGAGGTCAGCTCGCCATTCGATGCGCCATGCAGCCACAGATCGGCGTCGGTGCCTGCCGCCAGCCCAAGCCGCTCTGCCACGGCCCCCGGCCCCTGTCGCCCGCGCCAGCGGTGCCAGACGGTCATTCCCACCAGCAGGGGCAAGGCAAGCCGCAGGGCGGTGCGGTACAGCTTCACGGATCATCCTTTCACATTCTGCGCATGTGCATAGGCCCGGCTGCGCAGGCAGGCAAGCCCGGTCGCCCGACTGGCGGTTTTGCTCTGGTCAAACGCGGGCCTGCTTGGCATCCTTTCCGCGTATAGAGTAGGGACGGAGCCTTTTTCATGACGTTGTATCGCCATTGCGCGTTTGCGCTGACCCTTGGCCTGCTGCCGCTGCCTGGGCTTGCAACCCCCGGCATCGGGCCGCTGACCGCCTGCGAGGTCGGAGTCGAGGTGATCGTGGCGGGCGGCACGCCGCAGCCGGGCGTGATCGAGGCTGATGCGGCAGGCATGTGCATCGTGCGCCTGCCGGATGGCGATATGACGGTGGCCCCGGTCGAGATCCTGACGCGGGCCAGCGATGCGGGCGGGGCGGGCGAGATGGTGGCGCTGGGCACCTATGCCTGCACCGATCCGCAAGGCGTGGCGGATGGTTTCCCGGTGGAGATCACCGAAGGCGGCACCTACCGCGATCAATATGGCATCAGCGGCACCTGGCTGCGCCACAGTGCCGATGTGATCAGCTTTACCCAAGGCCCGCTCAATTCTGCGCAGGCACAGCTGGATGGCACGGGGCTGATCCTGTCGGGGCCGAACCTGTTCACCACCTTCACCTGCGCGCCGCAGGGCTAGGCGGCGGGCGCTGGCCCGGCCAGTCGGTTGCCTGATGATAACATTGGCCCATCGCCAGAATCCGCGCGTCCGCGCCGGTCGGGCCGATGATCTGCATCCCCATCGGCAGGCCTTGCGGGCCAAAGCCGCAGGGCACGGCAAGGCTGGGCAGGCCGATCAGGCTGACCGGCACGACAACCTCCATCCAGCGGTGATAGCTGTCCATCGCCCGGCCATTGATCGTCTCGGGCCAGCGCCAGTCTGCGGCAAAGGGCCAGACCTGCGCTGCGGGCATCACCAGCGCGTCATACTGCCGGAACAGCTTGGCCGCACGGGCATACCAGCGTGACCGGATCCCGCTGGCCGCATGGACCGCCACCGCCGACAGCCCCATGCCCTGTTCGATTTCCCACTGGGTTTCCGGTTTAAGCAGCGCCCATTTTGCCGGATCGTCGCGCCACATGCCCTTGGCCCCGGCGTTCAGCATGGCGCGCAGCGTCACCCAGGCCTCCCACAGCTTTTCCGCCGGGAAGGGCGGGGCGAGCGGTTCCACCACCGCGCCCTGATCCTCCAGCACCCGCAGGCCCGCCTCGCATTGCGCCAGAATGCCCGGCTCGCAAGGATAGGCGCCGCCCCAGTCGCCCAGCCAGCCGATGCGCTTGCCGCGCAGATCCGTGTGGAGCTGGCTGGCATAGTCCTCCGCCGGGCGCCCGAACGGCACTTCGGGATTTTCACCCGCCAGCACCGTCAGCAGCCGCGCCACATCCTCCACCGTGCGGCCCATCGGCCCTTCGGTGGCGAGCGTCGCCAGAAAGGTGTCGCCGACCGCATCGCCGGGCACGAGGCCCCAGGTCGGGCGGAAGCCATAGATGTTGCAGAAGGCCGCCGGGTTGCGCAGGCTGCCCATCATGTCGCTGCCATCGGCCACCGGCACCATGCGCGCGGCCAGCGCCGCCGCCGCCCCGCCCGACGATCCGCCTGCGGTGCGCGTCAGGTCATAGGGGTTGCGCGTCACCCCGAACAGCGGATTGAAGGAATGGCTGCCATGGCCCCATTCCGGTGTATTGGTCTTGCCGATGAAAATCGCCCCGGCGGCCCGCAGCCGGGCAGCCACCAGATCATCTGCCGCAGGCACGAAATCGGCAAACAGCGGCGAGCCATAGGTGCTGCGCAGCCCTTTGACCGCAACCAGATCCTTCACCGCGAAGGGTATGCCGTGCAACCAGCCCTGTGCCGGGGCGGCCTCTGCGGCGCGCGCCTCGGCCATCAGCGCTTCGGTATCGCGCAGGCTGACCACCGCATTCACTGCACCATTCACCTCAGCGATCCGCGCCAGACAGGTTACCATCACCTCCACCGGCGAAACCTGCCGGGCCGCAATCTTGCGCGCCAGATCAGAGGCGCTCAGGTCCGAAAGCTCTGCCATAGTGCCCTTGCCTCTGATCGGGATATTTGGGGGGTAGGGGGCAATGCCCCCCGCCCAAGGGCCGCGTCCGTGACGCGACCCTGTGCCACTTACTTCTGCAACTCGGTCCAGATCGCAGTGATGTATTCCTGCGATTTGCCCGCACAGGTGGGCAGGAACACGCCCGAGGCCTTGAATTCCTCGGGGATCACCACTTCGGGCGCGGTCTTCATGTCTTCCGGCATGAAGGCTTCCGATCCGGCAATGCCATTGGCATAGCGCGCAAAGGCCGAAATCATGGCGGCATTTTCCGGCACCATCACGAAGTCGAGGAACTTGTAGGCCTCTTCCACATTCTGCGCGTCTTTCAGGATGCCTGCCGAATCCATGAACAGCGGATAACCCTCTTTCGGATAGCCATAGGCCACATCCGCATTGGCAAGGCGGGCACGCATGGTCGATCCGTTCCAGTTGACCGAGGCCGCCCAGTCATTGTTCGACAGTTTCTCGGTGGCACCGTAATCCATGCTGATCCAGTCGGGCTTGGCCGCCAGCAGCAGATCCCGCGCCTTTTTCAGCACTTCGGTATCTTCAGAACAGGGCTGCCCGCCCGCATACATCACCGCAAGGTTCACGATATCGTTCATTTCGGGCACGACGTTGATCTTGCCCTTCAACTCTGCCGGAACCTCCAGAAACACCGCCGAGGTGTGGATGTCGCCGCCATAGACCTTGGTGTTGACGGCAATCCCGGTCGAGCCCCATTGCCACGGAATGGTGAATTTGCGCCCGGCGTCCCAATCGACGTTCTGCCATTCCGGCGCGATATTGCCGTGATTGGGCAGCTTGGTCAGATCCAGCTCTTGCAGCAGGCCCTTTTCGACAAAGATCGGCACATAATTGGCCGAGGGCACCACGATGTCGAACCCATGCCCGCCCGCCTCGATCTTGGCCAGCGCGGTATCATTGCTGTCGTAATCGGTGACAGTGACCTTGATCCCGGTCTCTTTTTCGAATTTCGCCAGCAGTTCCGGGCTGGTGTAATTGCCCCAGTTGAACAGTTGCAGCGTGCCTTCGGCATGGCCGAGGCTGGTGGTGGCCAGCAGCACGGCGGCGGCACTCAACAGATGTTTCATCATACTCTCCTTGTTGGTTTTGTTGTCTTTGGTGGCAGTCTTTTTGGGTAGGATCGGGGTCAGCCCTTCTTGCGGGTCAGCAGGAAAAAGGCGGTCAGCAACAGCACGGTCAGCGCCAGCAGGCCGGTGGAGATGGCGTTGACCTCGGGGGTGATGGCCCGGCGCATCTGGCCCAGCATATAGGTGGGCAAGGTATCCTGCCCGCCGGACTTCACGAATTCGGTGATCACCACATCATCAAGGCTGATCACGAAGGCCAGCATCGCCCCTGCCAGAATACCCGGCAGCAGCAAGGGCAGGGTGACAAACCGGAAGGTCTGCCAGCTGCCTGCGTAAAGATCGGCGGCGGCCGTCTCGAGGCTCAGGTCCATCCCCTCCAGCCGCGCGCGGATCGGCAGATAGGCAAAGGGGATGCAGAAGGCCGAATGGGCGAGGATCAGATACCCAAGCCCCTGATAGCCGGTCCAGGCCTTGACCACGCCGAAAAAGATCAGCAGCGCCACGGCGGTGACGATTTCGGGCACCATCAGCGGTTGGTTGATCATCACATAGATGAAGGTCTGCCCCTTGAAGGCGGCGCGCCGGGTGGTGCCAAGGGCGGCCATCGTGGCGGCAGAGGTGGCGATCACGCTGGCACAGAAGGCAATGCCCAGCGAGCGCAGCGTCGCCGCCTTGACCGCCTCATTCTCCCAGGCCTTGCTGAACCAGTGCAGCGACACGCCTTCCCAGACAGCGATCGAGGTGCCGGAGTTGAAAGCATAGGCCACCAGGGTGAAGATCGGCAGATAGAGCGCCACAAAGGCCATGACGGCGATCAGGCCAAAGCCGGGCAGGCGCGTGGCCGAAAAATTGCGCTCAGCCATGCGGGTTGCTCCCCTTGTTCGCCGCGCGCACATAGACCAGCAGCGCCACCATCACGATCATCAGCAGCGTCATCGACAGCGCCGCCCCCAAGGGCCAGTTGCGCCCCTGCCCGAACTGCAATTCGATGAAATTGCCGATCATCATGTTCTTGCCACCCCCCAGAACCCGCGGGGTGACATAGGCCCCGAGGCTGGGCACAAACACGAGGATCGACCCGGCCACGATACCGGGCTTCACAATCGGCAGGATCACCCGGCGCAGCACGGCCAGACGGCTGGCATACAGATCATAGCCTGCCTCCAGCAGCCGCATGTCGAAGCGGTCAATCGCGGCGAACAGCGGCAGCACCATCAGCGGCAGATAGACATAGGCCATGCCGATCAGCACCGCGACATCGGTATAGATGATGGCGATGGGCCGGTCGATCAGACCCGACCAGATCAGAACGGTGTTCATCAGCCCTTCGTTGCGGATCACCTCGTTGATCGCGAAGGTGCGGATCAGCAGATTGGTCCAGAACGGGATGGTGATCAGAAACAGCCACAGCGCGCGGGCCTTTGGCGGGCGGGTGGCGATGAACCAGGCGGTTGGAAAGCCGACGGCAAAGGTGATGAGCGTGGTCAGCAGCGACAGTTTGACCGAGCGCCAGAAAATCGTGAGATGCGCATCGGCGAGTTTCAGCGTCTCGTCGAAGATGTCCTTGGTATAGAGGATGCCGCGCCAGCCATCGAGGCTGAACACCCATTCCACATTGCCGTATTTGCCGGGGCTGAGAAACGAATAGGTCAGAACGATCAGCAGCGGCCCGGCGGCGGCAACCGTCAGCAGGATCAGCGCCGGGGCCGATAGCGCCCAGGCATTGCGGGTTTTCGCCGCGCGGGCGTCGGATTCTGCGCTCATGCTCAATGCTCCAGCACGCGGGCCGAGCCTTCGGCAAAGGTCAGCCCCACTGCGCTGCCCGGCGACAGCCCGGCCTCGTCCGCGCTCTGGCTTTGCAGCCGCGCCACCACTTCGGAACCGTCGCTCAGCTCCATGTGGTAATGCGTGTCGGTGCCGAAATAGACCAGATTGCGGATGGTCGCCGGGATCGCGCCCTCGGTATGGGCGGCGACGATGCGCACATGCTCCGGGCGCACGGCCACCGTGAAATCACCGCTGTGGCGATGGGCATTGCCGGCGTGGATCCGGCTGCCGGCCTTCAGGGTCACATGCCCATGCGACACGGTGGCGGGCAGGAAGTTGGTCTCGCCGATGAAACTAGCGACAAAGCGGTTGGTGGGGCGGGTATAGATTTCGCGCGGGGCACCGATCTGCTGGATCTTGCCCGCGCTCATCACGCCGATACGGTCGCTCATCGTCAGGGCTTCTTCCTGATCATGGGTCACGAAGATGAAGGTGATGCCGGTTTCGGTTTGCAGGCGCTTCAGCTCCACCTGCATTTCCTTGCGCAGCTTCAGATCCAGCGCCGACAGCGGTTCGTCCAGCAGCAGCACCTTCGGTTGCGGGGCCAGCGCGCGGGCCAGCGCCACACGCTGTTGTTGCCCGCCCGACAGCTGCGAGGTCTTGCGCTCGGCCATCGGCTCCAGCCGTACCAGCGCCAGCATCCGCGCCACGGTGGCCTTCACCTCGGCGCGGGGTTTGCCCTGCATTTCCAGACCAAAGCCGATATTTTGCGCCACGGTCAGATGCGGAAACAGCGCATAGCTTTGAAACACCGTGTTCACCGGGCGCCTGTTCGGCGGCAGATGGGTGATGTCTTGCCCGTCGAGCAGGATCTGCCCCGAGGTCGGGGTTTCAAACCCGGCGATCAGCCGCAAGAGCGTGGTCTTGCCGCAGCCCGAGGGGCCGAGCAGGGTAAAGAACTCGCCCTTGCGGATCTGCACCGACACATCATCCAGCGCCCGCACCGCCACGCCACCCTGACCAAAGGCCTTTACCGCATTGCGGGCCTCAATCGCGATTTCCGTCAAAGCCGGTCCCCCTTGCTGCGCTGTGGTGATTCACAGGCTATTTTTGATCATATTTTCCGGCTTATTCCTGCGAAGCAAGTCATTTTACCCGAAGCGGTGCTTTGCGGGCGGTCCAGGGGGCGGCTTTTTCCAGTTCTGCACAAAGCGCGATCAATTCCTCATCCGCGCCAAAGCGGGCGGCCAGATGCACGCCGATCGGCAGGCCTGCGGCGCTCATGCCCAGCGGCACCGAGGCGGCGGGCTGTCCCGAGGCGTTGAACACCGCGCAGAAGGGCGAATATTCAAAGATGCCGCCCGGCCCGGTGCGATAAGCAACGTAATCGTCGCTGTGATGGGCAAAGCGCCCGATGCGGGCGGGCGGCTCGGCCAGCGTGGCCGACAGGAGGATGTCAAACCCTGCGCCCTGTTCGGGATCGAACACCGCCGCCATCTGGCGGCCAAAACTGTGGATCTGGCCGACCGCCTCCAGATAGCGGGTCGGGTGCAGCGTTTCGGCATGGGCGCAGGCCCCGCGTCCGATGCCTTCGACCAGATCCTCGGTCAGTGCCCGCCCCTTGAGCGCCTTGCGGATGCCAAGGGCGGTGCCGACGCCGACGATATCGGTCCAGGCACGCATCATCATCGCTACATCGGCCTGGGGCAGGGCGGGCGTCACCTGATGGCCGAGGCGTTCCAGCAGATGCGCGGCCTCGCGCACCGCCTGCGCCACCTCGGGGTGAATCGCCTGGCCGGTAAAGGTGCCCTCCACCAGCATCACCCGCAACCGGCGTGGCGGGCGGCTGATGGCATCGGCATGGCTGCGCAGCAGCGGCGGTGCATGATAGGGCGCGCCTGCATCGGCCCCGGCACAGGCATCCAGCAGCGTGGCGGTATCGCGCACCGAATGGGTCAGAAAGCCGTCAATCGCCATGCCGGCCCAGCCTTCGCCGACATAGGGCCCGTCCGGCAGCCGCGCCCGTGTGGGTTTGAACCCGAACAGGCCGCAGCAGCTTGCCGGGATCCGCACCGAGCCGCCGCCATCCGAGCCATGCGCAAAGGGCACGATCCCGGCGGCCACCGCCGCCCCGGCCCCGCCCGACGATCCGCCCGGCGTATGGTCCAGATGCCAGGGGTTGCGCGTCGGCCCGCCATAGACCGCCGCTTCGGTGGCGGCACCGACGCCACCTTCGGGGCTGGTGGTGCGGCCCCATGTCACCACCCCCGTCGCGCGGATACGGTCATAGATCGCGCTGTCACGGTCATAGGTGGTATTGGCCAGCAGGCGAGAGCCATTGTGCGACGGAAAGGCCACCGCCTCGCAGCCCAGATCCTTCAGCAGGAAGGGCAGGCCGTGAAACGGGCCGCGCGGCAGACCCGCCGAGATTGCCTGCCGGGCTACAGCCTCCTGCGGCAGCACCACGGCATTGATCTGCGGGTTGAGCGTCGCGCAGGCGTCAAGGGCGGCATCCAGCAATTCGGTGGGCGTCACCGCGCCGCAAGCCACCAGCGCGGCCAGATCCGTGGCGTCTTGCGCCCCATAGGTTTCAAGCATGGCACATCCTTTCGGGTTTTCGCCATGCTGACCGGGCCGCGCCGAAAGGGCTGTGCTGAATACGCCATGCGCATGGCGCAAACGCCTTAAGGTTTGATCAAAATTTCCTGCCGCAAGCTGCCGTCAGGGGCAAAGATGAACAGGCGGCCATCGGTGGACACCACGCCGATCCAGCCCTTGCCATGGGTGATCGCCTCAGCGGTGACGCCTGCGGGCAACGCCAGCGCCTCGGGGAACACCACGCCACTTGCCCCCGGCAGCCGCGTGACAAGCAGGCCTACGATGGTTATGACGCCAATTATCAAGGTGGCGGTCAGGATCGTCACCAGCGTTTTCAGCCAGCGCAGGCCGGGCGGCAGCTCGATCTGTTCGGGAGTATCGTCCATGCCGCACCTGCCTTCTGATGATGATGACCTGCCCGAAGGCACCCTGCGTGTGGTGATCGGCGAGGCCCCGCCTGACCGCCTTGATAAGGCGCTGACGCGCGAGGTGCCAGAGGAAGCGGCGCTGTCGCGGTCGCGGCTGATGAAGATGATTGCCGAGGGCAAGGTGCTGCGCGACGGCACCGCCGTCACCGACCCCAAGACCAAAGTCAGCGAAGGCGAGGTGTTCGATCTGGTGATCGGGCAGGCAGTCGAGGTGGACACGCTGCCGGAAAACATCCCGCTGGAGGTGATCTGGGAAGATGCCGACCTGATCGTGGTCAACAAGGCGGTGGGCATGGTCGTGCATCCGGCACCGGGCAGCTATACCGGCACGCTGGTCAATGCGCTGCTGTATCATTGCGGCGATACCCTGTCGGGCGTGGGCGGCGAAAAGCGCCCCGGCATCGTGCATCGGATCGACAAGGACACCTCGGGCCTGCTGGTGGTGGCCAAATCCGACCGTGCGCATCACGGGCTGGCCGCGCAGTTCGAGGCGCATACCGTGAACCGCCATTACATCGCGCTGGTGCATGGCGCGCCCTCGGCGGCGGATCCGCGTCTGCGCGGCGTCAAGGGGGCGAGCTTCGAGACCGGGGGCATCCTGCGCATCGCCACCCATCTGGCCCGCCACAAGACCGACCGGCAGCGGCAGGCCGTGGTCTGGAACGAAGGCCGCCATGCCATCACCCGCGCCCGCGTGGTCGAGGAATATGGCACGCCGCCGGTGGCGAGCCTGGTCGATTGCTGGCTGGAAACCGGGCGCACCCATCAGATCCGCGTGCATATGGCCCATGCCGGGCACGGGTTGATCGGCGATCAGACCTATGGCGGCAAACGCAAGGTGGCCCCCAAGGCGGTGGGCGAGGCTGCTGCCGATCTGGCCAATGGCTTCCCGCGTCAGGCGCTTCATGCCGCGACACTGGGCTTCATCCATCCGCTGAGCGGGGAAGAGCTGCAATTCGAGGCACCTTTGCCCGCCGACATGCAGGCGCTGGTCGATGCCCTGCGCGCTGTGGGCTGAGCCGCAGCACCACGCCTGAGGCGACAATCGGAGGGAACCGTTAGCGCCACCACACAGTTGTGTGAGTGTAGTGACATAAATCTCGTAACGGCGACGGATCATCGCCATTTGACGTTAAGTCTTTTGTGGTAGCGCAGCACGAGGGTGCGGCACGCCGATACGCTTGATAGAACAATGGCCCGCGCGGGGGAACATCCGCAGGGCGCAGAAGGGGGTCAGACAATGAGCACCTATACCAATCTTCCCGCACCGAGCCCGGAACAGGGGCTGAACCGCTATATGCAGGAAATCCGCAAGTTTCCGCTGCTGGAGCCGGAACAGGAATACATGCTGGCCAAACGCTGGGTCGACCATCAGGATGCGCCTGCGGCCCACAAGCTTGTCACCTCGCACCTGCGTCTGGCGGCCAAGATCGCCATGGGCTATCGCGGATATGGCCTGCCGCAGGCCGAAGTGATCTCTGAGGCGAATGTCGGTCTGATGCAGGCGGTGAAACGCTTTGATCCCGAAAAGGGCTTCCGTCTGGCCACCTATGCGATGTGGTGGATCCGCGCCTCGATCCAGGAATATATCCTGCGGTCGTGGAGTCTGGTGAAGCTGGGCACGACCTCGGCACAGAAAAAGCTGTTCTTCAATCTGCGCAAGGCCAAGGCCAAGGTCGGCGCGTTGGAAGAAGGCGATCTGCGCCCTGAAAACGTCGCCCGCATCGCCAAGGATCTGTCGGTGTCGGAAGACGAGGTGATCGCGATGAATCGCCGCCTCTCCGGTTCGGATGCCTCGCTCAATGCCACGGTGGGCAGCGATGGCGAGGGCACGACGCAATGGCAGGACTGGCTGGAAGATGAAGACAGCGATCAGGCCGGGGCTTACGCCGAACGCGACGAGTTGGACATCCGCCGCGAATTGCTGATGCAGGCCATGGGCGTGCTGAATGACCGCGAGAAAGACATCCTCGTGCAGCGCCGCCTGTCGGACGAGCCTGTGACGCTGGAGGACCTTTCGGAATCCTATGGCGTGTCGCGCGAACGCATCCGCCAGATCGAAGTGCGCGCCTTTGAAAAGCTTCAGGCCCGGATGCGCGATCTGGCCAAAGGCAAGGGCATGTTGGTTCCGGCCTGACCCGACGACGTGACCCGACCGGCAGCTTTCGGCTGATGAAATTGCAGGCGGTGCGCAGGAAATGCGCGCCGCCTCTTTACTTTGCGTCGCTTCTGCTGTCCAAAGCGTCGTATTCCGGCGCCGCTTCGGTTGATCCTGCGGGCTGCTGTCGTTACCTACGGTGCAACGCTTTTTGAAGGACGACCGAAGATGACGATGCTGGGCACTTTCCTCAAACCGATGCACCCCGAAGGCTATAAATTCGTCGGCATCTTTGCCGCGATCACGCTGCTGCTGTTCTGGCTGTGGACGCCGCTGGGCTGGATCGGCACCGGCCTGACCGTCTGGTGTTATTATTTCTTCCGCGACGCCAAACGCGCCGTGCCGCAGGGCGACGGGCTGATGGTCTCGCCTGCGGATGGGGTGATTTCGCTGATCGAACGCGCCGTGCCGCCCGCCGAATTGGGCATGGGCCCGGAGGCGCTGCTGCGAGTGTCGGTGTTCATGTCGGTCTGGAACTGCCATGTGAACCGCGCGCCCATCGCCGGGCGGCTGGTGAAAATGGCCTATCGTCCGGGCAAATTCCTCAATGCCTCGCTCGACAAGGCCAGCGTGGACAATGAACGCAACAGCCTGTGTCTTGAGCTGGCCGATGGTCGCCAGATTGCGGTGGTGCAGATTGCCGGGCTGGTCGCGCGCCGCATCGTGCCGTTTGTCAGCGAAGGGCAGGGGCTGAAAACCGGCGAACGCTTTGGCCTGATCCGCTTTGGCAGCCGCGTCGATGTCTATCTGCCCGACGGCGTGGTGCCGCTGGTGGCGCTGGGTCAGACCATGGTGGCGGGGGAAACCGTCATCGCGGAACTGGGCCGCGATCTGCCGCAACGCTTTGCCAAGCTGGTGTGACGGATGGCGGCAGAGAAACCCACAGGGCGCAAGCTTCCTCTCGCCCGGCTGTTGCCGAACTTCCTGACCGTTGCGGCGCTCTGTGCCGGTGTCACCGCGATTCGCTTTGCGGTTGAAGGGCATTTCAAGCTGGCCATCGGGTTGATCCTGCTGGCGGCGGTGCTGGACGGGCTGGATGGCCGTCTGGCGCGGCTGCTGCAAAGCGAAAGCCAGATCGGGGCCGAGCTCGACAGCCTCTGTGATTTCGTCAATTTCGGCGTGGCCCCGGGCCTGATCATCTGGCTGTGGGCCTTGCAGGACATGAAGGCGGCGGGCTGGATTGCCGTGCTGATCTATACTGTATCCTGCCTGCTGCGTCTGGCGCGGTTCAACCTTGGCAACCGCGCGATTGATACCACCGCCGAAAAGACCGGCTTTCAGGGCGTGCCGTCCCCCGCCGGGGCGATGCTGTGTTTCCTGCCGATGTTCGCGGCCTTCACCATGGATGCGGCGCAGCCGTTTCCGGCTGGGCTGGTGGCGCTTTACATGGCCTTTGTCGGCGCGCTGATGATCGGGCGGTTTCGCACCCCGTCGTTCAAGAAGATCAGCTTTCAGGCCGAATATGTCCGTTACATCTTTCTGGGCTTTGTCGCGCTGATTGCCGCGTTGCTGGCCTATCCTTGGGTCACGCTGGTCGTGCTGGACCTGATCTATGCCTGTGTCGTGGTGGTGAGCTTGCTACGCTCTGCCCGGCGCGCCCCCGAAGTGGAAGAGGAGCCATCGGATGGAGCTTGAAGCCGTTGCCAAAAGTTATGCGCGCTGGGCGCCGGTATACGACCGCACTTTTGGTGCCGTGACCAATGCGGGCCGCAGGCGCGCCACCGGGTTTGCCAATCACGTGGGGGGTGAGGTGCTGGAAGTGGGGGTCGGCACCGGGCTGGCGCTGCCGTTCTATGCGCCGCATATGGCGGTGACAGGCATCGACTTTTCTGAAGAAATGCTGGCCAAGGCCCGCGAAAAGGTCAGCGAGCAACAGCTGACCCATGTGCGGGCACTGCGCCAGATGGATGCCCGCAGCCTTGATTTCAGTGCGGGCACCTTTGACACGGTTTGTGCCATGCACATCATGTCGGTGGTGCCGGAACCCGAACAGGTGCTGGCCGAAATGGCGCGCGTCTGCCGGGTGGGCGGGCATGTGGTGATCGTCAACCATTTCGCGGCGGAGGGCACTGGTGCCTTGGCGCGCATGGAGCGGCTGTTTGCGCCGCTGTCGGATCTTCTGGGTTGGCACAGCGATTTTGCCCGCAGCCGCGTGCTGGGCGATGCCCGGCTCAAGCTGGTGGAAGAGGATGCGCTGCCGCCGCTGGGCCTGATGACCTATCTGCGTCTGCGCCGCGTCGGCTGATCCCGCGCAGGCCAAACCCTGCCCCTGACCGGGCGGGGGCGTGCCGTTAGCGCGAACATCGGCCATTGCACCCAAGCCCCCTGCGGACTAGCGTCTTGCCAGATGCCGCAAGGGGAGGTCTGCATGACAATTGGTTGGGGAATTCTGGGCGCGGCGAAATTTGCCGCCGAACATATGGCCCCCGCAATCCACGCGGCACAGGGCGCGGAACTTGTGGCGCTGGCCACCTCCAGCCCCGACAAGGCGGCACCGTTTCAGGCCTTTTGTCCCAAGTTGCGCCTGCACGACAGTTACGAGGCGCTTCTGGCCGATCCGGCGATTGATGCCGTCTACATCCCGCTGCCCAATCATCTGCATCTGGAATGGTCGCTGAAGGCGATTGCCGCCGGCAAGCATGTGCTGACAGAAAAGCCGATGACCATGGCCGCCCCGGAGTTCGACCGCCTGATCGCCGCCCGCGATGCCGCGGGCCTGCTGGTGGCCGAGGCCTATATGATCGTGCATCACCCGCAATGGATCAAGGCGCGGGATCTGATCGCGCTGGGGGCCATCGGGCGGCTGGAGCATGTCGACACAGCGTTCAGCTATGACAACCGCGCCGATCCGGGAAATATCCGCAACCGCCCCGAAACCGGCGGCGGCGGCATCCGCGACATCGGCGTCTATACCTATGGCTCGGTGCGCTTTGCCGCCGGGGCCGAACCGCTGCAGCTTGAGGCCCGCCTCCGCCGCGAAAACGGCGTGGACACCTGGGCGCAGGTGGTGGGCGAAATGGCCGGGCCGATGGGCCGCTTTACCTATTCGGCCATGACCTCGATGCGGCTGATCGCCCGGCAGGAGGTGGTGTTTCAGGGCGAAACCGGCCTGCTGCGCCTGACAGCGCCCTTCAATGCCGGGCTGTTCGGCGAGGCCACGATCGAGCTGCACCGCAAGGGCGCGCTGGCCGAAATCCTGCGCTTTCCGGCGGTGAACCAATATGTCCTGCAGGTCGAGGCCTTCGGGCGCTCGTTGCGCGATGGCGTGCCGTTTGGCTGCCCGCTGGAGTTTTCCAAGGGCACGCAGGCGATGATCGACACGATCTTTTCGGTGGCGACAGAAATCTGAACCGGCAGGCGGGCTCAGCCCGCCTCCGGCATCTCCACGATCACCTTGCCGGTGGAGCGCCGCTCGCGCAGGCAGGCCATGGCCTCGGCCACCTGATCGAGCGGGAAGCTGTGGCTGATATGCGGGGTCAGTGCGCCCTCTGCGATCCAGCCTGCCAGCGTGGCAAGGCTGGCCGTCAGTACCTCGGGGCGGAAGGCCAGATAGCCGCCCCAATAAAGGCCCATCACGCTCAGGTTCTTGACCAGCAGCAGATTGGCGGGCACCTGCGGCACCTCGCCCCCGGCAAAGCCGATGGCCAGCAGTCGCCCTTCGGGTTTGGTGGCGCGCAGGGCGTCCAGGAATCCCGGGCCGCCGATGGTGTCATATACCACATCCACGCCCCCCAGTGCCTTCAACTGGCCGCGCAGATCCGGCGCATCGCTGTCGATCACATGATCGGCGCCAGCGGCTGTGGCGACCGTCATCTTTGCCGGCCCGCGCACCGAAGCGATCACCCGGGCGCCCATGCGTTTGCCGATCTCTACCGCCGTCAGGCCAACGCCCCCGGCGGCCCCGCTGACAAACAGGGTCTCGCCCGGTTGCAGCCGCGCCTTGTGATCCAGCGCCAGATGCGAGGTGCCATAGGCAATCTGGAAGGCCGCCGCCTGACGGAAATCCATGCCATCGGGCAGCTTGAGACAGCGGTTGGCCACAAAATTGCCCTCAGCGGCAAGCCCGCCTTGCCCGGCAAACACCGCAACCCGGTCTCCGGGGGCAAAGCCGCTGACCCCGGCCCCCACTGCGGTGATCCGCCCGGCAAGCTCCATGCCCATGGTGAAGGGCAGGGCCGGTTTTTCCTGATATTTGCCATCCACCATCAACAGATCGGCAAAGTTCAGCCCGCAGGCGGCAATGGCCAGCCGCACCTCGCCCGGACCGGGCGGCGGCAGGGTGACATCCTGAAAGGCGGGGGCCTGACCGAGGGTGGAAAGCTGAAAGGCGCGCATCGGTTTCGTCCTGTTCGGGGGCGTTCTGTCGCGGCTAACCTAGCGGCACTGATTCTCCTGTCCAGACATTGCTGCAGGTGCGAAACGAATTTGCCTGTTTTTTGTGCGAAGCCCGTGGCATTGCTGCATCGCAGCCGGGAGCGGAACCGGAATAATCGGCACATCCTTGGGGTGAGTGTTGCCAGTTTGGCATGAATTCTACGCTCGTATAATAGGACATATACAAAAAGACAGCTTTCCCGATTATATGTGGCATGGAAAAGAAGTGTAACCTGCCCTAATGTTTCGCGTCATGGCTGCGTAAGGCCACGCCCGGCAGAGGCGATTGTAGTTTTTGAGAGGGAATACGGAAATGAAGCACCCCGTTGATGCGCATGTTGGCAAGCGGATCCGGCACCGGCGCTGGATGGTTGGTATGACCCAACAACAACTTGCGGATCAGGTGGGCATCAAGTTCCAGCAGATCCAGAAGTATGAAACGGGGATGAACCGGGTCAGCGCCTCGCGCCTGTGGGACATTGCCGACACGCTGGGCGTGAATATCGCCTTTTTCTTTGAAGGCATCGACGAGGCCCGTGAAGCCCCGACCCCGGTCGAAGGGGATATTCTGGCGGATAAAGAAGCGCTGGAGCTGGTGCGGTCCTACTACGCCATTCCCGAAGCGCAGCGCCGCCGCCTGTTCGATCTGGCGCGCGTGCTGAGCGACGTCGCCTGAAAGAGACACCGCCCGGCGGACCCTGCGGGGACCGTCACCTTGCTTGACGCCTTGCGCCGCGCGCGGTAGCGCGTTGGAATGGCAGCTTAAACAGGTGAATGATGGCGGAGCTTTCGGCACAGACGCAGGCAGAACTGATTTCTGTCGCACATGACCTTGCTCAGGCTGCGCGGGAGGCAACTCTCGCGCATTTCCGTTCGGCGGATCTGACGGCGGATAACAAGGAAGTCGCCCGCTTTGATCCGGTGACCGTGGCCGACCGGCTGTCGGAACAGCGGATGCGCGAGATTCTGGCGCGTCGCCGCCCGCAGGACGCCATTCTGGGCGAGGAAATGGGCGCACAGCCGGGCACCAGTGGGTTGACCTGGGTGCTGGATCCGATTGACGGCACGCGGTCCTTTCTGGCGGGCACGCCCACCTGGGGGGTGCTGATCTCGGTCGCGGATGCGACGGGGCCGCTTTATGGGCTGATCGACCAACCCTATATCGGCGAGCGGTTCGAGGGCGGGTTTGGCATCGCCCGCATGGTCGGCCCACAGTGGGAACGGGCATTGCAGACGCGGGCGGCGCGGCCGATGGCAGACTGTCTGATCCTGTCGACCTTCCCCGAAGTGGGTACCGCCGAAGAGGGCGCGGCCTTTCACCGTCTGGCCAAGCAATGCCGCCTGACCCGCTATGGCACCGATTGCTATGCCTATGCGCTGCTGGCAGCGGGCCATGTCGATCTGGTGGTGGAGGCGGGGCTGCAAGCCTATGACGTGCAGGCACCGATTGCGGTGATCGAGGCGGCAGGCGGCATCGTGACCGATTGGACCGGCGCGCCTGCGCATCAGGGCGGGCGGGTTCTGGCCGCCTCCAGCCCCGAGGTTCATGCGGCGGCGCTGGCGGTGCTGGCTCTGGCCTGAGACGGGCCGCCCTCGGAGGCATCGAGCCCCCTCGGGCGGCATTGCCATGGCGGGCGGTGGCGTCAGGCACCCCCCAGCCAGTCTAATGCGGCAGCGGCAAATCGGCTTGCCGGACCGTGCCGGGCAAGGCTATGCTGACAGGCGACGCTGCCGAGTCCTTCCCCCTTCTGTCGCGCGTCCATGGGTTCCACCGAAGGGGTGTGGAACATGGGGGCTATTGGCATGGAAACATTGATCCGGGGCGCCGCTGTCGTGGTGACGATGGACGGGGCGCGGCGCGAGATTGCGGGCGGCGATGTGCTGATCCGGCAGGGCGAGATTGTCGCGGTCGGGCAGGGGCTGACAACCACCGGCACGGTGCTGGAGGCGGCGGGATGTGTGGTCACACCCGGCTTGGTGAACACTCATCACCACCTGTATCAGACGCTGACCCGCGCGGTGCCGGGCGGTCAGGATGCGCTGCTGTTCGGCTGGCTGAAAACCCTCTATCCGATCTGGGCGCGCTTTGGGCCGGAGGAGATCTTTACCTCGGCGCAGGTCGGTCTGGCAGAACTGGCGCTGTCGGGCTGTAGCCTGACCTCGGATCATCTCTATCTTTACCCCAATGGCGCGCGGCTGGATGACACGATTGCTGCTGCGGCGGAGGTCGGGCTGCGCTTTCATCCCACGCGCGGCGCGATGAGCATTGGTGAGACGTCGGGCGGCCTGCCGCCCGACAGCCTGGTCGAGCCGGAGGCGGCGATTCTCGAGGATTGCATCCGGGTGGTGGATGCCTTTCACGATCCGCGCCCCGGGGCGATGGTGCGGGTGGGCATCGCGCCCTGTTCGCCGTTTTCGGTCAGCCGCGATCTGATGCGCGAGGCGGCGCTGCTGGCCCGTGACAAGGGCGTGATGCTGCACACCCATCTGGCCGAGAATGACGAGGATGTGGCCTATTCCCTGGCGACCTTCGGCTGCCGTCCGGGCCAATATGCCGAGGATCTGGGCTGGACCGGCGCTGATGTCTGGCACGCGCATTGCGTCAAGCTGGACGGGGCAGAGATTGATCTGTTTGCGCGCTCGGGCACCGGGGTTGCGCATTGCCCCTGTTCCAACTGCCGCCTCGGATCGGGCATAGCACCGGTGCGTGCGCTGCGCGATGCGGGTGGCAAGGTCGGGCTGGGGGTGGATGGATCGGCTTCGAATGACGCGGGCAATCTGGTGGCAGAGGCGCGTCAGGCCCTGCTATTGCAGCGCGTGGCGCGGGGGGCCGATGCGATGAGCGTGCGTGAAGCGCTGGAGATTGCCACGCTGGGCGGCGCGCAGGTGCTGGGCCGCGACGATTGCGGCAGCCTTGCCCCCGGCAAACGCGCGGATATCGCCATCTGGGACATGCGCGGCATCGAGGCGGCGGGCAATTGGGATCCGGTGGCGGCGCTGTTGCTCTGTGGCCCGACGCGGGTGCGGGATCTGTTCGTTGAGGGGCGGCGCGTGGTCGCTGGCGGGCAGATGGTCACGCTGGATCTGCCTGCGGTGATCGCCCGGCAAAACCGGCTGGCGCAGCGTCTGGCCGGGGGCTGAGGCTTGCTCCGCGCCGCGCAGTAAGGCATCACACAGAAAACGGAGGGTGCGATGAGCCACGATTACAAAGCCCAGAAAGCGGAAACCTTTGAAAGCTTCGAGGCTTTCGCCAAAGACGCGCCGGCCACGGCCACTATCACCTATCAATTCTATCCCGAAGAGGTGGATGCGGATTGGGATGGGTTGGAGAAAGCCTTGCAGGCCAAAGGCTTTCGCACGGCGCGCGATGACGAGGCGGAATTGCTGGATGCGATGATCGGCCCGGTGAAGGTGACGCCCGACACGATCTGGACCTATGAGAAGATGGCCACCGAAATCGCGCTGACCTTTGAATTCACCCCGGATGGCTGGGGGCTGCTGGAGGACTGAGCGCCCTCTGCCGGAGAACCGCCGCCCTTTCAGGCGGCGGTTCTGGTGCCTCAGGCGGCCTGCGCCGCAGCACGGCCGTAGAAGCCTGCGCCGGTGGTGGCCATTTCGCGCAGCAGCGCCGGGGTGGCAAAGCGCGCGCCATGCGCCGCTGTCAGCGCCTCGCAGATCTCTACCGCGCGGGGGGCGCCGATGATGTCCAGCCACGAGAACGGCCCGCCCGACCAGGGCGCAAAACCCCAGCCCAGAATCGCCCCCACATCGCCTTCGCGGATGTCGGTCAGCACGCCGTCCTCCAGCGCGCGCACGGCCTCCAGCACCTGTGCCATCAGCAGGCGGTGCTGCACCTCGGTCAGGCTGGGCTGGGTGTCGGCCACCGGATATTGCGCGGCAAGGCCAGACCACAGGCCCTCGCGTTTGCCCGCCGCATCATAGGCATAGAACCCGGCATTGGCCTTTTTACCCAGTCGCCCCTGATCGGCCATCCAGAAGATCACCTCATCCACCGCGCCGTCCGGGTAGGCATCGCCCATCGCCGCCTTGGTGGCCTTGGCGATCTTGACACCCAGATCAATCGAGGTTTCATCCACCAGCTGCAACGGCCCCAGCGGCATGCCGACCAGCTTGGCGGCGTTTTCGATCAGCGCCGGTTCCACGCCTTCGGCCACCATGCGGATGCCTTCGTTGATATAGGGGATGATGCAGCGGTTGGCATAGAAGAACCGCGCATCATTGACCACGATTGGCGTCTTGCGGATCTGGCGCACGAAATCCAGCGCCTTGGCCACAGCCACATCGCCGGTCTCCTTGCCACGGATGATCTCGACCAGCATCATCTTGTCAACCGGGCTGAAGAAGTGGATGCCGATGAACTGTGCGGGCCGGGCGCTGGCGCGGGCCAGGGCCGTGATCGGCAGGGTCGAGGTATTGGTGGCAAAGATGCAATCGGGGCCGACGGCGGCCTCGACCTTCGCTGTCACCTCGGCCTTGACCTTCGGATCCTCGAACACCGCCTCCACGATCAGGTCACACCCGGCAAGGGCGGCGTAATCGGTGGTCGCGGTGATGCGGGCCAGCACTTCGGCCTTCTTCTCGGGCGTCACCTTGCGGCGCTGGATGCCCTTGTCGAGCAAGCCTTCCGAATAGGCGCGGCCCCGGTCTGCGGCGTCTTGGGCGGCATCAATCAGCACCACCTCGATGCCCGCATTGGCCGCGACATAAGCGATTCCTGCCCCCATCATGCCCGCGCCGATCACGCCGAGCTTGCGCACGGTCTGGTCAGCGACCTTGGGCCGGTTCGCGCCCTTTTCCAGCGCTTCCTTGTTGATGAACAGGCTGCGGATCATCGCGCCGGACGAGGGGTTCATCAGCACCGAGGTGAACTGCCGCGCCTCGATCTTCAGCGCGGTATCAAACGGCACCAGCGCGCCTTCATAGACGGCGGCCAGCAGCGCCTTGGCGGCCGGGTAAACGCCCATCGTCTTGCCATGCACCATGGCCGAGGCGCCGACAAAGGTCATAAACCCAGCAGGCTGATAGGGGCTGCCGCCGGGCATCTTGTAGCCCTTGGCATCCCAGGGTTTCACCAGATCGGCCTCTTTCGCCGCCAGAACCCAGTCTTTCGCGCGGGAGAGCAGATCATCGGGTGCGACCACCTCGTCGATGATGCCCGCCGCCTTTGCCGCCTTCGGATCCGACAACTTGCCTTCCAGCAGGAAGGGCGCGGCCATCATCGCCCCCAGTTTGCGCACCAGCCGGGTGGTGCCGCCTGCGCCGGGGAAGATGCCGACCATGATTTCCGGCAGGCCGATCTTCGCCTTCGGATTGTCGGCGGCAATGATGCGGTGGCAGGACAGCGGCAGCTCCAGCCCGATCCCCAGCGCGGTGCCGGGCAGGGCGGCGACAATCGGCTTGCCGCCTTTCAGGGTTTTCGGATCCATCCCGGCACGTTCGATCTTGCGCAGCACGCCGTGCATCATCATCACGCCATCAAAGATGCCCTGCGCACCGCCGTCTTCCTTCATGCGGGCAATGACGTTCAGATCCATGCCCCCGGCAAAGTCCTTCTTGCCCGAGGTCAGGATCACGCCTTTCACCGCCGGATCGGCAAGCGCGGTATCAATATGGGCGCTGAGCTCGGCAAATCCGGCCAGCGACATCACGTTCATGGATTTTGCCACCACATCCCAGGTGATGGTGGCCACGCCATCGGCGTCAACGGCATAGGTGAAATCGGTCATGCGGTTCTCCTGTCGGTTTGGGCAGCCCTGCCATCGCGGCGCTGATCGCGCCGGGCGCTGCCGGTCTTGTGGGGAAGGGGAGTGGTGTCAGGGTTCATCGCGCACCCCCGCCCAATTGGTGCCATCCTTGTAGGTAAAGCGTGCGCGGCCTGCCTTGATCTCGATCCGCAGATCCACGTCGGAATAGGTGGCCACTTCGCGCGGGGCCTTGCTGCCCACCACCAGAAACTGCGCCACGCTGCCCGAGCGGTTGAGGAAGTGATGCCCGTCGGGATCGCCCGCCGGAAAGGCGGCGCAATCGCCCGCCCGCATCACCGTCTCGCCCGCGTCCTGCACCAGCACACATTCGCCCAGCGTGACCATCACAAACTCATCCTCGGCCATATGCCAGTGGCGGAGCGAGGACAGCGCACCCGGTTGCAGCGTCACCAGATTGACGCCGAACTGCGTCAGCCCGCCCGCATCGCCCAGCCGCAGCGACGACCGCCCTGCCATCATGGTGGCATAGGGTTCGGGATAGATGGAGCCGGTCTTGACCGGGCATCCTGCAAGATCAATGACCGGCATCAGACCCTCTCGATGATGGTGGCCACGCCCATGCCGCTGGCGATGCAGAGCGTCGCAAGCCCGGTGGATTTTCCGCTGCGTTCCAGCTCGTCCAGCAGGGTGCCGATGATGATTGCGCCGGTCGCGCCCAGCGGGTGCCCCATGGCGATGGCGCCGCCATTGACGTTGACCCGCGCCGGATCAATGTCGAAGGCCTGCTGGAAGCGCAGCACGACGCTGGCAAAGGCCTCGTTCACCTCGAACAGGTCGATATCGGTGATGGCCATGCCGCTGTCGTGCAGGATCTTTTCCGTCACCGGCACCGGCCCGGTCAGCATGATGGTGGGATCGGTGCCGATCTTGGCGGTGGCGCGGATGCGCGCGCGGGGCGTCAGGCCATGCGCCACGCCAAACTCCTTGCTGCCGATCAGAATGGCCGCCGCGCCATCGACGATGCCCGAGGAATTGCCCGCGTGGTGGATATGCGCGATCCGCTCCAGATGCGGATATTTCATCAACGCCACCTTGTCGAAGCCGGGCATCACCTCGCCCATCTCCTTGAACGCGGGTTTGAGCGCGCCCAGCGCCGCCAGATCGGTGCCGGGGCGGATATATTCGTCATGGTCCAGAATGGTCAGGCCGTTGCGATCCCGCACCGGCACGATGGATCGGGCAAAGCGGCCTTCCTGCCAGGCCTGAACCGCACGGCGCTGGCTTTCCACCGCCAGCGCATCGGCCTGTTCACGGCTAAAGCCATATTCGGTGGCGATGATATCGGCGCTGATGCCCTGCGGCACGAAATAGCTGCGCATCGCCAGCGTCGGGTCGACCGCAATCGCAGCGCCGTCGCTGCCCATGGCAACGCGGCTCATCATCTCGACCCCGCCCGCGATATAGGCCTGTCCGGCACCGCCCTTCACCTGATTGGCGGCAAGGTTCACCGCCTCGATGCCCGAGGCGCAGAAACGGTTGATGGCAAGCCCTGGGATCGACTGATCCAGCTCGGACGCAAGAACCGCGCTGCGCGCAAGGCAGCCGCCCTGTTCGCCGACCTGGGTGACATTGCCCCAGATCACATCCTCGACCGCGTGCCCCGTCAGCCCGTTGCGGGCCTGCACGGCATTCAGCATCTGCGCCGAGAGGTTGACGGCCGTCACCTCATGCAGCGCGCCATCGGGACGGCCCTTGCCACGCGGGCTGCGGATCGCGTCATAGATATAGGCCTCGGTCATGTCTCTCCTCCGGTCGGTCTTGCTGCGGCGCGGGGCTGATGCCGCCCTGCGCCGGATGTCTTTGCGAAAGCCTAGCAGCCTGTCCCGCAGATTTCCGCTGTGCCGTCACGTCGGCGGTGCGTCACGACGCTGCGTCAGGCCCGGTCGGACGGGTTGCCGGGCATCATGTCATAGGGGGGCTGCCAGCCGGGCAGGGCGGCGATGCGGTCCAGCCAGCGGTCGACATGCGGCCAGTCCTTGCGGTCAAAGCCGAACGGCTCGGGGTAGAACAGATACCCGCAGCAGGCGGTATCGGCGAGGCTGACCTGATCGCCCACCATCCAGTCACGGCTGGCCAGATGATCGTTCAGCACGGTATAGGTGGCCTTCAGGCGGCCCTGCTGAAAGGCGATCACCTCGGCGGGGCGCTTTTCGGGCGGCAGGAAGTTCATCAGGAACCGCGTGGCCCCCACCTGCCCGGACAGTTTGTGATTGTCCCAGAACATCCAGCGCAGCACCTCGCGCCGTTCCGCCGCCGAGCGCCCGCCCAGCTTGCCGGTCTTGGAGCTGACATAATCCTGGATCACCGCCGATTGGGTCAGCACGGTGTCGCCATCGACCAGCACCGGCACCTCGCCCATTTCATTCAGCGCCCGGAAAGGAGGCTGGCGGGTTTCGCCGTTGAAGAAATCGACAAACACCGGCACCCATTCCATCTGGGCAAGCGTCAGGGTGAGCGCCGCCTTGTAGGCATTGCCGCTTTCGCCAAAGCAGTAAAGTTTCGCGGTCATTCGGGCTTTCCTTCCTGTGTGTGCCGCAACCCGTGGGGGCTGCGCGCCCCCGCCCGGGGCGGGGTAGGCTCGTCACGCGGCAAGGGGGCGGGAGCCGTCTTTTGCTGCCCCCGGCCGAAGCCGTTTGGGTCAGCGTTTGCGGCTGTCGATTTCAGAATTGAACAGCCGCAAACGATGGGTCAGATTTTCGGCGTCGATCACGCTGGACCAGTTTTCAAACAGGAACGACAGCGCCTCGCCCTCGTCCAGACCCGCCTTCTGTGCAAAGCGTTTCAGGCGGCGATAGCCGTCTTCTGTCATCGCGACGGGAAAGCGGCGGGTCAGGCGAAAGCGTTTGGGCATCGGGCAGTCCTTGACGGCGGGGGCGGTTTTTCCGGTGAAAAACCGCGATCCTGCCCAGCTTAGAACGCCTCTGCCGCCAATGCCATCACCGTATCGGCCCCGGTTTCGATCCGGGCAAGGTGCATGCCGCAGGCGGGCAATTGTCGCGCCATGTAATAGCGCCCGGTGGCGATCTTCGTCTCGTAGAAGCCGGTGTCGGAGGCCCCCGCCTCCAGCGCCAGATAAGCGGCCTTTGCCATGCGCGTCCACATCAGACCAAGGCAGACATGGCCCATCAGGTGCATGAAATCATACGAGCCGGACAGCGCGGCATTGGGGTTCTTCATGCCGTTCTGCATGAAGAACATGCCCGCCGCCTGAAGCTGTTTCGACGCCTGTTTCAGCGGCTCCACAAAGCCTGCCATGCGGGCGTCCCCGTCATGCGCCTTGCATTCGGCCTTCACCATCTCGAAGAAGGCCATGACGTGTTTGCCGCCGTCCTGTGCCAGCTTGCGCCCCACCAGATCCAGCGCCTGCACGCCATTGGCCCCTTCATAGATCATGGCAATGCGCGCATCGCGGGCGAACTGGCTCATGCCCTGTTCTTCGATATAGCCGTGCCCGCCATAGATCTGCTGGGCCTGCACCGCCATCTCGAAGCCCTTGTCGGTCTGGAAACCCTTGATCACCGGCGTCAGCAACGAGATCAGCCCCTCCGCCGCCGCATCGCCCTGCCGGACAGAGCGGTCGATCAGTTGCGCGCCCCAGAAGGTCAGCGCGCGCGCGCCTTCGACAAAGCTTTTCTGCTCCATCAGATTGCGGCGGATGTCTGGATGCACGATCAGCGGGTCTGCCGGGCCCGCAGGGTTCGCAACCCCGGTCACGGCGCGGCCCTGAAGGCGGTCCTTGGCATAGGCGACGGCATTCTGATAGGCGGCTTCGGCCACGGCATAGCCTTGCAGGCCCACGCCCAGACGCGCCTCGTTCATCATGGTGAACATGGCGCGCATGCCCTTGTGCAGATCGCCGAGGAGCCAACCTTTCGCACCATCGTAATTCATCACGCAGGTGGCATTGCCGTGAATGCCCATCTTGTCTTCGATCTTGCCGACCGACACCGCATTGCGGGCGCCAAGGCTGCCATCCTCCTGCACCAGAAGCTTGGGAACGATGAACAGCGACACACCCTTGGTGCCCTCGCCGCCGCCGGGGGCCTTGGCCAGCACCAGATGGATGATGTTTTCCGCCAGATCGTGATCGCCCGCCGAAATGAAGATCTTCTGCCCGGTGATCAGATAGCTGCCATCGGCCTGCGGTTCGGCCTTGGTGCGCATCAGCCCCAGATCGGTGCCGCAATGCGGTTCCGTCAGGTTCATCGTGCCGGTCCAGTCGCACGAGACCATCTTCGGCAGATACATCGCCTTCTGCGCCTCGGTGCCATGGGCATGGATCGCGGAATAGGCGCCATGGGTCAGGCCCTGATACATGTTGAAGGCCATGTTGGCCGACACGAAGATCTCGCCCACCGCCGTGCCCATCAGATAGGGCAGGCCCTGCCCGCCATAGTCGGGGTCGCAATCCAGCGCGGTCCAGCCGCCTTCCTTCATCGCCGCGAAGGCCGCCTTGAACCCGTCAGGCGTGCGCACCACGCCGTTTTCCAGCACGCAGCCGATGCGGTCACCCACCGCGTTCAGCGGGGCCAACACATCCGAGGCCACCTTGCCCGCCTCTTCCAGCACCGCCGCCGTAAAGCCCGCGTCCAGATCCTCATAACCCGGCACGCCGGTTGCGGTGACGTTCAGCACATCCTGCAACAGGAACTGCATGTCTTTGACGGGGGCGGTATAGGCGGGCATCAGTCTCTCCCTCTGATGGGTTCGGTTATTTGGCGGCCTGTTTGCGGAAGCTCGCCAGCATGTCTTCTCCCCAGGCCATCTGGGCCTTGAGGTCGGTAATCGCTTCGTTCAGCTCGTCGCGCTGCTGTTCCATTTCGGACAGGCGGGCGCGGGCCAGTTCGTAGGTGCGCTTCAGCTGCGCTTCTTTCGTATCCTCGCGGTCATACATATCCAGAAGCTGGCGGATGTCTTCGAGCGAGAAGCCAAAGCGCTTGCCCCGCAGGATCAGCTTCAGCCGTGCCTGATCGCGGCGGGTGAACAGGCGTTTGGTGCCCTGGCGTTTCGGGAACAGAAGTTCCTTCTGTTCATAAAAGCGCAGGGTGCGCGGCGTCACCTCATAGGCTTCGCACATCTCGCGGATGGTCAGCAGCTCCGTCTTATCCGGGGTCGGGTTCAGGGTCATGTGGGTCTCTCGCAGAACGGGGTCTGCAAGATAGATGTGAGGTCTGACCCAGTGATACCAGAGTAGGTGACGTTAACGTAAATGTAACGTCACGTCAGAAAAACCATGACGTAATGTCAGTGCGAATGACGCAAGGGAAACGCAATAATATGACCCGGCGTCAGCCGCGTCGGGGCGCGCAACGCAGGATCGGAAGCCAGATTCGGAGATGTCAGCGGCCGCGCGTCACAGCTCGCGCGCGGCGGTTTCGCGCAGCGCCCGCAGATCTTCGATGGCGGTATCAAGCTCCGCCCTTTGCTGCGCCAGCGCGTCCAGCTGCCGGTCGGCCATGGCGATCCAGGCCTCCAGCTGCGGTTTGGTGCCCTTCTGCTGATAGATCAGCAGCCATTGCCGGATCTCTTCCAGTGAAAAGCCGAAACGCCGCCCGCGCAGCACCAGTGTCATGCGGGCAATCTCGCGCGGGCCATAAAACCGGGCGCGGCCTTCCTTCTCGGGCGACAGCAGTTCGATATATTCGTAATAGCGCAGGGTGCGGGGGGTCACATCGAACCTTGCACACATTTCCTTGAAGGTCAGTTTCGTCTCGGTCATGTGTGGTCCTCCTGCGGCTTACCCTAAGGGGAAAGCGGCGGCGGGTGCAATCATCCTGCGCGGCATCGCAGCACGGCTGGGCCAAGTGACGCAGCGCTGCCGCTTCGGGGGTTGCGGCTGCGGCGGCGGCAGTGTCACATGGCGGGGCGTTAACAGCCCCGGCGGGGCGACCGAGGATGCCATGAACGATGCACTGAAACAGGCGCGGCAATTCATCGAAGCAATCCCCCACAGCCGCGCCCTGGGGATGGAGCTGGAAAGCATGGGCGATGGCACGGCCACCATCTCCATGCCCTATGACACGCGGTTCGTGGGCGATCCCGCGACCGGGGTCATCCATGGTGGCGCGGTGTCGGCGCTGATGGATACGGCCAGCGGGGCTGCGGTGATCACCCTGTCGGCGGCGGCGACGGCCACGCTGGATCTGCGGATCGACTACATGCGCGCGGCCACCCCCGGCCAGCGCATCCGCGCGCGGGCGGAATGTTACCACGTCACCCGGTCGGTCGCCTTCGTGCGCGTCACAGCCACCGACGAAGACGAATCCCGCCCGGTGGCCACCGCCACCGGCGCATTCACCGTTGAACAGCCGAAAGGGGCCTGAGCCATGGCGACCCGTCCCAAACCCGAACCCGTTCAGGTGGTGAAACAGCGCCGCGACAGTGCCCTGCGCCGGTTGGTGGAAGGGGTGCCCTATATCAGCTTTCTGGGCATTGAATTCGACCGCCGGGGGGATGAGCTGACGGCGCTCATGCCCTATCAGGAGCGGCTGATCGGCAATCCCTTCCTGCCCGCGCTGCATGGCGGGGCGACGGCGGCCTTTCTGGAGGTGACGGCGATCATCGAGCTTAGCTGGTCGCTGCTATGGGAAGATATGGAAAGCGGCAGGCTCGATCCGGCGGCGGTGGATGCCGCGCATTTGCCGCGCCTGCCCAAGACGATTGATTTCACGGTGGATTATCTGCGCTCCGGCCTGCCGCGCGATGCCTATGCGCGGGCGCGGGTCAACCGTTCGGGGCGGCGCTATGCCTCGGTGCATGTCGAGGCATGGCAGGACAACCGGTCGCGGCTGTTTGCGCAGGCCACCGGGCATTTCCTGATGCCCGAGCGTGCGGGCTGACATGCAGGCTGCGGCCGTTCCCGTGACGCATCGGCGGGTGCTGAAGATCGCGCTGCCGATCGTGCTGTCCAATGCCACGGTGCCGCTCTTGGGCGCGGTGGATACCGGCGTGGTCGGGCAGTTGGGGCAGGCGGCCCCCATTGGCGCGGTGGGGCTGGGCGCGGTGGTGTTGGTCAGCTTTTACTGGATTTTCAGCTTTCTGCGCATGGGCACCAGCGGGCTTGCCGCGCAGGCCCATGGCGCGGGCGACACGGCAGAGCGGACGGCGGTGCTGCTGCGCGCGCTGCTGATCGCCTTTGGCGCGGGCTTTGCGCTGATCCTGATGCAGGGCGCGCTGTTCTGGGCGGCGTTCCGCGTGGCCCCGGCCAGCGCCGAGGTCGAGACACTGGCCCGCAGCTATCTGGCGCTGCGGATCTGGGGGGCACCGGCCACCATCGCGCTTTACGCCGTGACCGGCTGGCTGATCGCGCTGGAGCGCACGCGCGGCGTGCTGGTGTTGCAACTGTGGATGAACGGGCTGAACATCGGGCTGGATCTGTGGTTCGTGATCGGCCTTGGCTGGGGCGTGCCCGGCGTGGCCGTGGCCACGCTGATCGCGGAATGGACCGGGCTGGCGCTGGGGCTCTGGCTCTGCCGCGATGCCTTTGGCGCGGCGCTGGCCGCCGCCCGCGCGCGGATCTGGGACAGCGTGGCGCTGCGCCGCATGGCCTCGGTCAATTCCGACATCATGCTGCGCTCGGTGCTGCTGCAAGGCAGCTTCACCGCCTTCCTGTTCTTTGGCGCGGGGCTGGGCGATGTGACGCTGGCCGCCAATCAGGTGCTGTTGCAGTTTCTGGAAATCACCGCCTATGCGCTGGACGGGTTTGCCTTTGCCGCCGAGGCGCTGGTGGGGCAGGCGGTCGGGGCGCGGTCGCGCCCGGCGCTGCATCGCTCGGCGGTGATTGCAGCGAAATGGGGGGTGGGCGGGGCTGTCGGCCTGTCGCTGATCTTTGCGCTGGCGGGGCCTGCCATCATTGATCTGATGACCACGGCCCCCGAAGTGCGGGCCATGGCGCACAGCTATCTTTGGTGGCTGGTCGCGGCCCCGCTGATCGGTGTGGCAAGCTGGATGTATGACGGCATCTATATCGGGGCGACGGCGACGCGCGACATGCGGCAGGCGATGATCCTGGCCGTGGCGATCTATGTGCTATCGCTGGCCATTCTGCTGCCCGCCTTTGGCAACCATGGCCTGTGGGCGGCGCTGATGGTGCTGAACGCGGCGCGGGGGCTGACACTTGCGTGGCGCTGGCCTGCCATCGCCGCCCGCATCACCACCTGACGCGGGCGAAGATCACCGAGGCCCCCCAGCCGGCCAGTGCCGCCAGCACCAGAGAGGCGAGGCCATAAAGCAGCGGCTGTTCATGGGCGGATTGATAGAAGAACCGCTCCAGCCCGGCCTTGCGCACCCAGATGCGGCGTTCCAGCGCGTCGATCACCTGACCTTCGCGGGTCAGGAAAATGCGCACCTTGTAATCGCCTTCGGTCAGCGCGGCGGGCAGCGCCACATCGGCGCGGAAAAGCGTTTCCTGCGTCAGCGAGACGGAGCCTTCACGCAGCGAATAACGCCCCTCGGTTTCGCGCACCCGGCGCAGCGCCTCCACAAACAGCGGCGCACCATCCGCCTCGGCGGCGATGCCCACGGCGCGGATGGCGCGGGGCAGGGTGATGCGGTGGCGCAGATCTTCGGTCTCAGTCAGGCTTTCGGCCATCACGCCAGAACTGGCCACGGCATAGAAGCTGGGCGCGCGATCAATCAGCACGGCGGCATTGTTCAGCCAGATGCCAAAACGCCGGTCCTTGCGCCAGACGGTCAGCGCGGTATCCGGCCCCTGCACGGTGATGATCACCCGCAGCGGCGGCCCCGAGGGGATCGGCGCATCACGCTTGACCGCGCCGTAGATCAGTATCTCAGACCCGTCGAAATCGGCGGTGATCGATACCGAAGACTGGCTCAACCCGGCCACGATCTTTTCCGCCGCCGCAAAGGCGGGCGGCGCTGTCAGCAGGCCGCTGATTACCAGCGCGATGGCGGCGACACCCCTCATGGCAGGCGCCCCGCCGTGATCGAATAAAACTCCTGCGGGGTCAGCAGCAGGTCCAGCGCCACGCGCAGGCACACCGCCAGCACCATCAGCGCTAGCAGGATGCGCAGCTGGTCGGCCCGCAGCCGCACCCCCACACGCGCGCCGATCTGCGCGCCGATCACTCCGCCGAGGATCAGCAGCAGCGCCAGCATCATATCGACGGTCTGGCTGGAGACGGCGTGCATCACCGTGGTGAAGGCGGTGACAAAGATGATCTGGAACAGAGAGGTGCCGATCACCACCTTGGTCGGCATGCCCAGCAGATAGATCATCGCGGGCACCATGATGAAGCCGCCGCCGACCCCCATCACCGCTGCCAGAAAGCCGACAAAGGCCCCGACCAGCAGGGGCGGCAAGACGCTGATATAGAGGCCCGAGGCGCGGAACTTCATCTTCAGCGGCAGTTTATGCACCCATGTATGGACATGCGACCGGCGCACGGCCGCCCCCGGCTTGCGCGCGCGCAGCATGGCGCGTAGGCTTTCCTGCAACATCAGCGCGCCGACAAGGCCCAGAAACAGCACATAGGACAGTTGCACGAAGAGGTCGATCTGCCCCGCCGCGCTCAGCAGCGCAAAGACCCAGATGCCCACACCCGATCCGGCCATACCGCCCGCCAGCAGCACCAGCCCCATGCGGAAATCCACCGCCTTGCGTTTCAGCTGTGCCAGAACACCCGAGACGGAGGAGGCCACAACCTGATTGGCCCCTGTCGCCACGGCGACCGCAGGCGGAATACCGATGAAGAACAGCAAAGGCGTGATCAGAAACCCGCCGCCGACGCCGAATAGGCCCGACAGGAATCCCACAACCCCGCCAATCCCGATCAGCAGGAAGGCGTTGACCGAGACTTCGGCAATGGGAAGGAACAACTGCATGGGGGCCGTCTGAAAAGCGGTTCGGGCTTCAAGACTTGCGCGGTTCCGCTTGGCTTGTCAAACGCTTGTCCCCGGCTTGGGCCGTCGGGGGCTATTTCAGCCCCCGCAGGAAGGCGCGCAGCACCCGTTCCAGCTTGGCCGCGCCCAGCGGGGCCATGGCTTTGGTATGTTCGTGGCTGATCTGCTCGTCCGACATGCCCGCCGCCATATTGGTGATGGTCGAGATTGCCGCCACTTTCAGCCCCAGAAACCGCGCCAGGATCACCTCGGGCACGGTGGACATGCCAACCGCATCGCCGCCCAGGATCCTGATGGCACGGATTTCTGCCGGGGTTTCAAACGACGGGCCGGAATACCACGTATAGACGCCTTCCGGCAGGGCCACGCCCTCTGCCGCCGCCGCCGCCTTCAGGCCGTTGCGCAGATCGGGGTCATGCGCATCGGTCATCGGCACGAAGCGCGCATCCGTCGGCTCGCCGATCAGCGGGTTCAGGCCCGAGAAGTTGATGTGGTCGTTCAGCAGCATCAGATTGCCGGGCGGAATATCCGCGCGCAGGCTGCCTGCGGCATTGGTGGCAATCAGCGCCTCGGCCCCGAGCGCCTTGAGCAGGGTCAGAGCCGGGCGCATCGCTGCCGGATTGCCCTTTTCATAATAATGTTCGCGCGCGCCGAACACCGCGACCCGCACGCCTTCCAGCGTGCCGATCACCAGATTGGGATTGTGACCCGACACGCTGGCATGGGGAAAGCCCGGCAGATCCTCATAGGGGATCGCCACGCCATCCACCGCCTGCGCCAGATGGCCAAGCCCCGAACCGAGGATCAGGCCCAGCCGCACCGGGGCCGCTCCTGCCCGCGCCTGCACCAGCGACAAAACATCCGGGGCCATATCAGCGTTCCTTCACATAGGGTTGACCGCCCGCCCGCGGCGGGATCGCCTTGCCGACAAAACCCGCAAGGATAACGACGGTCAGGATATAGGGCAGGGCCTGGGTGAACTGCACCGGGATCACCAGAACCCCGAGGTCGATGTTCTGATAGCGGATGGCGATGGCCTCCAGCAGGCCGAACAGCAGACAGGCCCCCAGCGCATACCAGGGCCGCCATTTGGCAAAGATCAGCGCGGCCAGCGCGATGAAGCCCTTGCCTGCCGTCATCTCGCGCCCGAACCCGGCTGACAGGGCGGTGGCCAGATAGGCCCCGGCCAGCCCGCACAAGACGCCGGTGATCGCCACGGCGGCAAAGCGGATGCCGACAACCGACACGCCCGCCGTATCGACCGCCGCCGGGTTTTCACCCACCGCGCGCAGCCGCAGGCCAAAGCGGGTGCGATACAGAAGCCAGGCCGAGGTCGGCACACAGGCCGCCGCCACATAGACAAGGATCGAATGGCCGGAAATCAGCTCGGCATAGATGGGGCCCAGCACCGGCACATCGGCCAGCGCGGTGGCAAAGGGCAGGGTGATCGGCTCGAACCGCGCCGCCCCTTCCAGCGACGGGGTGCGCCCGCCCAGATTGAACCATTTCTGGCCCAGCAGCACCGTCAGCCCCGAGGCGAGAAAGTTGATCGCCACCCCGGAAATCAGCTGATTGCCGCGAAAGGTGATCGAGGCCAGCCCGTGAATGCCCGCGAAGGCCACCGAGGCGGCAATGCCCGCCAGCAGCCCGACCCAGACCGAACCGCTGACCGCCGCAATCGAGGCCGAGGCGAAGGCGGCTATCAGCATCTTGCCTTCCAGCCCGATGTCGAACACGCCCGAGCGTTCGGAATACAGCCCCGCAAGGCAGGCAAACAGCAGTGGCGTGGCCAGTCGCACGGTGGAATCGAGCAGCTGGATGATCGTTGCGAAATCCATCACTTCGCCCCCTTGCCCAGCAGGTTGAACACACGCTGCACCGGGCGGCGCACCATATCGTCCAGCGCCCCGGTGAACAGGATCACCAGCGCCTGAATGACCACGATCAATTCGCGCGGGATCTTGGTCCACAGTGCCAGTTCCGCCCCGCCCTGATACAGAAAGCCGAACAGGATCGCGGCGAAAAACACGCCAACCGGATGGCTGCGCCCCATCAGCGCCACGGCGATGCCGATGAAGCCTGCGCCCTCGACGCTGTTCAACAGCAGCCGGTTCGCCTCGCCCTGCACCGAATTGATCGCCATCATGCCCGACAGTGCGCCCGAGATCAGCATGGCATACATGGTGATGCGCACGGGCGAGATGCCGGCATAGACGGCGGCCTTTTCCGATTTGCCAAAGGCGCGGATCTGATAGCCCAGCCGGGTGTGCCAGATCAGGCCCCAGACCAGCACACAGGCCGCCAGCGCGATGAACAGGCTGACATTGGCGGGCGTGCCCTTGGCAAAGGGAATACCGATCCAGCCCAGCATGGCATGCAGGTCGGGCAGGTTGGTTTCCACCGGAAACCGGGCCGAGGCCGGATCCATCTGGCCGCGCGGGCGCAGCACATTGACCAGAAGATAGTTCAGCGCCGCCGCCGCGATGAAGTTGAACATGATCGTGGTGATCACGATATGGCTGCCGCGTTTGGCCTGAAGCCAGGCGGGCGCTGCCGCCCAGGCCGCGCCAAAAGCCGCCGACATCACGACCGACGCGAGCACCGCCAGGCTCCAATGCGGCCAGGGCACCAGGAGGCAGGCCAACGCCACGCCCAGACCGCCCAACGTGGCCTGTCCCTCGCCGCCGATGTTGAACAGGCCGGCATGAAAGGCGATGGCCACGCCCAGCCCGGTGAACATGAAATTGGTGGCATAATAGAGCGTGTAGCCCCAGCCATAGGTCGACCCCAGCGCGCCAGTGACCATGATGTTCAGCGCCGCAATCGGGTCTTCGCCAATGGCCAGGATCACCAGACCGGAAATGACAAAGGCGATCAGCAGGCTGATCAGCGGCACGAGGATCGCATCGGCCCAGGTCGGCATCTTGCCCATCACGCGTTCTCCCCGCTGACACCGGCCATCAGCAGGCCCAGCTCGCGTTCATTGGTGGTGGCGGGATCGCGTTCGCCCATGATCCGGCCATCGAACATCACGGCGATGCGGTCGGACAGCGACATGATCTCGTCCAGCTCGACCGACACCAGCAGCACGGCCTTGCCCGCATCGCGCAGGGCAACGATCTGTTTGTGAATGAATTCAATCGCCCCGATATCCACCCCGCGCGTCGGCTGGCCGATCAGCAGCAGGTCGGGATTGCGCTCGATCTCGCGCGCGACCACGATCTTCTGCTGATTGCCACCCGAAAAATTCTTGGCGGCCAGCGTCGGGATCGGCGGGCGCACGTCGAAGCGGGCCATCTTCGCCTCGGTATCCGCCTTGATCGCGGCATTGTCCATCAGCAGGGCGGATTTCTGAAATTCCGGCGCATGGTGATAGCCGAAGGCGACGTTTTCCCAGGCGGTGAAATCCATGATCAGCCCCAGCACCTGCCGGTCTTCCGGCACATGGGCAATGCCCTGGGTGCGGCGGCTCTGACCATCCGAGGACTTGCCGGTCAGATCCAGCGCCACGCCATTCATGCGCACGGCCCCGGTGCCGCGCGCAATGCCGCCCAGCACCTCCAGCAGTTCCGACTGGCCATTGCCGGCCACGCCCGCGATGCCCAGAATCTCACCGGCGCGGATGGTCAGGCTGATGCCCTTCAACCGCTCCACCCCGTGTTCATCGCGAACGCGCAGGTTTTCCACTTCCAGAATGGTGCGACCTGGCGTGGCGGGGGTCTTTTCGACCTGCAACAGCACCTTGCGGCCCACCATCAGCTCGGCCAGTTGCTCGGGGCTGGTTTCGGCGGTCTTGACCGTCGCGGTCATCTGGCCCCGGCGCATCACGCTGACCGTATCGGTGATTTCCATGATCTCGCGCAGCTTGTGGGTGATCAGGATCACGGTCTTGCCCTGATCCTTCAGCCCGCGCAGGATGCGGAACAGGTGATCGGCCTCGGCGGGCGTCAGCACGCCGGTGGGTTCATCCAGGATCAGGATATCGGCCTGCCGATACAGCGCCTTGAGGATTTCGACCCGCTGTTGATGGCCCACGCTCAGATCCTCGATCAGCGCATCCGGGTCCACATCCAGCTCGTATTCTTTCGCCAGCCCGTTCAGCACCTTGCGCGCCTTGGACAGCGACGGGGCCAGAAGCCGCCCCTCTTCGGCACCGAGAATGATATTCTCCAGCACTGTGAAATTCTGCACCAGCTTGAAATGCTGGAACACCATGCCGATGCCCGCGCGGATCGCGCTCTGGCTGTCGGGGATGGCGGTCACTTTGCCATTGATCAGGATTTCGCCGCTATCGGCTTTGTAAAAGCCATAGAGGATCGACATCAGCGTCGATTTGCCGGCGCCGTTTTCGCCGATGATCCCGTGGATCGAGCCTTTGGCAACCTGGATCGAGATGTCCTTGTTGGCCTGAACCGGACCAAAGGCCTTGGAAATGCCTTTGAGTTCGATGGCGAAGGGGGCGGCAGAAACCTGCCGCCCCGGATCACTTGCCCCGGTCATCGGGATCAGAACGTCGCCGCCGGGCAGGTATCATCTGCCATGTAATCATGCACTTTCAGGGTGCCGGCCTTGATCTGTTCGGCCGCCGCATCCACTGCCGCCTTCATGTCTGCCGTCACCAGCGCTGCGTTGTTGTCGTCCAGCGCATAGCCCACGCCTTCGGCGGTCAGATCGAGCGTCTGAATGCCCGGCTCAAGCCCGGCGCCGGCGGTGAAGGCATTGTAGACGGCCACATCGACGCGTTTCAGCATCGAGGTCAGCACCTTGCCCGGATGCAGGTGGTTCTGGTTGCTGTCGACGCCGATCGACAGGATGCCTTCATCCGCTGCCGCTTGCAGCACACCCATGCCGGTGCCGCCCGCTGCGGCAAAGATCACATCCGCGCCCTGCGATTTCTGCGCCTTGGCGATCTCGGCCCCCTTGGTCGGGTCATTCCAGGCGGCGGGGGTGGTGCCCGTCATGTTCAGGATCACGGTGGCATCCGGTTTCACGGCCTTGACGCCCTGCGCATACCCGCAGCCGAACTTGCGGATCAGCGGCACGTCCATCCCGCCGATAAAGCCCACGGTGTTGGTTTTCGAGGCGAGACCGGCCATCATGCCCACCAGATACGAGCCTTCATGTTCGGTAAAGCCGATGGTCAGCACGTTCGGCGCCTCGACATAACCGTCGATGGTGACGAATTTCGTATCCGGGAAGTCCGGCGCGACGGCGGCAATCGGGTCGCTCATGGCAAAGCCGGTGGTCACAACCGGGTTGGCGCCCGATTCCGCCAGACGGCGCAGCGCCTGTTCGCGCTGTGCTTCGGCGGTGATTTCCAGTTCCTTGTAGGTGCCGCCGGTTTCCTTGGCCCAGCGTTCGGCACCGTTGAAAGCCGCCTCGTTGAAGGATTTGTCGAATTTGCCGCCCATGTCATAGATGACCGCAGGCTCGGCCGTGGCCAGTGCCGTCGACAGGGCGAGCGTGGCTGCCGCGCCGAGCAGGGTTTTCATCAGGGTCATGGAAATCTCCCGGTTATCGTTAAGTTTTTATGCGCCAGTCTTTTCCACCGGATTCGGTGGAGGGTGCCGGGCCGCTCCTGACCGATTTAGGGCGGGTTTGGACCATTCGGTCAAGATGGAATCGCGGCAGCGCCCGAAGCGGTTTGATCTTTCGATCAAATCTTCGCCATGACGTCAGGGCGACGTTGCGGAAAGCGCCTGCGCCATCAGCAGGGCGTCGGCCCTGTGGCCATCGGGATGCTGGTAATAGCCCTTGCGGCGGCCTGCGACAGCAAAGCCGGTGGCGGTGTAAAGTGCGATGGCGGCGGCATTTTCGGCGCTCACCTCCAGAAACGCACTGTCGGCATGGCGGGCGCGCGCCTCGGTCAGAAAGCCCGCCACCAGATGCCTGCCCAGCCCGGCGCGGCGGGCCGCGGGCGCGACGGCCAGCGTCAGCAATTCGGCCTCGCCCGCGACGGCGCGCCCGATCAGCACGCCCGCAGGGGCCTGCACGGCAAAACACAGCGGATCGGCCAGAAAGCCCGCAAATTCCGCAGGCGTCCAGGGTCTTGGCGTGGTGAAGCAGGCGGCATGCAGGGCCGCCATCGCCTCGGGTGTCATGGCAGGATCACGGGCGGCGGATCGGCGGGCGGGGCCGCATCGGCGCTGCGCAGATAGAAGGGGGCAGGGCGCTGTGGCGTGGGGGGGCGCGTCGCGGCAATGCGCGCAATCGCTTCGGCAATCGGCATGGCGGGGGGCAGGGCGGCCGCAAACGCGCTGCCGGTCAGATGCGTGCCGGGGGGCAGCGACGGCAGCTCGGCCACCAAGGCCAGATGCGGCTCTGCCTGTGCCGAAATGCCGAAACCCTGCACATAGGCCTCGCCCCGCCGGGCATCTTCTGCCACCAGCACGGGCCGGGGCAGGCCATGGGCCAGCGCCTCCAGCCGGGTCACCCCATGGGCGGGGATCGCGAGCCCCAGTGCCAGCCCGCGCGCCGCCGCCACGGAAATGCGCACCCCGGTAAAATTGCCGGGGCCGGTGCCGACCCCCAGCGCCGTCAGGTCGCCCCAGACAAGGCCCGCCTCGGCCAGCAGCTCTTCCAGCAGCGGCATCAGGCGTTCGGCCTGACCTTTGTCCATCGCCTCCTGCCGCTGGATCACACGGCCATCCGGCAAAAGCAAAGCGGCCGCGCAATGCGCGGCCGATGTGTCGAATCCCAGAACCGTCTCAGGCCGCAACAGGGCGAACCTCGGTGACTTCGGGGATATAGTGGCGCAGCAGGTTTTCGATACCCATTTTCAGGGTCAGCGTCGACGAGGGGCATCCGGCGCAGGCACCCTGCATATGCAGGTAAACCACACCGCGATCAAAGCCGTGGAAGGTGATGTCGCCACCATCCTGCGCCACGGCAGGCCGCACGCGGGTATCCAGCAACTCTTTGATCTGTTTGACGATATCGGCATCTTCGCCGCTGTGTTCGGCATGGCCGCCCGCAGCCTTGCCTTCGCCCGCCATCACCGGCGCGCCGGATTGGTAATGTTCCATCACCGCGCCCAGAATGGCCGGTTTGATGTGATCCCAATTGGCGGTATCGGCCTTGGTCACCGTCACGAAATCCGTGCCGAAGAACACGGCCTGCACGCCCGGCACCGTGAAGATGCGGCTTGCCAGCGGCGAGGCCGAGGCCGCGTCAGCACTGGGAAAATCGGCAGTGCCAAGATCGAGCACGGTCTGGCCGGGCAGGAATTTCAGCGTGGCGGGGTTTGGTGTGGATTCGGTCTGGATGAACATCTGGTATCTCCGACAGTTGTCGTCGGATATGCGCCTTGCGGGGCGGAAAGTCAAGTTTGGAACTATTCTAAATCTTAGGCGGGATCATAGCTGTAATATTCATACATCTGATCCAGCGGGCTGGGCGTGTCCGTGCTTTTCGATGCAGTATCAGGCACATAATACGCCATAGTCTCGTCCGGGGCGGCCACAGGGGCCGGGGTGGCGGGCAGGGGGGACTGCGGTTTTTTGAAGCGCATGAACATCGGTTTTACCTTTGCAACGTCATCCTCCCCGCATCCTATATATGCTGCATTGCAGCAAAATGCCACCCTCCACAGCAGGCAATGCCGATATGACGTTACTGCACAGGCGGGGCAGCGGCGGCAAGGCTACGGCTCAGACGGCGCAACATCTGGTGGACGATCAGCCGATGTGCCGGGCCGACCGGCAACATATAGAGTTTTCCGAACAGATTGTGGGTGACAACAGACGAGGTGATACACAGCCGGTTCTGCCGCACCATGACCGAAGTCATCACATCCAGATGCCGGTCCCGCTCGGTCAGCACCAGTTCGTGATCCGACACCGCCTCGACCCGGAAGAAATCCAGCATGTCCCCCGGTTGCACATGGTCACGCGGCGCGCCGGAAAAGCCGCCAATGCGTTTCACCCCGAACCGGGCCGAAATCGCATCGCGCAGCCGGAACGCGGTGGCCATGAGTGGCAGCGGATGCGCCATAAGGTGATTCCAGGCGGCCAGCGGCGTCACGGGCCGGGGCAGCGCAACAGTTTGCGCATCAAAGAAATTCAGCGCAGCACGCGGCGCAACTAGGGTTGCGCCTGAACGGTCGATGGCTGTCATCCGGCCTGTCTCCTCTGTCCCGCCCTGCCTAGGACAGCCGCCCGCCGCGCAACAGCCGCCGTTTTGTCGCAGTGCTCAGGTGATCGCTTCCAACCGCTCTTTCGACATGTCGCCGGGCACGATGGTGATCGGGATCGGCAAGTTGCCGGAGTTGCGGCTCATTGAGGTAACAAGCGGACCGGGACCGGATTTTTCGGTGCCGGCCCCCAGCACCAGAACGCCGATCTGGCCATCCTCGCGCACCTGCGCCAGAATTTCGGCAGCGGGATCGCCTTCGCGGATCACCAGCTCAGGGTTCACCCCCTGTTTGTCGCGCATCCATTTCGCGAAAACCTCGAAATGCGCCTCGATCCGTTCGCGGGCCTCTTGCCGCATCAGATCGGCCACACCCATCCAGTGCTGATATTCTTCGGGCGGGATGATCGACAGGATCTGCACCCCCGCGCCGGTATGGGCGGCCCGCAATGCGGCATAGCGCATCGCGTTCAGACATTCGCGGCTCTCATCCAGCACAACCAGAAACTTGCGCATCACATATCCTCCAGTGGCGGGCGATCATCCCCGATCCCACCCCCGGCTGGCAAGGGGGGCTTAGCGGGCCGAATGTGCCCAGTCCATATACAGGCTGCGCACATGATCCGTCATCTTGCGGCTGGCATAGCGGGTGTCGTCAAAGGCACTGACCGACGTGACCTTGGCAAAGTTGCCCGACAGGAACACCTCATCCGCCGCATGAAAATCGTCAAAGCTCAGCACGGCCTCGCGCACCTCCACGCCATCGGCGCGCAGATTGGCGATGTGGCGGGCGCGGGTGATGCCCGACAGGAAGGTACCATTGGCGATGGGGGTGAACACCACGCCATCCTTGACCATGAACACATTGGCCGTGGCGCTTTCGGCCACATTGCCCATCGCATCGGCAACGAGCGCATTGCCAAAGCCCTTGGATTTCGCCTCGACCAGCATCCGGGCGTTGTTGGGATAGAGGCAGCCCGCCTTGGCGTTGCAGACGTTGTCCTCCAGCACCGGGCGGCGGAAACGGGTCCGGGTCAGCGTCGTCGCCCCCGAGGCGGGTGGCATCGGCACCTCTTCCAGGCAGAGCGCAAAGCGGGTGGAGTTTTCCATCGGGGCAACCCCCAGATCCGAGCCGTCGACGGCCCAATACATCGGGCGGATATAGACCGCCTGATCGGGGCCATAGGCGGCAAGCCCGTCGCGCGCGATATCGACCATGGTGGCGGCGTCCATCGTCGGGGTGATCATCAGCGCCTCGGCCGAACGGTTGACCCGCGCGCAATGCAGATCGAGATCGGGGGTCAGGCCATCGAACAGGCGCGCGCCGTCAAAGACCGATGTGCCCTGCCAGATGCCGTGATCTGCCGCGCGCATGACGGCCACATCGCCTTCATGCCAGCGCCCTTCAAACCAGGTGCGGATATTCTTGCCGAATGCCATGGCTTTGCCCTCCGATGTTCCGGGCACTCAACCACAGCTCCGGGGTAGGGTCCAGAGCGGGCGGGCCCGCACCGGCCCGCCCGCCTCTGCCCGCTCAGGCCGCTTCGGCCAGCAGCGCGTGCAGATCCACCGGCGCATTGACCATGGCCAGATTGCCCTGCGCATCGCGGGGCCATTCCGCTTCGGGGCGGTCGCGGTACAACTCCACGCCATTGCCATCGGGATCGCGCAGATACAGCGCCTCGCTGACGCCGTGATCGGCGGCACCGTCCAGCGGGATGCCCGCTTCGATCACCCGTTTCAGCACGGCGCCAAGGCTGGCCCGGTCAGGAAACAGGATGGCGGTGTGATAGAGGCCGGTGGTGCCGGGGGCGGGCGGCTTGCCGCCTTTGCTTTCCCAGGTGTTCAGCCCGATATGGTGGTGATAGCCACCCGCGCTCAGAAACGCGGCCTGCGGCCCATAGCGCTGGGTGATCTCGAACCCCAGAACGCCGGAATAGAACGCAATGGCGCGATCCAGATCCGAGACTTTCAGGTGAACGTGGCCGATCCGGGTTTCGGCGGGCAAGACGGGTTTTGCAGCGGCATTGGTCATGGGAGATGTCCTTTCCTTTGCAGCAAAGATACGCAGGAAGGCCGCCGTCGATAAGGCGCAGCGCCGCACAGGGTCTGCGCGAAACTGTCAGAAACCTCCCGGACCGAGAGGGGACCGATCCGGGAGGCAAGGCAGGGGCCACGGGCGCAAGCGGAGAAGGCACGCGCAGGATGTCTGGGGGACAGGCAGCCCCGAATCGCGTTTAGCACGCCCGGCCAGTTAAGCGGCGCTGCGCAACAGCCGCGTGACGGTCAGCGCAACAGGCCCCGCGCCATGCGCAGTGCCAGCGATTGCGCCAGCCCGGCGGCCAGCGCGGTGACGGCGGCCAGCAGCCCGGCCAGCCCGGCAAACAGATGCAGCGTCAGATCCGACAGGCGCAGCCCCAGCCGGAACAGCCGAGTCTTGCCCAACACCTCGGCCCGGCCAATGGTTTTCGCGCCCAGCACCTCGGCGCTGCGGGCAAGGCGGCGGGCATCGGTGGCGTCATCGACATGGGTCAGCAGATGCAGCGCGCCCTTGGTGCCGACACGGGTCTGCACCGTCGCCAGATCCTGCACCATCGCGCCCAGCGGGCGGAACGCATCGACGCGCAGCACATGGCGCAGATCGCTGATCTTGCCGCTGCGCAGGGCGCGCAGGTCAAAGGCCGCAGCGCCCATATGGGTCAGCGAGCGGGCAAGCGCCGGGGTCATCACCCCCATCTTGCGCGACAGGCGCAGCAGTGAAGCCCCGAGCTTCAACGGCACCGAACTGCCACCCGAGGCCAGCGCGAGCGCCGTTGCCCCCAGCCCGATGGCCGACAGCGCAAGATCAAGGTCATCCACCTCGGTCCCGGTCAGATAATTGACGCCCTGCCGCCCCAGCCCGATCACATCCCCCACCGGCGACAGCGTGACCGGGGCGTTGCAGATCAGCGCGGTGTTGAGCGAACAGCTGGCCGCATCCACCACACACTGCGCACATTCGGTGGCGAGGGCGAGATAGCTGGTGTCGGCGACCCGCGCCGCCTCGATCCGCCCGATCACGGTGGGGTGCAGCGGCAGGCCCCGCTCGGCGGCCACCGACAGCAGGGCATCCAGCGCCAGCCAGTTGCGTGGGCTTTCGGCCAGACGGGCGCTCAGCAACCCGGCCATGTGGCCGGTGGTGGCGGTCTGCGCCAGCGCGCGGTCGGTTGCGGCGCGGTATTCTGCGGCGCTGCGCGCGATGATCGGGCGCAGCGCCGGGTTGTCATGGATCTCGCGTGCCGCCTGCCAGGTTGCCGCCAGCGAGGCCAGCAGCAGGGTCATCAGCCCCAGCAGGCGCAGGCGGCGCAGCATCAGACCTGCCGCGAGCGGATCATCCCCACGATGTCATAGACCTGATCGACGATGGGCCGCGCGATGGTATTGGCCCGTTCAGCCCCGGCCCCGAGGATGCGGTCAATCTCGGCCGGATCCTGCATCAGACGCGACATCTCGGTGGTGATCGGAGACAGTTTCGACACGGCCAGTTCCGCCAGCGCCGGTTTGAACGTGCCGAACTGCGCCCCGGCATATTCGGTGATCACACTTTCGACCGTGCGGTCCGACAGCGCGGCGAAGATGTTCACCAGATTGCGGGCATCCGGGCGGTCTTTCAGGCCCTCGATGCTGTCGGGCAGCGGCTCGGGGTCGGTCTTGGCCTTGCGGATCTTGCTGGCGATGGTGTCGGCATCATCGGTCAGGTTGATGCGGCTGGCATCCGAGGGATCGGATTTCGACATCTTCTTGGTGCCGTCACGCAGGCTCATCACCCGGGCGGCGGCCCCTTCGATCACCGGCTCGGTGATCGGGAAATAGGTCACGCCGTAATCATTGTTGAACTTCGCCGCGATGTCGCGGGTCAGCTCCAGATGCTGTTTCTGATCTTCGCCCACCGGCACATGCGTGGCCTTGTAGGCCAGAATATCGGCAGCCATCAGCGCGGGATAGGCATAAAGCCCGAGCGAGACATTCTCGCTGTTCTTGCCGGCCTTGTCCTTGAACTGGGTCATCCGGCTCATCCAGCCCATGCGCGCGACGCAGTTCAGGATCCAGGCCAGTTCGGCATGGGCGCTGACCTGGCTCTGGTTGAACAGCACGGAACGCACCGGATCAATGCCCGCCGCGATGAAACCCGCCGCCATTTCGCGCGTCTGATGGCGCAGTTTGGCCGGGTCTTGCCAGACGGTGATCGCGTGCATGTCGACCAGGCAATAGATGGTGTCGATACCATCCTCCTGCTTTTCGACAAATCGTTTCAGCGCGCCCAGATAATTGCCCAGCGTCAGCCCACCCGAGGGCTGGATGCCGGAAAAGATCCGTTTGGTGAAGGTCTGAGGCGTTTGGACCGGCTCGGACATGGGGAACTCCGTCTGGAAAGGGTAAGGCTGGAAAAGCCAGCCCCACTCGCTTACCCTTGCCGCAAAGGGGCGTCAATCAAGCGGCCCCAAACCAGAGGCAGCCATGCGAGACAACCTGAACGCCCCGCCCGTGAACCCTTTGCCCTGGATCGTCTGGGCCATCGCCCTGCCGATCATAGCGCTTGAGGTGGTGGTGAGCCTTGGCGCGCGCGGGGTCGTCGGCGGCCCCACGGCGATCGGCTGGCGGCTGGATGCGATGGAGCGGATGGCGTTCTCGCCCGAGCTGATGCGCTATATGGTGGAAAACGGCATCTACCCGCCCGAGGCGATGCTGCGGCTGATCACCTATCCGTTTGTGCATGGCAGCTTTACCCATGCGCTGTTCGTGGTGGTGATCCTGCTGGCCCTGGGCAAGATGGTGGGCGAGATCTTCCGCTGGTGGGCGGTGGCGCTGGTGTTCTTTGGCTCCGGCATCGTGGCGGCGCTGGTCTATTCGGCCATCCCGATGATGCAGGCTCCGCTGGTCGGCGGCTATCCCGCGACCTATGGGCTGATCGGTGCCTTTACCTTCCTGCTCTGGGTGCGGCTGACCGGCAGCGGCGACAACCAATGGCGCGCCTTCACGATGATCGGCTTCCTGCTCGGCGCGCAATTGCTGTTCGGGCTGCTGTTTGGCGGCGGCACCGAATGGGTTGCCGATATTGCCGGATTTGCCACCGGCTTTCTGCTCAGCTTCGTGGTCAGCCCCGGTGGCATCGGGCGGGCCTTGGCGCGGCTGCGGACGCGCTGAGCGCCCGCCTCACGCCTTGCGGCGCAGCGCGGCCTTGAACTCGCCCAGCCGGAACGCGCCGATGAGCGCGCCTGCGCCGAAATAGCTGACGATCCCGGCCCCGACCAGCGCGCTCAGCGCCAGCCAGCGCCAGGCGCGGGCATCAAGCGCCGGGCCAAGTGCCACCGCCATGGCCCAGAGCACCCCGCCCATCACCGCAGCGGCCAGCAGGATCCGGGGCAGGCGGCTTTTGAAGCGGGCGTCGAACTGCGCCGCCTCGCCCATGCGGCGCGAGCCATACCACAGTTGCCAGACCATGACCCAGCCCGACACGGTGGTGGCGAGGGCGGCGGCCAGAAAGCCGATGACCGGCATCATGCCCACGGCGAAGGCGACATTCACCAGCATCGACCACAGGGCAAACCGGAACGGGCTGCGGGTGTCTTCGCGCGCATAATACAGCGGCTGCAACACCTTATGCAGCACGAAGGCGGGCAGCCCCAGCCCATAGGCCGCCAGCGCCAGCGCGGTATTGGCGGTATCATCCGCACCGAATTCGCCGCGCTGAAACAGCACCTGGGTCAGCGGCATGGCAATCACCACCAGCGCCACCGCCGCCGGGATGGTCAGCGCCAGCGCAAATTCCGCACCCCGGTTGAAGGCGCTTTGCCCGCCCGCCAGATCGCCTGCGCGCAGCCGCCGCGATAATTCGGGCAGCAGCACGGTGCCGATGGCAATGCCCACCACGCCCAGCGGCAACTGATAGAGCCGGTCGGCATAGGAAAGCCATGCCACGGCACCTTCGGTGAAACTGGCCACCTGTCGCCCGACCAGCAGATTGATCTGCACCACCCCGCCCGCCAGCACGGCAGGGCCTGCGATGATGGCCAGGCGTTTCAGCTCGGGCGTCAGTTTTGGCATCCGGGGGCGGATCTTCACCCCGGCGCGGTCAGCGGACCACCAGGTGAAGGCCAGTTGCGCGATGCCGGTCGCAGGCACCGTCCAGGCCAGGGTCAGCCCCATATCCCATCCGGCCCGGTCGGCCATCAGCATGGCGGCGATGAACATCAGGTTCATCAGCACCGGCACGAAAGAGGCTTCGGTAAAGCGGCCAAAGGCATTGAGCACGCCCGACAGCAGCGCGACCAGACTGATGAACAGGATATAGGAAAACGAGATCCGCCCGAACAGCACCGCCAGATCAAAGCGCGCATCGCCAACAAAGCCCGAGGCCATCGCCCAGACCAGCCAGGGCATCGCCAGTGTGCCGATCAGCGTGAACACCAGCAGCACTGCCGCCAGCCCGTTGAAGGCATCGCGGGCAAATTCGGTCGCATCCTCGCCTCCCTCCAGCTTCTTGGAGAACATGGGCACGAAGGCCATGTTGAAGGCGCCTTCGGCAAAGAAGCGGCGGAACATGTTGGGCAGAGAAAAGGCGATCAGAAACGCCTCGGCCACCGGCCCCGCGCCCAGATAGGCCGCCATCATCACGTCGCGCACAAAGCCCACGACGCGGCTGCCCAGCGTCCAGCCGCCCACGGTGAGGAAGCTCTTTACCAGCCGGATACCCATTGCTCTGCCTCTATGCCTGCGCCCGTTCCGCGCCTTCGGCAATCGCCTGACGCAGCTTCTTTTCCAAGGCGTCCTGCTTTGGTTTCGTATGCAGCTTCAAGCCGAACATATCCTTCACATAGAAGGTATCCACCACCTGCGCCCCGAAAGTCGCAATCACGGCGCTGGCGATATAGATGTTGTTGGCCGCCAGCGTGCGGGTCAGATCATACAGCAGGCCGGGCCTGTCGCGCGTATCCACCTCGACAATCGTATAGATTTCAGAGCCTTCGTTGTCGAAGGTGATATGGGTCGGAAAGCGGAATTCGCGTTCGCGCTTCTTCACCTTGTCGCGGTCGGCCAGCGCCTCGCGCGGCAGAACCTCGCCGCGCAGGGTTTTTTCGATCATCTGGCGCAGCCGGGGCAGGCGGGCGACCTCATAGGGGTGGCCATCGCTGTCCTGCACCCAGAACACCGCCGTCGCATACCCATCCTTCGAGGTATAGGTGCGCGCATCGACCACATTCGCCCCGACCAGCGCCAGCGCCCCCGCCAGCCGCGAAAAGATGCCCGGATGATCCTCCAGCGCAAAGGCAGCGCGGGTGGCATCGCGGCCGGGATCGGGATGCAGGTCGATGCGGATTTCGTGATCGGGCAGATCGCGCAGCAGATGCGCAAAGACCAGATGGGTTTCGGTCAGCAGGCCCTGCCAGTAGGGCGGGTAATGGCGGGCGAGTTCGGCCCGCACCTCGCGCGCGTCCCAATCGGGCAGCGCCTCGCGCAGCTGGCGTTTGGCCTCGTCGGCCCGGCGTTCGCGGTTGACGTTTTCCAGACCGCCTTCCAGCGCCTCGGTGGTGTCGCGGTGCAACTGGCGCAGCAGCATGGCCTTCCAGTTGTTCCAGGTGCCGGGGCCAACGCCGCGAATGTCACAGACCGTCAGCACCGTCAGCAGATCCAGCCGCTTGCGGGTTTTGACCGCCTTGGCAAAATCGCGCACCGTGCGCGGATCGCCGATGTCACGCTTCTGCGCCATGTCGGACATCAGCAGGTGATAGCGCACCAACCATTCGACGGTTTCACATTCCTCGTCATTCAGCCCCAGCCGCGGGCAGACCCGCCGCGCGATCTGCGCGCCCAGGATCGAATGATCTTCGGGGCGGCCCTTGCCGATGTCATGCAGCAGCAGCGCGACATAGATCACCCGGCGGCTGATCCCGGCATCCAGAATCGACGAGGACAGCGGTAATTCCTCGACCAGCTCGCCCCGTTCGATCTGGGCGAGGGTGGAGATGCACTGGATGATATGCTCGTCCACCGTGTAGTGGTGATAGACGTTGAACTGCATCATCGCGACGATGGGCTCGAATTCCGGGATAAAGGCCCCCAGCACGCCCAGCTCGTTCATCCGACGCAGCGAGCGTTCGGGATTGCCGTGTTTCAGCAGCAGATCCAGGAAGATCTGCTTGGCTTCGGGATCGTCGCGCATCTCGTCGTCGATCAGATGCAGGTTGGCGGCAATCAGGCGCATCACATTGGGATGCAGCAGATAGCCCGTGCGCAGTGCCTCTTCGAACACGCGCAGCATGTTCAGCTTGTCGGCCAGAAACCGTTTCGGGTCGAGCGCGTCAATCCGGCCCTGAACCAGCTTGAACCCGGCGCGCACCTTCTTGCGGCGGCGGAACAGGCCGATGATTGCGGCTTCGGGTTTGGCGTGGCGCGCTTCAAGCTGGGTCAGGAACACGCGGGTCAGCTCTCCCACGCGGGTGGCGTGGCGAAAGTAATCCTGCATGAACACCTCGACCGCGCGCCTGCCGCCACTGTCGGCATAGCCCATGCGGGCGGCCACCTCGACCTGCATGTCGAAGGTCAGCTGATCGACGGCGCGTTTGCCGATGTAATGCAGATGGCTGCGCACGGCCCAGAGAAAGTTTTCGGCGCGGTTGAAAGTGGCATATTCCTCCTGTGTCAGCAGCCCTGCCGCCACCAGACCGGCGGCATCCGGCACCCGGTGCAGATATTTGCCGATCCAATACAGGGTTTGCAGATCGCGCAGCCCGCCTTTACCTTCCTTGATGTTCGGCTCCAGCACATAGCGCTGCCCGCCCTGGCGTTTGTGCCGTTCGGCGCGTTCGGCCAGCTTGGCCTCGATGAATTCCGGCCCCGAATTGCGGAACAGATCCGACCAGAGCGCGTCATCCAGCTCGCGCGCCAAAGCGGCATCGCCGGTGATATACCGATGCTCCAGCAGGGCGGTGCGGATGGTGATATCGTCGCGCGCCAGCCGCAGGCAATCGCGGACGGTGCGCGACGAATGGCCGACCTTCAGCTTCAGATCCCACAGCATGTAAAGCATTGATTCGATCACGCTTTCCGCCCAGGGGGTGATCTTCCACGGGGTCAGGAACAGCAGGTCGACATCGGAATGGGGTGCCATTTCGGCGCGGCCATAGCCACCAACGGCCAGAACGGTCAGCCGTTCGGATTCGGTCGGATTATGGGCCGGATGGAAATGATTGCGCGCCAGATCGAAGGCCACGCTCACCAGCCCGTCGGTCAGATGGCTCTGCGCCCGTGTCAGCGCGCGGGCCTCCATCGGGCGGGCGGCAAAGGCGGCGGCGAGGGCGGCGTTGCCTGCCGCCTTGGCCTCGGCCAGATGGCGCACCACCAGGGCTCGGGCGGCCCGCGGATCAGGCTCTGTCGTCAGATCGGCGCTGATGGCGGCGGAAAGGGCGCGGGGGTCGATGATCTCGACCCCCGGCAGCAGCATGTCTTGCATGGAAATGGCCGCGCGGTGCAAATGTCAGGATCCTGCCCCGGAAAAGCTGCGCGGTGCCGGATCCAGCACGACAAGCTGGTTGTTCTGGATCGAGGCGACGGCCAAGCCACGTTCGTTTGTGCCATCGGGGCGCAGCCGGAAGATGCCGCCGACGCCGACGAAGCCGGAGCCCTGCGTCAGACCCGAGGTGGACAGGGCATTGCTCTTGCCCTGTTTGACCAGCGCGCCGATGGCCGCAATGCCATCATAGGCCAGACCAGAGATCGGCAGCGGCGGCTCGCCGAACGCGGCCTGATAGCGCGACTGGAACTGGTTATAAAGCGCGGGATCGGGCATCGCGAACCAGCCGCCCTGCACGCCGGGCAGGCCAAGGGTGGCCGAAGGAATATCCCAGCGGGTCAGGCCGATGAAGGCGGTGTTGGGGGGGCTGACACCATTGTCACGCAACAACTGGGTGACCAGCGGCAGGGCACCTGCGGTATCGGCGGTCAGGAACACGGCTTGCGCATTGGTGTTGCGCGCGGCGGCGGCAATCGCCGGCACGGCGGCAACGATGCCATTCTGTGAAAACTCGTAGGACTGGATGCCCACTACCTGGCCGCCTGCCGCCGACACGCCGCGCTGAATCGCATTGCGCCCGGCCTCGCCGCCAAGGTTCTGGTCATGCACGATCATCACGCGCGATTTGCCGGCCCGCACCGCATAGCGGCCCAGCCGGTCGCCGGTATTCTGGAACGTCGGTCCCAGAACAAAGACATTGCCGCCCGCAATGTCGGTGTTGTTCGAGAAGGACAGCACATTGATGCCCCGCCCGGCCACGGCCAGACCGGCCGCATTGGCTTCTTGCGCATAGACCGGGCCGAGGATGATCTTGGCGCCTTCATCCACCGCCTTGGTCGCCATCGCCCCGGCCTGCGCAGGCTGGCCAGCGGTCGGATAGACGCGCAGGTCGATCTTCACATTGCCCAGATCGGAAATCGCCAGCCGCGCAGCATTCTGCAGACTGCGCGCCAGCAATTCGTCACTTGCCTGCCCCGATCCCGAGGGCACCAGCAGCGCCACCGGCACCGGGGCACCGGGGTCGATCTTGGGGCCGGAGCCGCCGCCCGGACCGGCGGAGGGCACACAGGCGCTCAGCGCCACGGTGGCCAGCACGGCCGCGGCGCGCGCCAGTGACTTGCGGGCCAGATCGAAAACAGACAACATACAGGCTTCCTCTTTCTCAGGGGCGCAGCAGACCGGGGCGCAGAAATCTGCCCGCAGAATAGGGCGCGGCGTCCGGGAAGTAAACTTGCGTGCAGGAGCGGACCAGCCCATGAGCGAAACCAAGCCGCAGAGGGGGCAGGTGCCACCGGGCCTGCATTTCATCGCAACGCCGATCGGCGCCGCGCGCGATATCACCTTGCGCGCCCTCGATATTCTGGCCAGCGCCGATGTGCTGGCCGCCGAAGACACCCGCACCCTGCGGCATCTGATGGAAATTCACGGCGTCGCCCTCGGAGGGCGGCCGCTGATCGCCTATCATGACCATAATGGCGAGACGGCGCGGCCCAAGCTGCTGGCGGCGCTGGCAGAGGGCAAATCCGTCGCCTATGCCTCGGAGGCGGGAACGCCGCTGGTGGCCGATCCGGGGTTTCAGCTGGGCCGCGCGGCCATCGAGGCGGGGCATACTGTGCTGGCCGCCCCCGGCCCCTCGGCGGTGCTGGCGGCACTGACCGTCTCGGGCTTGCCGAGCGACCGCTTCCTGTTTGCCGGGTTTGCCCCGGCCACCGCCGCCGCCCGGCTGCGCTTCCTGCAGGATCTGGCACCGATGAGCGCGACGGTGATCCTGTATGAATCGCCCAAACGTCTTCAGAAATTATTAGGGGATCTGGTGGCAAGCTTCGGAGCAGAACGCAAAGCGGTGGTGTGCCGGGAACTGACCAAACGATTCGAAGAAACCACGCGCGGCACGCTGGCGGAACTTCAGGCGGCCTTCGCGGAACGCGAGGTGAAGGGTGAGATTGTCGTGCTGCTGGATCGGGCTCCCGATGTGGTGGCAAGTGTGGTGGATCTGGATGCAGCGCTGCGCCGGGCGCTGGTCGACAACCGGGTCAAGGATGCGGCAACGATGGTGGCCGAATCCTTCGGCCTGCCGAAGCGGGATGTATATCAACGGGCCCTGCGCCTGTCGGAGGAATGATGCGCAAGATCAAGGGAGCGGTTGCATATCACGCCGGCTGTGCCGCCGAAGCCGCCGTGGCACGTGCTTATGAAGGGGGCGGGCGCAGCATTGCGGCCCGGCGCTGGCGCGGCCAATCCGGGGAAATTGATCTGATCGCGCGGGACGGGGCGGATGTGATCTTCATCGAAGTGAAGCAAAGCCGCAGCCATGCGCAGGCCGCTGAGCATCTGACGGTGCGGCAGATGGCCCGCATCTATCACGCCGCAGCCGAGTTCCTTGCCGGGGAGCCGTTGGGGCAATTGACCCCGTCGCGCTTCGATGTGGCGCTGGTCGATGAGCAGGGCCGGATCGAGATTCTTGAAAACGCCTTTGCCGCCTGATTGCATCGGACGGGAGGCTCGGGCATTGAGGGAGCATAGCAGGAGGATTTCCGATGCGCCTCAAGGTTGCCTTGCAGATGGACCCGATCGGGGCCGTGAATATCAATGCCGACAGCACGTTCCGCATTGCGCTTGAAGCGCAGGCGCGGGGGCATGAGCTGTTCTTTTACACACCCGACCGTCTGGCCTTCGTCGAAGGGCGGGTGATTGCGCGGGGCTGGCCCATCGAAGTGCGGCGCGAGCAGGGCAATCACGTCAGCTATGGTGCCGAGGTCGAGGTGGATCTGGGTGATTTCGATGTGATCTGGTTGCGTCAGGATCCGCCCTTCGACATGGGGTATATCACCACGACGCATCTTCTGGAGATGATTCACCCGAAGGTTCTGGTGGTGAATGATCCGTTCTGGGTGCGCAACAGCCCTGAAAAGCTGTTGGTGCTGCGCTTCCCGCAGCTGATTCCGCCCACGGCGATTGCGCGCGATTTGCAGACCATCCGCGACTTCAAGGCGCGGCATGGCGACATCATCCTCAAGCCGCTCTATGGCAATGGGGGGGCTGGGGTGTTCCGGCTGGATCCGAATGACCGCAACCTGTCATCTCTGCATGAGCTGTTCACCTCGATGAGCCGTGAGCCGCTGATTGTGCAGAAATTCCTGCCGGATGTGGCCAAGGGCGACAAGCGGGTGATTCTGGTGGATGGTGAAGCGGTCGGCGCGATCAATCGCGTGCCACAGGCGGGTGAGACCCGGTCCAACATGCATGTGGGCGGGCGGCCAGAAAAGATCGGGCTGACCGAGCGCGATCTGGAGATCTGTGCCACCATCGGGCCTGTCCTGAAGGAAAAGGGCCAGATCTTTGTCGGCATTGATGTGATCGGTGATTACCTGACCGAGATCAACGTCACCTCGCCCACCGGGATTCAGGAGCTGGAGCGGTTTGACGGCACCAATACTGCCGCCCGGATCTGGGAGGTGATCGAAGCCAAGCGCGCCTAGGCGCGCTGGCCCAGGTTGATACGGAAGCTGACCGCTTCGGCAATATGCGGGCTGCGCACCTCGGCGGATCCGGCCAGATCGGCGATGGTGCGGGCCACCCGCAAGACCCGGTGATAGCCGCGCGCCGACAGGCCAAAGCGGTCGGCCACGCGGGAAATCAGCGCGCGCCCTTCGGCATCGGGGCTGGCGATCTCGTCCAGAATGGCGCCTTCAGCATCGGCATTCACCCGCAGGCCGGGATGGGCGGCAAAGCGCTGCGTCTGCACCGCGCGGGCCGCGATCACCCGCGCCGCCACCGTGGCCGACCTGTCGCCGGAGGGCGGGAGATCGAGGTCGGTATAGGCAACGGGCGGCACATCCACCCGCAGGTCGAACCTGTCCATCAGCGGGCCGGAAATCCGGCTGAGATAATCCTCGCCACAGATGGGCACCTTGGCGCAGGCGCGGGCCGGATCGGTCATATAGCCGCATTTGCAGGGGTTTGCGGCTGCCACCAGCAAAAACCGGCAAGGATAGCGCACATGCGCATTGGCACGCGCCACCACCACATCGCCGGTTTCAATCGGTTGGCGCAGGGTTTCCAGCACGGCGCGGGGAAATTCTGGGAATTCATCCATAAACAGCACGCCATGATGGGCCAGGCTGATCTCGCCCGGTTTCGCGCCGCGACCGCCCCCGACAATCGCCGCCATCGAGGCGGTGTGATGCGGTTCGCGGAAGGGCCTGTCGCGTGAGATGCCGCCTTCGGACAGCAGACCCGCGAGCGAATGGATCATCGAGGTTTCAAGAGCTTCTGCCGCCGAAAGCGGCGGCAGGATGCCGGGCAGCCGCGCCGCCAGCATGGATTTGCCCGAACCGGGCGTGCCCACCAGGAACAGATGGTGCCTGCCAGCAGCGGCAATCTCCAACGCGCGTTTTGCCCGTTCCTGCCCCTTCACCTCGCGCAGGTCTTTGGTCAGGCGCGCGCGGGTCACTTCGCCCGCCTCGGCGGGGGTGATCGGGGCCTGCCCGGTGTAGTGGCGCACCACCTGATCCAGCGAGGCGGCGGCCAGCACCTGCGTGGCCCCGACCCAGGCCGCTTCGGCCCCGCAGGCCTTGGGGCAGAGCAGCGCCCGGTCCGCCTCGGCGGCGGCCATCGCGGCGGGCAGCGCGCCGATGACCGGCATCAGCCGCCCGTCAAGCGACAGCTCGCCCAGGGCCACCGTCGCCTCCACCTCGTCTTTCGGGATAATCTCCAAGGCCGCCAGCAAGGCCAGCGCGATCGGCAGATCGAAATGGGATCCCTCTTTCGGCAGATCCGCAGGGGAAAGATTCACCGTGATACGTTTGGAGGGCAGGGCGATCGACATGGCGGCAAGCGCCGCGCGCACCCGCTCTTTCGCCTCGGACACCGCCTTGTCGGGCAGGCCCACAACGGCAAAGGCCGGAAGGCCCGCCGCGACGGCGCATTGCACCTCGACCAGACGGGCCTCGATCCCTTCAAACGCCACCGTATAGGCCCGCGCGACCATCCCCGCCCCCGTTTATCATTGTTAACGGGGTAGCAGGGGAATGGTTTATGATTGGTAAAGGCTTACGCCAAAAGCGCGCGGAATTTCGGCCAGGCCTCGGGGTCTGCCGCGGTCTTGTCGCGGCAAAAGGCGTTGCAAAAGCCAAAGCGGCGGCCTGCCAGTTCCAGCACATGCGTGACGGGTTTGCCGGAATAGGGGCAGGCGGCGTTTTCTGTGGCGCTGCCGTCAACGGCCCGGGCGGGCAAGGGGGCAGGGCCGGGCCAGGGGCGTTGCGGATAGTCGCGGCGGTAAAACTCCTGATCGGCACCATCCACCAGACCCATCGCCCGCCAGCGCCGGAAGGACGGGTGCGCCAGATGTGCGGCAACATAGGCCTGTGCGGCGGCCCCCACCGGCAGGTTGTAGCCTGCAATCCGGGCCGCAACCGGAGCAAAGAACACATCCGCCGCCGAATAGGCACCGCAAAGCCAGTCACCCTCGGCCCCGGTTTGCGCCCGCGCCCAATCCCAGATCACTTGCAGCCGGTCCAGATCGGCCAGAACCTCGGGCGGCGGGCTGCAGTCGGTATAGCTGACGCGCAGGTTCATCGGGCAATAGCTGCGCAGCGCGCCAAAGCCTGCGTGCATTTCTGCCGCCAGAACACGGGCAATCGCGCGGGCTTTCGGATCGGTCGGCCAGATCTCGGCCTCGGGGTGGCGCGAGGCGAGCTCCTCGGCAATGGCAAGGCTTTCGGGCACCACCACGCCATCCGGGGTGCGCAGGGTTGGCGCGGTTCTGGCCGGGTGGAAGTCTTTCAGAAGATTGGGCAATTCGTCGGTATAAAGCCGGGCCGAAATCGTGCGCACCGGGATACCGAAGGCATCAAGCAGCAGCCAGCCGCGCAGGCTCCAGCTGGAATAGCCACGGTCACCGATCACAAGGTCATAGGTCATGGGACACTCCTTTTGACCGCAGGCTAGCGGGCGGGCGCCGGAATGCAAAACAGCGTTTTGTCGGGACATCCATCACGGATCGTGATTGATCGGACCAACCTGCCATGTGCCATCAAAGCGCAGCTGCGTAAGGGACAAAGGCTCGATCTTCTGGGCAAAAACCGTCTGCACATCCACGCCTTGCGCGCGTTGCAGCAGGGCAAGGATCGGCCCGAAATGCGCCACGATGATCAGGTCGCCGCCCGTCAACAGCCCGTCGACGGCCTGACAGACCCGCGCGGCCATGGCGTTCCAGCTTTCGCCACCGGGGGCCGCCACGTCGCCCGCCTGTTCCCAGAAGGCGCGGATCAGATCGGGGGTATCGGCCTCGACTTCGGCAAAGCGCCGCCCTTCCCAGGCCCCGAAATGGATTTCGCGCAGCCGGGCGTCATGGGGCAGGCGCTGGCCCGGCAGGGTGTCGGCGGTCTGTACCGCGCGGCTGAGATCCGAAGACACCAGCCGCGCCCCGCCGGGCAGGGCGGCGGCAAGCCGGGCGATCTTTGCGCGGTCAGACAGGTCGGCGGCGCGGTCGGTCCAGCCGATCATCTCGCGCGCATGGGTGGGGCCATGGCGCACCAGCCACAGCCGGGTCATGGCAGACGGCCCTTCAGCACAAGGGGCAGGCCCGCGATGACGGTGACCACCAGCCCTGCCGCTGCCGCAAGCTGCTGGTTGAGCCGCCCCTGCGCATCGCGGAAACGCCGCGCCAGCGCGTTTTCCGGCACGATGGACCAGCCGAGTTCGTTCGTCACCACCACCACCGGGGCGGCGCAGCTTTGCAGCGCGGCGATCATTGCGGCGCTTTCCGTCTCCAGATCGGCCTCGGCCAGCATCCGGTTGGTCAGCCAGAGCGTCGCACAATCCAGCAGCACAACATGGCCTGCCGGAATCTGCGCCAAGGCCCCGCACAGATCATGCGGCGCTTCCAGCGTGTGCCAATCCGCGCCCCGGTCGCTTTGATGCGCCGAAATCCGGGCGCGCATCTCGTCATCCCAGGCCTGTGCCGTGGCAATATAGCTGCGCGGGCGGGCTGTCTGGCGCAGCAGGCCCTCAGCAAATCGTGATTTGCCCGAACGCGCCCCGCCGATCACCACTGAAACCTGTGGTAAAGAGTCAGCTTTTGGCCGTTCGGTATTTTTCAGTGATCCAGCCACGGCTTTGCCTCGTATTCCGATCAACAGCACCGACTGACAGACGGCCAACAGGCAGATGGGGAGTCTCATGGCGCTCGATGGATATAACGATCAACGCATGTCACGCCAAGCGATGAAGGCAGAATTGCTGGATGCGGAAACCGAGGCGCGGCTGGCCTATGCCTGGCGCGACCAGCGCGACGAGGTGGCGCTGCACCGCCTGATCACCGCCTATATGCGGCTGGCGATTTCGATGGCGGCCAAGTTCCGCCGTTATGGCGCACCGATGAACGATCTGATCCAAGAAGCGTCACTGGGGTTGATGAAGGCCGCCGACAAGTTCGACCCGGATCGCGGTGTGCGCTTTTCGACCTATGCGGTGTGGTGGATCAAGGCGAGCATCCAGGACTATGTGATGCGCAACTGGTCGATGGTGCGGACCGGATCGACCAGCAGCCAGAAGGCGCTGTTTTTCAACATGCGCCGGGTGCAGGCCAAGCTGGAGCGCGAGGCTGAGGCGGCGGGAGAGCGGCTGGACCAGCACCAGCTGCGCGCCCGCATTGCCACCGAAGTGGGCGTGCCGCTGGCGGATGTGGAGATGATGGAGGGGCGGCTGTCCGGCTCTGACTTTTCGCTCAATGCCACGCAATCCTCCGAAGATGAGGGCCGCGAATGGATCGACGCGCTGGAGGATGATGGACCACAGGCGGCGGAACAGGTCGAGGGCAGCCATGACGGTGCGCAATTGCGCGGCTGGCTGGTGCAGGCGATGGCCGGGCTGAACCCGCGCGAACGCTATATCGTGACCGAACGCAAACTGCGCGGCGAGGGGCGCACACTGGAAAGCCTGGGCACCGAGCTTGGCCTGTCGAAAGAACGCGTGCGACAGCTGGAGGCCGCGGCCTTTACCAAACTGCGCCGCAATCTGGAAACCCAGGCCCCCGAGGTGCGGCACTTCCTGTAACGCCCCCGCCGCAATGCGGGCGGGGCGTTGCGTTGCCGCAGTCCGGCCCTTACACCTGTGACAGGTTGCAAAGAGGGTGTCATGCTGGCGGGCAAGCGTATTCTGTTGATCATCGGTGGTGGCATTGCCGCCTACAAGGCGCTTGATCTGATCCGTCGGCTGCGCGAACGCGGCGCTTCGGTGACGCCGGTGATGACGCGGGCGGCTGCGGAATTTGTCACTCCGTTGTCGGTGGCCGCACTGGCCGGTGAGACGGTGCATTCCGATCTGTTCGATCTGACCGCCGAGGCCGAAATGGGCCATATCCAGCTCAGCCGGGTGGCGGATCTGATCGTGGTGGCCCCGGCGACGGCGGATCTTCTGGCAAAGATGGCGCAGGGGCGGGCGGATGATCTGGCCTCGACCCTGTTGCTGGCGACCGACACCCGCGTTCTGGTCGCCCCGGCGATGAATGTGCGCATGTGGACCCATGCCGCGACACAACGCAACCTTGCCCAACTGCGCGCCGATGACGTGCTGTTTGTCGGCCCCAATGACGGCGATATGGCCTGCGGCGAATTCGGTCCGGGCCGCATGGCCGAACCGCTGGAGATCGTGGCGGCGGTGCAGGGGGCACTGACGCAGGGGCCGCTGGCCGGGCGGCATGTGCTGGTGACCTCTGGCCCGACGCATGAACCGATCGACCCGGTGCGTTATATCGCCAACCGCTCCTCCGGGGCGCAGGGCACGGCGCTGGCCATCGCCTTGCGCGATCTGGGGGCCAATGTCACCTTTGTGACCGGCCCGGCCAGCGTGCCGCCGCCCGCAGGCGTGACGGTGGTGCGGGTGGAGACGGCGCAACAGATGCTGGTGGCGGTGCAGGCCGCGCTGCCCGCCGATGTGGCGGTGTTTGCCGCCGCTGTGGCCGATTGGCGGGTGGCCAATGCGGCAGGGCAGAAGATGAAGAAGGATGGCAGCGGTCAGGCCCCGGCGCTGTCATTTGCCGAAAACCCCGACATTCTGGCAACCGTATCACGGATGGCGGTGGGGCGCCCGGCGCTGGTGGTGGGGTTTGCCGCCGAAACCGAACAGGTCGAGGCCCATGCCACGGCGAAACGTGCCCGCAAAGGCTGTGACTGGATCGTGGCGAATGATGTCAGCCCGGCCACCGGCATCATGGGCGGCAGCGAAAATGCGGTGACGCTGATCACCGCCGAGGGGGCAGAGCACTGGCCGCGCATGGGCAAGGATGCGGTGGCGCGGCAGCTTGCCGCCCGGATCAGCGCGACGCTTGGCGCAGCGGACAGCCCGTGACCTCCATCGCCTGATCGCCCGCCAGCACGGTCAGGCGCAGGCTGGCCGGATCCAGCGTGAAATCGGTGCCGGGCGAGGGCACCATATCGGCAATCGCGGTCAGCACCGCGCCGTCGCGGCTGACCATGCTGTCCGATACCCAGACTGGCGCGTCCGGCTCCATCACCACGGTTTCGGCACCGATCTCGGTCGGCAGCATCAGGCGGGCGGTGACGCGGGTGCCATCCTTGAGCGGCGTCAGATCACAGGAAATCGCGGTCAGCCCGGCGGCAAGGCCGACCTTCGGCTGATCCGCGAGTGCCGCCGAAATCAGCGCATCGGGCGCGCCCTGATCGGCCAGATCGGCAGACAGGGTCAGGCTGGCGGGCATGCAGATGTCCTTGCACACGCCCATTGACACAGAGGTGCGAAGAATCACCGGCCGCGACGGGTCCAGCGGCGTCACGGTCAGCGGCAGCACCACATCCTGCTTGTAGCCGATCGTCTGCATCCCCTGAAAATCGAACACATCGGGGCGCGGCCAATGCACGGTGATCTGGCCCAGATTTTCCGATCCGGTCCAGTCAAACTCCGGCGGGATGCCCGCATCGCCCGGCGCGCGCCAATAGGTTTTCCACTCTGGCGCCAGTTGCAGATGCAGCGCCGCCACATGGCTGCCATCCGCCGCGCGCCAACCGGAGCGCAGTTCGGCCTGTAACACATCGGCCTGAGTCACAGGTTGCGCGGTGACGGGCAGGGGCAGCAGAAGAAGGGCAAGCAAATATCGGGTCATGGCTGCAAAATAGGCAGATGGGCGGAAATGCAAAATCACATTCAAGCGAAGCGCCGCCTGCGGTTTCGTGATGTTGCACGCCTGCCCTTGAGGCGCAGCGCCCGCCACGCCATATTTGACCCATGCCATATTTGCCCCATGAAGGAGCGCAACATGGACCTTGGCGGCTCGATCCTCATTTCCATGCCCGGCATGGGCGACCCGCGCTTTGAAAAAAGCGTGATTCTGATCTGTGCCCATTCGCCCGAGGGGGCGATGGGGCTGATCATCAACAAGCCCTCGACGGAGCTGAGCTTTTCCGGCCTGCTGGAGCATCTGGAGATTCCGCGCGCGCCGCAGGGCCGTGACATCCGCGTGCATCTGGGCGGGCCGGTGGAGCGGGGGCGCGGCTTTGTGCTGCATTCCGGCGATTACCATGCCCAAGGCGGCACGATGGAGGTGGCGGGCGGCTATGGCATGACCGCCACGCTTGATATTCTGCAAGCGCTGGCGCTGGGGGCCGGGCCGCGCGATGCGCTGCTGGCGCTGGGTTATGCCGGATGGGGGCCGGGGCAGCTTGAATCCGAAATCGCGCGCAATGACTGGCTGACCGCAACCCCGGCGCAGGATCTGATCTTTGGCGCGCAGGATAGCACCAAATGGGGCGCTGCCCTGCGCGGCATGGGCATAGATCCGTTGACGCTTTCTCCAACATCTGGAAGGGCTTGAGGGCCGATCTTGATGTGCCGTCTTACAGCCAGTCGCCCCGGCCGGTGCCGGTGGCATCGCTGACCGTGGCAAAGCCTTCCCGCGCCGCAATCGCCTCCAGCCCCTCGACGATGCGGGCGGCCAGCGACAGGCCCTGATAGACCATGGCGGTATAGATCTGCACAACCGAAGCCCCGGCCCGGATCTTTTGCCAGGCCTGATCGGCGTCAGAAATGCCGCCGACCCCGATCAGCGGCAGCCTGCCATCGGTCAGCTGCGACAGACGCGCCAGAACGCGTGTGGACTTTTCGAACAATGGCGCACCCGAAAGCCCGCCCATTTCGCCTTTATGTGCAGATTTCAAACCTTCGCGGGACAGTGTGGTGTTGGTGGTGATGACGCCCGAAATGCCCGAGGCAAGCGCCACTTCGGCCACATCCGCCAGATCGGCTTCGGTCAGATCAGGCGCGATCTTCAGGAACACCGGCACCGGACGCTCCAGCCCGGCGCGCACCTCCATCACCCGCGACAGCAGCGCCGTCAGCGCGGCGCGACCCTGAAGATCGCGCAGCTTTTCGGTATTGGGCGAGCTGACATTGACCGTCGCAAAGTCGATATGCGGGCCGCAGGTGGCCAGCACCTCGGCAAAATCGGCAGAGCGGTCGGTCGAATCCTTGTTGGCCCCAAGGTTCAGCCCCACCGGCACCGGGCCTTTCGGGCGCAGCGCCAGCCGGGCCGAAATCGCACAGGCCCCTTCGTTGTTGAAGCCGAAGCGGTTGATCGCCGCGCGGTCTTCGGTCAGGCGGAACAGCCGCGGCTGCGGATTGCCCGGCTGGGGGCGCGGCGTCGCGGCCCCCACCTCCAGAAAACCGAAGCCCGACCGCATCAGCGGGCCAAGCGCCACGGCGTTCTTGTCAAAACCTGCGGCAAGGCCCACCGGGTTGGGCAGCGCCATCCCGGCTAGCGTGCAGGCCAGACGCGGCGAGGTGATCACCCCCGGCAGCGGCACCAGCCCGGCGCGCAGCGCCGCCAGCGACAGGCCATGCGCCCGCTCGGGATCACATTTGTGCAGGGCCCACAGGCCCAGAGATTCAGTCAGGCTCAAATCACGCCCTCGGGGAAGATATGGCCGCTGACGCCAAGCGGCAGGGATTTGTCCCAGACCACATCGGCCATGTGCAGGCGGCGATAAAGATGCGGGAACAAGGCCCCGCCGCGCGACGCCTCCCATTTCAGTGCGCTGCCCAGCGGGGCAGAGCGCACGGCGACCAGCACCAGATCACTTTCGGTGGCGAACCATTTCGCGGCCGTTTCGGTGACCTGTGCTGCGGTGGAAAAATGGATGTAGCCATCGGCCACATCAATCGGGGCGCCCTCGGTTTCCCCAGCGGCGCGGAACGCATCCCATTCGGGGCGGCGGAAGATCTTATAGATCAGCATGAGGCTTCCATGCACCGTGCAAGCGTTTTGGTCAATGGTTTGCGAGGATCGGCGGAAGATTGCGCAAGGTCACACTGACGTTACGACAGGGCACCAGCCTGTCTTTGACAGGTGCGGCGGCGCGCCGCACTCTGGCAGGATCAACCAGAAAGGGAGTTTTCAGATGATCGCACGTTTGTTGCAATCGGCGGCAGCCCTTGCCTTGCTGAGCGGGGCGGCGGCGGCGGACTATGCGCTGACCATTCTGCACACCAATGATTTCCACGCGCGCTTCGAGCCGATCAACAAGTTCGACAGCGGCTGTTCCGCCGAAGAAAGCGGCAAGGGCGAATGTTTCGGCGGCACCGCCCGGCTGGTCAGTGCGCTGGCCGAGGCGCGGGCGCGGTCGAACAACTCCATTCTGGTGGATGGCGGCGACCAGTTTCAGGGCACGTTATTCTACACCTATTACAAGGGCGCGATGTCGGCCGAGTTCATGAACAAGCTGGGCTATGATGCGATGACCGTGGGCAACCACGAATTCGACGACGGGCCAGAGGTGCTGCGCGGCTTCATGGACGCGGTGCAGTTTCCGGTGCTGATGTCCAATGCCGATGTGTCGGGCGAGCCGCTGTTGAAGGACAAGCTGGCGAAATCGGTGGTGATCGAGCGGGGCGGCGAAAAGCTTGGCCTGATCGGGCTGACGCCGCAGGATACCGATGAACTGGCCAGCCCCGGCAAGAACATCATCTTCACCGATCCGGTCGGGGCGGTGCAGGCCGAGGTGGACCGGCTGACTGCCGAAGGCGTCAACAAGATCATCGTGCTGAGCCATTCCGGCTATGGCGTCGACAAGCGGGTGGCCGCAGAGACGACCGGCGTGGATGTGATCGTCGGCGGCCATACCAACACCTATCTGTCCAACAGCGGCGAGGATGCCGAAGGCCCTTATCCGACCATGGTGGGGCAGGTGGCCATCGTTTCGGCCTATGCCTATGGCAAGTTTCTGGGCGAGTTGAACGTGACCTTCAACGACGCGGGCGAAGTGGTCTCGGCGGTGGGCGAGCCGCTGATCATGGATGCCGCCGTGGCCGAAGATGCCGAAACGGTGGCACGGATCGCGGATCTGGCCAAACCGCTGGAAGAGATCCGGCAGAAGGTGGTGGCCGAAACCACCGATGCCATCGACGGATCGCGCGAAACCTGCCGGGTCCAGGAATGTGCGATGGGCACGCTGGTGGCCGAGGCAATGCTGGCCCGCGTCAAGGATCAGGGTGTGACCATCGCGCTGACCAATGGCGGCGGCCTGCGCGCCTCGATCGACGCGGGGCCGGTGACCATGGGCGAGGTGCTGACGGTGCTGCCGTTCCAGAACACGCTGTCCACCTTTACCGTCACCGGCGCGCAGGTGCAGGCCGCGCTGGAAAACGGCGTCAGCCAGATCGAGGAAAACGCCGGGCGGTTCGCGCAGGTGGCGGGGCTGAAATACAGCTTTGATCCTGCAGCGGCGGTGGGCAGCCGGATTTCCGACGTGATGGTGCAAGAGGGCGGGGCCTTCGTGCCGCTGGACCCGGCGAAAGAGTATCTTGCCGTGTCCAACAACTATGTCCGGGGCGGCGGCGACGGGTTCAAGATGTTTGTCGACGCCAGGAATGCCTATGACTTCGGCCCGGATCTGGCGGATGTGACGGCCGAGTATCTGGCGGCAAACGCACCGTATACGCCCTTCGTGGACGGGCGCATCACCCGCAAATAACCAAAAGGGGCGCGGGAGATTTGTCCCGCGCCCCGTTTTCAGATCAGAGAGTTACCGCCCGCGACGGCGTTCGCGGCGCGGTGCCCCGCTATCGTCACCAGTGCCATCCGAGGCCGAAGAAAACGCCCCCAACTGACCCGAGATATCCTCCAGCGAGGGGCGCGCGCCTTTCGGGCGGGTTTCCAGCGCGTGGCGCATGGCGCGCAGATGTTCAGGCATGGTGCCGCAGCAGCCGCCGATGATACGCACTCCGGCATCGCGGGCCAGCACGGCGTAATCGCCCATCAGTTCCGGCGTGCCATCATAGTGGATGGCCCCATCCTTGTATTTCGGGATGCCCGCATTGCCCTTTGCGATCACCGGACGCTCCGAACCCTGGGCAAAGAAGCCGAGCACGGTGCGCAGCAGATCGGACGAGCCGACGCCGCAATTCGCGCCAAAGGCCAGCGGCGGGTTCGGCAGCTTTTCAACCAGCGTCGCCAGATCGGCAGAGGTCACGCCCATCATCGTGCGCCCGGCGGTGTCAAAGCTCATGGTGCCGCACCAGGGCATATCGGCCAGACGCGCGGCTTCGGCGGCGGCGCGGAATTCCTCGGGGGCAGAGATGGTCTCCACCCACAGCACATCGGCCCCGCCCGCCTTCAGACCTTCGGCCTGTTCGTGAAACATCTCGACGGCGATTTCATGGGTCAGCGTGCCCATTGGGGCCATGATCTCGCCCGTCGGGCCAACCGAGCCAGCCACCACCACGGTGCGGCCTGCCGCATCCGCAATCTCGCGCCCCAGCGCCGCGCCGACGCGGTTCAGCTCATGCACGCGGCCCTGCGCGCCATGCAACTTCAACCGGCTGGCATTGCCGCCAAAGGTGTTGGTCAAGAAGATGTCCGATCCCGCATCCACCGCGCCGCGATAGAGGGCACGGATATTGTCGGGCTCATCGACATTCCAGAATTCCGGTGCGTCACCCGAGGACAGGCCCATGTTGAACAGATTGGTGCCGGTTGCGCCATCGGCCATAACCCAGTCGCGGGTGGCAAGCAGTTTGGAAAGTGCGTCGGTCATATCGCCTCACGGGGAAACGGGCTGCACATGCGGCCCTTTTGCTTTGTCCACCTGTGCCATGGGTGGCAGGATCAGGCAAATTCTTAATCGTCATGGGGTCGCCTGTGGGCGACCTGCGGGGGGATTGCGCAGCCCCTAAGCAAAAGGCCGCCCGAAGGGGCGGCCCTGCAGGACACATCGCCGCCGTTGCGGATCAGATTTCCGTCATCAGCTGGGCTTTGGCAATCGGCAGCAGCTCGATCAGCTTGGCGCGGATCGCATCGGCCGAGGCCTTGTCGCCCAGATCGGCGGAAAGCTTGCGCACCACATCCTCGATGCCTGCCTCTTCAAAATCGGCTTCGACCACGGTCATCGCATAGGCGGCAGCCGCATCGCCGGTCTTGCCCAGCAGATCGGCGGCCCAGAGACCTGCCAGTTTGTTGCGGCGGGCTTCGGCCCGGAACTGCATCTCGGCATCATGCGCGAATTTGGATTCAAACGCTTTTTCGCGGTCGTCGAAGCTGGTCATGGCAAGGCCCCCAAAGCTGGTTCCGGTTTCCCTCCATATGCCCGCCCGCGTTCCGCCCTGCAAGGGTTTCGGCAGCATGCGCGCGGGAAAGCGCGGCAAGGGGCCGACCTTGCAGCAGGGCCGGGCTTGGACTATAGCCGCGCTAACAGGACGGATGCCGCAGGCTTCCCGTCCTCATCGTGATTCGGGAAAGTTCATGGCACGTCGCAAGAAGGTCTACGAAGGCAAGGCGAAGATCCTGTACGAAGGGCCGGAGCCAGGCACGCTGATCCAGTATTTCAAAGACGACGGCTCCACCTCTGTCACGCCGCCGCAGGCTGCGGTGGAAGGCAAGGGGGTGCTGAACAACCGCCTGTCCGAATTCTTCATGGCCGGGCTGAATGCCATCGGGGTGCCGACGCATTTCATCCGCCGCATCAACATGCGCGAACAGCTGGTGCGCATGGCCGAAATCATCCCGGTCGAGGTTGTCGTGCGCAACTTTGCCGCCGGCGGCATCACCGAACGGCTGGGCATCCCCGAAGGCACGCCGCTGCCGCGCCCGATCGTCGAATATTATTACAAGGACGACAAGCTGGGCAATCCGCTGGTCGCGGAAGAGCATATCATCGCCTTTGGCTGGGCCAACCAGCAGGATCTGGATGATATGGTGGCGCTGGCGCTGCGGGTGAATGATTTTCTCAGCGGCGTGATGATGGGCGTGGGCATCCGGCTCGTCGATTTCCGCATCGAGGTGGGCCGGATCTGGGAGGGCGATTTCATGCGCCTGATCGTGGCCGACGAGATCAGCCCGGACAGCTGCCGCCTGTGGGACATGCGCGGGCTTGAGGCCCCGGACCGCGAAGGTCTGGTGCGCGAGCCGGGCCCGCTGGCCGATGTCTATACCGAATTGGCGCGGCGCCTTGGGGTGCTGCCCTCGAATGTCACCCATACCACCAAGCCGACCCTGATCAACTGAAAGGCCAGACCCATGAAAGCGCGTGTGCATGTGATGCTGAAAGACGGCGTTCTCGATCCGCAGGGCGAAGCGGTGCGCCATGCCCTTGGCACGCTGGGCTTTGCCGGTGTGGCCGCTGTGCGTCAGGGCAAGGTGATCGAGCTGGATCTGACCGCAACCGACGCGGCAGCGGTCGAGGCCGAGGTCAAGGCCATGTGCGAAAAGCTGCTGGCCAATACGGTGATCGAAAAATACACCGTCGAAATCGCCTGACGCCCACGCGGCTGTCAGAGGATGCGCCGCTGGTGAAAACCGGCGGCGTTTTCATATGCGCTGCGGCGGGCGGTTATGCGGAAAATCCGGTTCAGGTGACGCTGGGGGCTGGAAGCGGCGCGGGCTTTGCGCTAAGGGCGGGGCATCCTCAGCGCCCTGAAAGGATCACCCATGAAAGCCGCCGTCATCACCTTTCCCGGTTCCAATTGCGACCGCGATCTTGCCGTTGCCTTTGAACGTGCGGGGGCCGAGGTGGTCCGGGTCTGGCACAAGGATTCGGCCCTGCCTGAAGGCACCGATATCGTTGGGGTTCCGGGCGGGTTTTCGTTCGGCGATTACCTGCGCTGCGGCGCGATTGCCGCGCAATCGCCCATCGGTGCGGCGGTCAAGGCCCATGCCGAACGCGGCGGGTATGTTCTGGGTATCTGCAACGGCTTTCAGGTGCTGACCGAGATGCGGCTGCTGCCGGGCGCGCTGATGCGCAATGCCGGGCTGAAGTTCATCTGCAAATCGGTGGATCTGCAAGTGGCCTCGACCGGATCGGATTATACCTCGGGCTATGCCAAGGGGCAGGTGATCCGGGTGCCGGTGGCGCATCACGATGGCAATTACACCGCCGATGCTGACACGCTGGCGCGTCTGGCGGGCGAAGACCGTATCGCCTTCCGTTATGCCGCCAACCCCAATGGCTCCATGGCCGATATTGCGGGCATCCTGTCGGAAAACCGTCGGGTGCTGGGCATGATGCCGCATCCCGAGCGGGTGGTGGATCCGGTGCAGGGCGGCACCGACGGGGCCACGCTGTTTGCCGGGCTGATCGGCAAGATGGCGCTGGCCTGAGCCGCGCAGCCCTTGAGGCGGCAGGGCGCGCAGCCTAGACTGCAGCGCATGCAGCACGCGCCGCCCCTTTCCGACACCGACCCCCGTGAGCCGGGCATCACCTGGCGGGTGAAGCTTGTTGTGGCCCTGCTGGTGCTGCTGGCCATCGGGGTGGTTCTGGTCACCAACCGCTGGCTGTCAGAGCGGTTTACCGAAGTGACCCGCAACCGCGCCGAACTGCGGCTGGCGCTTTATTCGGGCAACATGATCTCGGAATTGCAGCGCACTTCGGTGGTGCCGCTGCTGCTGGCGCGCGACCCCGAGCTGATCGGCGCGCTGGAGCGCAAGGAGTATTCCACCACCTCGGCGCGGCTGATTTCGTTTCAGGCCGAAATCGGCGCGGCCTCGATCATCCTGCTGGATGGCGAGGGGCGCATTGTTGGTGCGACGAACCGCACGCAGCTGGGCAGCAACCTGCGCAATGCGCCGCAATTCATTGATGCGCAGCGGTTGAATGACACCATCTTTACCGTGGCGCCCAAACAGGCGATGGGATTCGATTTTACCTATTCCCGCGCAATCCGGGTGGAGAATCAGCTGCTTGGCGTGATCGTCGTGGCCGTTGATCTGATGAAATACGAACGCGCCTGGGCGGGGTTGCAGGATGCCGTGCTGGTGACCGACAGCGAAGGGCTGGTGCTTCTGGCAACCGAGCCGCGCTGGCGTGGCCTGCCGCTGGGCGCGGCGCTGGAGGCGCGCGATGCGCCTTCGGCGATCCGCCGGGCCTTGCAGGGGGCTGCCGACTGGGCGCAGGAACCGCCCGATGCCTATGTGAGCGGCGAGGCGGTGATGAAAACCGAAAGCCGCGTGGCGTTTCGCGGCTGGCGCATGGTGACTTTCACCGCCTATGATTCGGTGCGCGAGCGGGTGAACGGCGTGCTGGCGCTGGAAATCATGGGCTTTGCCATCCTGCTGGCCGTGACCTTCTATCTGTTGTCGCGGCGCGCCTGGTCGCAAAGTGTCAGCTTTCAGCGCGAGAGTGCCGAGTTGCGCCTGCTGAACGCAAGGCTGCAACGCGAGATTGCCGAGCGCGAAAAGGTGCAGAAAAACCTGGAAGTGGCCGAGCTGACGCTGGCGCAATCGTCCAAGCTGGCCGCTTTGGGCGAAATGTCGGCAGCGGTCAGCCACGAGCTGAACCAACCGCTTGCCGCGATGAAAACCTATCTGGCGGGCGCGCGGCTGCTGTTGCAGCGCAAACGTCCCGAAGAGGCGCTGTCGTCGTTCCAGCGGATCGACGATCTGATCGAACGGATGGGCGCGATCACCCGGCAGCTGAAATCCTATGCCCGCAAGGGCGGCGAGGCGTTCGAGCCGGTGGATGTGCGCGCCTCGGTCTCGACCGCGCTGTCGATGATGGAACCGCAGCTCAAGGCGCGCGTTGTGCGTATCACACGGGCCTTGCCCCGCCAGCCGGTGATGGTGATGGCGGATCGCATCCGGCTGGAACAGGTGATCATCAACTTGCTGCGCAACGCACTCGACGCCACCAAAGACACCATCAAGCCGCAGATCGACCTGATCTTGTCGGCGGGTGAAACCGCGACGCTGACGGTGCGCGACAACGGCCATGGCATCATTGATCTCGATAATCTTTTTGAACCTTTCTACACCACAAAGAAGCCGGGCGAGGGGATCGGGCTTGGCCTTGCCATCTCGTCCGGCATCGTCACCGATCTGGGTGGCCGTCTGACCGCGCGCAATGCCGAAGGGGGCGGGGCTGTATTTGAAGTGCAGCTCCCCATATTGGGCGCAACGGCGGGCACCACCGACACGGCAGCAGCCAAAGCAGCAGAATGAGGACCACATGGCCCGAGCTATGAAAGTCGCCATCGTCGATGACGAGGCGGATATGCGGCAATCCATCAGCCAGTGGCTGGCATTGTCCGGCTTCGATACGGAAACCTATGGCAGCGCCGAAGAGGCCCTGGCCGGTATCACCGCCGAATTTCCGGGCGTCGTCGTCAGTGACATCAAGATGCCGGGTATGGATGGCATGGCGTTCCTGAAACGGTTGATGAGCATGGATTCCGGCCTGCCGGTGATCATGATCACCGGCCATGGCGATGTGCCGATGGCGGTGGAGGCGATGCGGATCGGCGCCTTCGATTTTCTGGAAAAGCCGTTCAACCCTGACCGGATGACCGAACTTGCCAAACGCGCCACCAATGCGCGCCGCCTGACGCTGGACAACCGCGCCCTGCGCCGCGAGCTGAGCGATGGCTCGATCCTGATGAAAAAGCTGATCGGCACCAGCCCGGTGATGGAACGGCTGCGCGAGGATATTCTCGATCTCGGGCAGGCCGACAGCCATGTGCTGATTGACGGCGAAACCGGCACCGGCAAGACGCTGGTCGCCCATGCGCTGCATGCCGTGGGGCCGCGCGCGTCGAAGAAATTCGTGACGATCTCCTGCGCCGCCTGGTCGGAGGATCAACTGGCCGCCAAGCTGTTTGGCCCGACCGAAGACGGTGTGCCGCTGGTGGAAGAGGCGCGGGGCGGCACGCTTTGCCTTGAGGATATCGAAAGCCTGTCGCATGCGCTGCAATCGCGGTTGCTGACGCTGATCAACGATCAGGGCACGCCGCCGGAAACCCGCATCATCGCCATTGTCAACGAACACGCGCCTGACAAGACGCTGGAGGATATTCTGCGCCCGGATCTGTATTACCGGCTGGGCGCGATGATGATCCTGCTGCCGCCGCTGCGGTCGCGCGGTGAAGACATCCTGACGTTGTTCACCCGCATGTCAGAGCAGTTTTCCGAAGAATATGGCTGTGACGCCCCGGCCGTTACGGCACAGGAGGCGGCGCAACTGCTGCAAGCCCCCTGGCCCGGCAATGTGCGCCAGCTGGTCAATATCGCCGAACGCGCCGTGCTGCAAAACCGCCGTGGCTCCGGCTCCATCGCCTCGCTGCTGATGGCGGATAACGAGGCCTCGGGGCCGGCGCTGACCACCGAAGGCAAGCCGCTGAAAGACTATGTGGATGCGTTTGAGCGCATGTTGATCGACAACACGATGCGCCGCCACAAGGGCAGCATTGTCGCGGTGATGGAAGAATTGTGCCTGCCGCGCCGCACGCTGAACGAAAAGATGGCGAAATACGGCCTGAGCCGGTCTGACTACGTTTAAACAGCGCAAGGGCCGCCCGCTACGCCGGTTTGGCTGGCTGGGGCGGCCCTTGCAGGCCTCTGGCCCCCTGCGGACCGCCAATTAGTCATTGTGTTTTCGCGCCCGCTGCCCTTATTGTCATCAGACGTGGGTATTGCGGTTACAAAACCGCACCGCGTGCATCAGTTTCGCTGCCGGGCGCGCGGAACGGACCACTGGTCCGAAAGCAGCGCCTGCCGCAGATTTCACTGGCCGCGAGGCCGCAATTTTGCCGTCAAGCCGGGGGTAAGCCCTCAGGAGTGCTGGCGTTCAGGATAGGTACCCTTGGTGCCTGGGATATAGAACCGCGATGAGCCGCGTGACAGATGTGAAGACAGGTGACAGGGGGCTTCTGGCCCGCGCTGCACTGTCTGCATCCCGCAGCCTCGCCCGAACAAGCCGCCAACCGCAACGCTGCACACGCATCGGGGCTTGCCCCGACGGGCGCGGATTGCCGTGGCGCAATGGAACACAATGGCCAAGAAAATGCTTATTGATGCCACCCACGCCGAGGAAACTCGGGTGGTCGTGGTCGACGGAAACAAGGTCGAGGAATTCGATTTCGAGACCGTAAACAAACGGCAACTGCAAGGAAATATCTACCTCGCCAAAGTGACCCGCGTGGAGCCTTCGCTTCAGGCGGCCTTTGTCGATTACGGCGGCAACCGCCACGGTTTTCTCGCCTTTGCCGAAATTCACCCCGATTATTACCAGATCCCCGTCGCGGATCGCAAAGCCCTGCTGGATGAAGAGCGGGCCTTGGCACGCGCCGAAGAGGACGAGGACAACCGTTCGCGTTCGCGGTCGGGCGGCAATCGCAACGGGCAGAAACCGCGCCCGAACGGCAATGGCAATGGCCGGTCCGATGCTCAGGCCGAGGCGGTGGCCTCTGATGATGCGGTGATCAGCGCCGAGGTGGCGGACGCAGAAGCGCCCGAAATCAAGGGCATGGATGTCGTTGATCTGGGTGAAGAAACCGGCGCCGATGCGCTGTTTGTCAGCCGCAACGCCGACCGTGCCGAAATCGCCTCGGAGCGCAGCCAGTCCGAAGCGCATTACGAAGCGGTCGATCACGCCGCCGATGTCGATGACGAGATCGAATCCGTCGCCGAAGAGGATGTGGCCGAAGAAATCCGGGCCCCGCGCAAGCCGCGCGCCCGGCGCTACAAGATCCAGGAAGTCATCAAGATGCGCCAGATCATGCTGGTGCAGGTGGTGAAGGAAGAGCGTGGCAACAAGGGTGCGGCCCTGACCACCTATCTGTCGCTGGCCGGGCGCTATTGCGTGCTGATGCCGAACACCGCGCGCGGGGGCGGCATTTCGCGCAAGATCACCCAGGCGGCGGATCGCAAGAAGCTGAAGGAAATCGCGGGCGAGATGGAGGTGCCGGAAGGTGCCGGCCTGATCATCCGCACGGCCGGGGCCAAACGCACCAAGCCGGAAATCAAGCGCGACTATGAATACCTCATGCGCCTGTGGGAACAGATCCGCGAATTGACGCTGCGCTCCATCGCGCCCGCGCCGATCTATGAGGAAGGCGATCTGATCAAACGCTCGATCCGCGACCTTTATAACCGCGAGATTGACGAAGTGCTGGTCGAAGGCGAGGGCGGCTACCGCACCGCCAAGGACTTCATGCGCATGATCATGCCCAGCCACGCCAAGGTGGTGCAGCGCTATGCCGAGCCTATGCCGCTGTTCGCGCGCTATCAGGTGGAGAGCTATCTGGCAGGCATGTTCAACCCGGTAGTGCAGCTCAAATCCGGTGGTTACATCGTGATCGGTGTGACCGAGGCGCTGGTGGCGATCGACGTGAACTCGGGTCGGGCCACCAAGGAAGGCTCGATCGAAGAAACCGCGCTCAAGACCAACCTTGAAGCGGCGGATGAGGTGGCGCGCCAGTTGCGCCTGCGCGATCTGGCCGGCCTGATCGTGATCGACTTCATCGACATGGAAGAGCGCCGCAACAATGCCTCGGTCGAGAAGCGGTTGAAAGACAAGCTGAAAACCGACCGTGCGCGGATTCAGGTGGGGCGCATCTCGGGCTTTGGCCTGATGGAGATGAGCCGCCAGCGCCTGCGCCCCGGCATGTTGGAAAGCACCACGCAGCCTTGCCCGCATTGCCATGGCACTGGCCTGATCCGCTCGGATGACAGTCTCGCGCTGCAAATCCTGCGCGCGCTGGAAGAAGAGGGCACGCGCAAACGCTCCAAAGAGGTGCTGCTGAAAGCGCCGGTTGCGGTGATCAACTATCTGATCAACAACAAGCGCGAACATATCGCGCTGATCGAGGCGCGTTATGGCATGGCGGTGCGGCTGGAGGCCGATCCGCATATGATCAGCCCCGATTTCAGCATCGAGAAGTTCAAGACGGCGGTGCGGGTTGTGCCGGATATGTCGGCGGTGATTTCCGGCAATGCGGCGCTGATGGGCGCACCTGTGGCGGAAGAAGAGGAAGATCCCGATCTGCCGCTGGACGAGGAAGAAGACGAGGCTGACGAGGCCGAGGCCGAAGCCCGGGGTGATGCCGACGGTGAGGGCAACGGCGAAGGCGGCAACGGATCGAAGAAAAAACGTCGCCGTCGCCGTCGGGGCCGCGGTGGTTCGTCCAAGTATCGGGACGAGAATGGCAATGAAACCGGATCGGACGACGAGGACGAAGACGATCTGGACGGGGAAGAGGACGAGGCAGAGGCCGTGGAGGCCCCCGCAGCCGATGCCGTGACTGCGCCGGTTGCGACAATGGCCGAGGCCGAAGCCACGGTGGTGGCCGAAGCTATGGCCGAGGTCGCGGTGGCCGAAGCCGAGGCAGAGGTGGTTGCGAAACCGGCCGCCAAATCCTCCAAATCGGCGGCAGGCAAGGCGGCTGGAACCAAGACCACTGCGGCCAAGACCAGCAAGCCTGCCACGTCCAAAGCCAAAGCCCCCAAGGCGGCAGCCGCCGAGAAGGGTGAGGCCGTGGCGGATGCGGCAGAACCGGCGCCCAAGCTGAAATCGACCCGCACCCGCACCACAAGCAGCGCCAAGGCCAAAGCCAAGGCTGCCGCCGAGGCGGAAGCCGCAGCGGCAGCACCCGAGGCCGACGTTGCAGCAGCCCCGGTTGTTGAGGCGCCTGTTGCCGCGCCGGTGGCCGAAGTGCCGCCGCAGCCCGCAGCGCCCGTGCTTCAGGCAGATCCGGGAATGGAGCCCGTGCTGGAAGCCGTCAGCGCCGATCCGGCAGAAGCCGAGGCTGCCGAGGACGACGAGCCGAAGGCCAAACGCAAGGGCTGGTGGTCGCTGGGCCGCTGATCCCTGCCGAACCGAAATGGGAAACGCCGGGCCTTTGCGCCCGGCGTTTTCATGTGCCGCGCCGGATGAAATGCGCCGTAGCCGGCCCGAGGGCGGTTGCGCCCAGATAGTCATGGCCCGCCCCGGCACAGAAATGCGGCAGATCCACCGCCGCCATCGCATCGGTGGCGCGCACGCGCAGGATCAGGCCGGGCGCCAGCGCCAGCAATCGTTTGCGCGCCCGCAGCACCGGCAGCGGGCAGATCAGCCCTTCACAATCCAGATCCGCATCGTGCTGCATCTGCGCGCCCTTCGTGATGTCTTGCGGGCAGATAGCAAGCGGCGGGGGACTGTCGCCAGCCAAATCCATCGCCACTGTGCGCTGCGCACAGGGATGTGACCCTTCTGCCCGTGACGCAGAGGCCGCAGTGCAGTATCACCGCAGCAGAAGCCGGAGGCGAGATGTTCGGAATTGATCTGTTCGATGCGGGAATGCTGCCCGCGATGCTGGTCGCGTTAATGGCGGGGGTCTTGTCCTTCCTGTCGCCCTGCGTCCTGCCCATCGTGCCGCCCTATCTTGCCTATATGGGCGGGATCTCCATGCCCGAAATGCGCGCCGATGGCAGCGCCGCCCGTCGGCGTATCCTATTGCCCGCGTTGTTTTTCGTCATGGGCCTGTCGACCGTGTTCCTGTTTCTGGGTTTCACCGCCTCGGCCTTCGGTGCGTTTTTCCTGAAAAATCAGGAACTTTTCGCCAAGATTTCGGGTGCAATGGTGATCGTGCTGGGCCTGCATTTTCTGGGCGTGTTCCGCATTCCGATGCTGGACCGCGAGGCGCGGCTGGACGCCGGAGAGCAGGGCGGATCGGCGCTGGGGGCCTATGTTCTGGGGCTGGCCTTCGCCTTTGGCTGGACCCCCTGCATCGGCCCGCAGTTGGGCGCGATCCTGTCGCTGGCCGCGAATGAGGCCAGCATGACGCGCGGCACCGCGTTGCTGGGCATCTATGCGGTGGGGCTGGGCCTGCCGTTCCTGCTCGCGGCGCTGTTCATCGAACGGGCGATTGGCCTGATGACGCGGCTGAAGCGCCACATGAAGCTGATCGAGCGGGCGATGGGCCTGCTGCTGCTTCTGGTCGGGCTGGCGCTGGTCACGGGGGCGCTGTCGGATTTCTCGTTCTACCTGCTGGAGACCTTCCCCTTCCTGGCCACGCTGGGTTGACGCCCGGGGGTTCTGACCGCATTTTTGCCCGATTGGGCAGGCAGGCTGCAGGTCTGCACGGCAGGACGAGTAGACCATGAACGAGTCGGCACCATCTTCGATGCCGGGCGATCCGCCCGAGGGCCGCCGGGGCAGGGTGTTCCGCCGCAGGGTGTTTTACATTCCGGGCTATGATCCGATCCATCCGCGCCGCTACCGCGAGCTTTATCGCAAGGAAGGGGCCGCGCAAGCGGCGCTCTCTGGCTATGCGATGGAGTTGAAGCCGAAAAAGCTGCGCGGGCCCTATGGCTGGCATGTGCGCGCCGAGCTTGAGGGCCGCAGTGTCGAAACCGATGTCGAGGTGCTGGTCTGGTCTGACATCGTGAAAGACAGCATGGATCAGGGCATCCCCGGCACCTATCTGCAACTGCTGCGCACAGCCTGGGCCTATATCGGCTCGGGCGCGCTGTTCCGGCTGATGCGGCTGCGCAAGGGGCCGATCATTGCGGCGCTCTATCCGATCTTTGCCCTGCTGCTGCAACTGGCTTTGGCACTTGGGCTGGGGGCGGGCATCGTGGGGCTGGCGATGGCGGTGGTGCCGGGGCAGATCGGCGCGGCGCTGGCGGCGGGGCTGGGCACGGCGGCGGTGGTGGCCATGCTGCGCTGGTTCAAACGCAAGGACGGCAAGTTTTTCGCCTATTACCTGATGCATGATTACGCCTATTCGGCGCAGTCGCGTGGCGCGAACCCTGCCGCCCTCGAGGCGCGCATGGCCGCGTTTCGCATGACCATCGCCGAGGCGCTGCTGCTGCCCTATGACGAGGTGCTGGTGGTGGGCCATTCGTCCGGCGCGCATCTGGCGGTGTCGATTCTGGCCGATCTGATCCGCGCGGGGCTGCCTGCGCAGGCGCCGGTGCTGTCTTTCCTGTCGCTGGGGCAGGTGGTGCCGATGGTCAGCTTTCTGCCCGAAGCGAAGCGCCTGCGCGGCGATCTGCAGTATCTGGCCGCGTCCGACGCGCTGACCTGGGTTGATGTGACTGCGCCGGGAGATGGCTGTGCCTTTGCGTTGTGTGATCCGGTGGCGGTTTCGGGCGTGGCACCCGAGGGGCAGCGCTGGCCGCTGGTGTTTTCGGCGGCCTTCACCCAGACCCTGCGCCCTGAAACCTGGGCGGCGCTGCGCTGGCGGTTTTTCCGGCTGCATTTCCAGTATCTCTGCGCCTTCGACAATCTGCCCGGCACGCCGACGGATTATGATTACTTCCGGGTGACGGCGGGGCCGCTGACACTGACGCAGCGGTTTGGCGCGCGGCCCTCGTCGAAAAGCCGCATTGATCGCGCGGTGAACCGCTATACGACTGTGGCATGATCCCGCCCAAACCCCTTGCCCGGCCTGACAAAGTATCGCTGTGGCGGTATCTGCGGCTGTTCCGGCGCGATCTGTTGTCAGCGCAGCCCGCGCGGCTCTATCGCGCCTGGATGGCGGAATTCCGCACACCGTTCTTTCGCAGCTATATGTGCAACGACCCGGCGCTGGTCGATCTGGTGCTGAAACAGCGCCCCGAGGATTTTCCCAAAAGCGACCGCGTGCGCGAGGGGTTGCGGCCCTTGCTGGGCAATTCGGTCTTTGTGACCAATGGTGCCACCTGGGAACGCCAGCGCCGGATCATCGACCCGGCTTTTGAGGGCGGGCGGCTGCGCGACACGTTCGGTGCGATGTGGGCGGCAGGGCAGGCGGCGGTGACGCGGCTGGCCCCCTTCGCAGATGGTCGCGCGCAGGAGATCGAGCTGCAAACCAGCCATGTCGCGGCGGATGTGATCTTTCGGACGCTGTTTTCGCTACCGATCGAGGATCAGGTGGCGGGCGAGGTCTTTGCAGAGTTCCGCAGCCATCAGCAGGCGCAGCCGATCCTCAATCTGGCGGCACTGGTGCCCTTGCCGCGCTGGCTGCCCCGGTTTCACCGGCGCACCACCAGACGCACAGCGGCGCGGATCCGGCAGTTGATCACCCGGCTGACGGCGGATCGGGCGCGGGCGCTGGCGCATGGCACGGCACCGGATGATCTGGCCAGCAAGATCATGTCGACGCCCGACCCGCTGACCGGGGCATGTTTCGACACCGAAGAAATGGTCGATCAGGTGGCGATCTTTTTTCTGGCCGGGCATGAAACCTCGGCCTCGGCGCTGGCCTGGGCGCTCTATCTGCTGGCGACACATCCCGAATGGCAGGACAGGCTGGCCACCGAGGCGCAGGCGGAACTGGGGGCAGAGCCGGATTTCGCCGCGCTTGGCCGGTTGCGCGTGGCCCGCGCGGTGTTCCGCGAGGCGATGCGGCTCTATCCGCCGGTGCCGATGATGGTGCGCGAGGCGCGCTGCCCGGTGACGATGCGGGCGCGGGCGGTGCCGAAAGGCGCGCAGATCGTGCTGTCTCCCTGGCATCTGCACCGGCATGAGCGGCTGTGGGACAACCCGGATGGTTTTGATCCGGCGCGGTTCGAGACCGAGAATGGCAAGGCCTGTCTGCGCACTGCCTATATCCCGTTTTCCGCAGGCCAGCGCGTCTGCCCCGGTGCGGGGTTTGCCATGGTGGAGGGGCCTTTGCTGCTGGCGATGATCCTGCGCGCCTATCGCTTTGAGACGGTGGCAGACAAGGTGCCGGTGCCGGTGGCGCATCTGACGGTGCGGGCCCGGGATGGCATCTGGCTGAAGCTGTTCGCGCGGTGATCCCAAGGCGCGCGCTGCCGCGCGCAAGTCTTTTGTCTCGGGGCTCGCGCAGGGCGCGATCCCCTCGGGCGAAGAGGAGTATTTGGACAAAATGCAAGGGAAAGTGCAGGTTTCTGTTGCCAGGTACCTGCGAACCCCGCCTTACGCGGCTAAGCGCAAGGGCTTAAGTTTCGATGTTCGAACTGCTTACGCAGCCAGAGCCATCGGAGCACGGTTGTCATTGGCAACTGTACGTTTGGACCGATAACGGTAGTACCTCACCGAGCAAAAGCTGGCCCCTTTAGTCGTTCGTCGATCCTGTTTCGACCCCATCTGCCCCCAATGCAGGGATTTTTGGTGGAGTCGCCGGGTACCGCCCCCGGGTCCGATCCGATTATTACGGGTGCGTTTATCGCCATAGTCCCGGCAAGCCGGAACAGTTCAGATATAGGCAGCCGGGGGGCGCTGTGCAAGCCCTTCGCGACAACGCAGCATGTGCCATGGAGGCGCGAAAGACAAAGGCCCGGTCCTCGCGGGCCGGGCCTTGCCTTGGGGGAAGCGGAGGATCAGAAGCCGGCTTTGATGGCTTCGAATTCCTCGATCATCCGGGTGCGGAACTCCTGGCTGACCGGGGTCTGCGCGAAGAGGGTGGTCGTGACCGGATCGACGAAAGAGGCGGCCAGCGTATCGACCGGCATTTCCTTCATCGCGGCATCATTGGCATGGGCATAGCCCAGAGCCTCCAGCAGGGCCGGAGCCGAGCTGTGGGCCAGCAGGCTGTTGATGAAGTCATAGGCCTTGTCTTCCTTGCCCGGCGCATCCTTGAAGTTCACATAACCGCAGAACCAGGTTGCCGCCCCTTCGGCCGGGGCGCGCTGGAAGCCGATGGGGAAGCCTTCCTGCTGCAACAGCGCCACGCCGTCATTCCACGACCAGGCGACCAGCACTTCGCCGGTGGCCATCAACTGCGACATTTCGGCCGGATCGGCCCAATAGGCGCGCACATTCGGATGCACGGCGCGCAGCCAGTCGGCGGCGGCGGTGAATTGTTCATCCGTCACGTTTTCCCACGAAGTGACGCCGGTGGCGAGGAAGGCCAGCGACCAGACATCATCGGTCGAATCGGGCATCGAGAGGCGGCCCGCATATTTGGGATCGGTGAACACCTTGAGCGAGGCCACGTCTTCGGCGGGCACTTCCTTGGTGTTATAGGCGACGGCGGTATAGGCGTAATCGGTCGGGATGAACCAGACGCCCGCGTCATCCTTGAAGATCGGGGAATTGAGCATGCGCGGCGCGAGATTGGCGAATTCCGGGATTTTCGTGGTGTCCCAGGGTTCGAGCAGGTCGGCATCGCGGTAGCGGCTGACCGAAGCGGCACAGGGATGTGCGACATCCGGCTTGAAACCGGAGGAGGCTTTCTGAAACGCCTCGTCATCATCGGCAAAGAAGGAATAGGTCGGCTGGTCGCCGTTCTTGGCGACATATTCGGTGAGAACCCCGGCGATATCCCAGCCGGCCCAATCCAGCACCGTCAGTTCGGAATCGGCGGCGAATGCGGGCATGGCAAAGGCCAGCGCTGCGCTGGTCAGAAACGTCGTGCGAATGGTCATACCTGTTCCTCGGCAAATGTTGTGCGGGCCTCTCCCCCAGAGGGCCGCGGGTGGCCCCCGAAGGCTAAGCGAGCCGACTCCGTCGCTCAAGGCATTTTTCCGTGGGGGCGGGGACATCTGGCGGGAATCTGATCAAATCTTTGGCCATTGCCTGTTTTCGGGGCGCTCTTGCCCTGTGCCCGGTCTTGCACGCCGCGGGCGGCTGGGTCAGGATCAGCCGCAACACCGGAGGGTCCATGCCTGAGCTTGATGTCGATTTCGTTCGCAGCCAATTTCCAGCCTTTGCCAGTGCCGCGCTGAAAGGGCAGGCGTTTTTTGAAAATGCCGGCGGGTCTTATACGGCAAAGCCGGTGATTGACCGGCTGACCCGGTTTTATCACGACCGCAAGGTGCAGCCCTATGCGCCCTATCAGGCGAGCCAATTGGCCGGGGCCGAAATGGACGAGGCCCGCGCGCGTCTGGCGGCCATGATGGGGGTTGCCCGCGACGAGCTGTCGTTTGGCCCCTCGACCTCGGCCAATACCTTTGTTCTGGCCAATGGGGTGCGGCTGTGGCTGAAGGGGAAGAAGGCGGCGATTGTCGTCACCAATCAGGATCACGAGGCCAATTCGGGGGTCTGGCGTCGTCTGGCTGACGAAGGGATCGAGATTCGCGAATGGCAGATCGACCCCGAGACCGGGCATCTGGACACGGAGGCGCTGGGGCTTTTGCTGGCGGATGGCAAGGTCAAGCTGGTCTGTTTCCCGCATTGCTCCAATGTGGTGGCCGAGGTGAACCCGGTGGCAGAGATCTGCGCCATGGCCAAGGCGGCGGGGGCCTATACCTGTGTCGACGGGGTGAGTTATGCGCCGCATGGCCTGCCGGATATTCCGGCCCTGGGGCCGGATGTCTATCTGTTCTCGGCCTACAAGACCTATGGTCCGCATCAGGGCATCATGGTGCTGCGCCGCAAGTTCGGCGAGGCGCTGCCCGCGCAGGGGCATTATTTCAATGCCGAAACCCTGTATAAACGCCACACGCCCGCCGGGCCGGACCATGCGCAGGTGGCGGCCTGTGCGGGCATGGCCGATTACATTGATGCGCTGTATGCCCATCACCACGGGCTGTCGCCTGCCACCCCTTTGGCGCGCAACAATGCCGTGCATGATCTGATGCGCGATCACGAGGTGCGGCTGCTGCAACCCTTGCTGGACTATCTGGCGGCCCGCAATGATCTGCGGCTCATCGGGCCGCGCCGGGCCGAGGGGCGGGCCCCGACGGTGGCCGTGGCGCTGGACCGCGTGGCAGAACCAGTGGCGGCAGAGCTGGCCCAGCATGGCATCATGGCAGGCGGCGGCGATTTTTATGCCGTGCGGCCTTTGGGCGCGCTGGGGGTGGACCTTGGGCGCGGCGTGCTGCGGCTGAGTTTCGTGCATTACACCACCAAGGCCGAAGTCGATGCGCTGATCCGCGGGCTTGATCAGGTGCTGTGATCTGCGCGGGGAAGGGGGCTTGCCCCCTTTCCATTGCGGCAGGTGCAGCCTATGGTGGGAACAAGCAGAAAGGGTCCGGCATGGCGCGCTCGATTGATTACGGCAACCTGATGCACCGCGCGATGCGCGGGCTGATCCAGTCAGTGCTGGAGGATGTGGCGCAACATGGCCTGCCCGGTGCGCATCATTTCTTTATCACGTTCGATACGACTCATCCCGATGTGGCCATCGCGGACTGGCTGCGCGCGCGCTATCCGGCGGAAATGACGGTGGTGATCCAGCACTGGTTCGAGAATCTGGAAGTCACGGATGACGGTTTCTCGGTCACGCTGAATTTCGGCAACGCCCCGGAACCCTTGGTGATTCCCTTCGATGCCGTGCGCACCTTTGTCGATCCGTCGGTGGAATTCGGGCTGCGCTTCGAAACCCATGACGACGCGGATGACGAAGACGAGGATGACGAGGACGACCTGCCCGAAGCGGACGAAAAACCGCATGAGGCCGAGGTTGTCAGCCTCGACAAGTTCCGCAAATAGGCCCTGTGCCGGAACGTCGGTTCCGGCCCGGCCTGCTGCGGTCTGATCACGCTCTGCAAATGCTGAATGTTAGCGGTATACATCCGTATACCGATTGATTTCCATGCCTCCCGCGCCTAGAAGAAACGTGAATTTTTCTGGAGGCTTGCCCATGACCGCCACCCGCATCGAGACCGACAGCTTTGGCCCGCTTGAGGTTCCCGCCGACAAATACTGGGGCGCACAGACCCAGCGGTCGATCATCAACTTCCCGATCGGATGGGAGCGCCAGCCGGTGGCCATCATCCGCGCCTTGGGCGTGATCAAGAAGGCCTGCGCGCTGGTCAATATTGTGCAGGGCGATATTTCCGCCGAACTGGGCAATGCGATTGCCGCCGCCGCAACCGAGGTGATCGACGGCAAGTTTGACGACAACTTCCCGCTGGTGGTCTGGCAGACCGGCTCGGGCACGCAGTCGAACATGAACGCCAACGAGGTCATCTCGAACCGGGCGATCGAAATGCTGGGCGGGGTGATGGGCTCGAAAAAGCCGGTTCACCCGAACGACCATGTGAACATGGGGCAATCGTCGAACGACACCTTCCCCACCGCGATGCACGTCGCCATCGGCATGATGGCCCGCGATGTGCTGATCCCGGGGCTGGAAAAGCTGCACAAGGCGCTGGTCGCCAAGTCGGAAGAGTTCAAGGATATCATCAAGATCGGCCGCACCCATACGCAGGATGCAACGCCGCTGACGCTGGGGCAGGAGTTTGGCGGCTATGCCAAGCAGGTGGAAAAAGGCATCGCGCGCGTCAAGATGTGCCTGCCCGACATCTATGAACTGGCGCAGGGCGGCACGGCTGTCGGCACCGGGCTGAACACCCGCGTCGGCTGGGATACCCGCGTGGCGGCGCAGATCGCCGAGATCACCGGCCTGCCTTTCGTCACCGCCCCGAACAAGTTCGAGGCGCTGGCCGCGCATGATGCGATGGTGATGTTCTCGGGCGCGCTGAAAACCGTGGCGGCCAGCCTGTTCAAGATCGCCAATGACCTGCGTCTGCTGGGCTCCGGCCCGCGTTCGGGTCTGGGCGAGCTGATCCTGCCGGAGAACGAGCCGGGAAGCTCGATCATGCCGGGCAAGGTGAACCCGACGCAGGCCGAGGCGCTGACCATGGTCTGCGCGCATGTGATGGGCAATGATGCCGCCATCGGCTTTGCCGGATCGCAGGGGCATTTCGAGCTGAACGTCTATAACCCGATGATGTCCTATAACGTGCTGCAATCCATGCAGCTTCTGGGCGATGCGGCGGGCAGCTTCACCGACAACATGGTGGTGGGCACGCAGGCCAATGTGGCGCGGATCGACAAGCTGATGAAGGAGTCGCTGATGCTGGTGACGGCGCTGGCCCCGACCATCGGCTATGACAACGCGACCAAGGTGGCGAAAACCGCGCACAAGAACGGCACGACGCTGAAGGAAGAAGCCATCGCCCTGGGCCTCGTGGATGAAGAAACCTTTGACCGGGTGGTGCGTCCTGAGGATATGATTGGCCCGAAGGGCTGATACGGGGGCGCTAGTCATGGCAGAGGTCGTCAACCTCAACCGGTTCCGCAAGGACCGCGAACGCGCCGCGCGGCGCGCTGAGGCCGAGGCCAATGCCGTGAAATTCGGGCGCAGCCGTGCCGAAAAGGATCTGGAACAGGCGCGGGCCGAGAAATCGGCCCGTGACCATGCCGGGCACCGCCTGCGCGATGACGAGGACGACGGCGCATGAGCGCCACAGACTCGGGGCGGCCTCAGAAACATTCGCTCACCCTGCGCGGCCACCGCACCAGCGTCTCGCTGGAGGCAGAATTCTGGCAGGCCTTCCGCGACATGGCGCAGGCGCGGGGCCTCGCGCTCAATGCGCTGGCCATCGAAATCGACGAATCGCGGCGCGGCGACATTGGTCTGGCCACGGCGATCCGGCTGGCCGTGTTGCGCCACTATCGGGGATAGGCAGGCGCGGGCAGGAAATTTCGCAAAAGCATGCAACCCGGTGATCCGGCGCGCGTTGCTTTGCGTAATACCTTGGAATGACCGCAATTTCCGTAGGCCCGATGTCCGCAGCCCCGCTTCTTCTCTGGTTTCGCCGTGATCTGCGTCTGGCCGATCACCCGATGCTGTCGCGGGCGGTGGTCAGTGGCAGGCCGCTGATTCCGCTCTTCATCCTTGATCCCGAAACCGAGGCCATCGGCGCGGCGGCGAAGTGGCGGCTTGGCCTGTCGCTGGCCGATTTCGCGGCACGGCTTGCGGCGGTGGGCAGCCGGTTGATCCTGCGCCGCGGCCCTGCTTTGCCGGTGCTGGAGGCGCTGCTGGCCGAAACCGGGGCGGAGGGGGTGCATTGGTCGCGGCTCTATGATCCGGCCAGCAAGGCCCGCGATACGGCGGTCAAGGCGGCGCTGAAGGCGCGCGAGGTGGCTGCGGTCAGCCATGACGGCTTCCTGCTGCATGAGCCGATGGAGGTGCAGACCGGGCAGGGCAGCTATTACAAGGTCTATACGCCGTTCTGGAACGCGGTGCGCGGGCGCGATGTGTCCAGCCCTGATGCCGCCCCCAAGGCGCTCGCCGCGCCCGACCACTGGCCCGCATCCGAGGCATTGGACAGCTGGCAGATGGGCCGGGCGATGTGGCGGGGGGCGGCGGTCTGCCTGCCCTATCAGGCGGTGGGCGAAGCCGCTGCGCGCGACCGGCTTTCTGTCTTTGTCGCCGACAAGATCAACGCCTACCGCGAATCGCGGGATTTTCCGGCGCGGGATGCCACCTCGCGCTTGTCCGAAAACCTGACCTATGGCGAGATCGGCCCGCGCCTGATCTGGCACGAGGGGCGGCGTGCCATGCAGGAGGGGGCAGCGGGTGCCGAACATTTCCTCAAGGAACTGGTCTGGCGCGAATTTGCCTGGCACCTGCTGCACCACACTCCGCATATCGCCACGCAGAACTGGCGCGAGGATTGGCAGGCGTTCCCCTGGCAGGGCGACAGCGCCGCCGCCGAACGCTGGCGGCGCGGCATGACGGGCGAGCCCTTTGTCGATGCCGCGATGCGCGAGATGTATGTGACCGGCACGATGCACAACCGCGCGCGCATGATCGTCGGCTCGTATCTGACCAAACATCTGCTGACCGACTGGCGGGTGGGGCAGGTGTGGTTTGCCGAGTGCCTGACCGACTGGGATCCGGCCGCCAATGCGATGGGCTGGCAATGGGTGGCGGGCAGCGGCCCGGATGCCGCCCCGTATTTCCGGGTGTTCAACCCGGCAGGGCAGGCCGAAAAATTCGACCCCAATGCGCTCTATCGCCGCCGCTTCATCGCCGAACTGAGCCGCAGCCCGCCGCCCGAGGCCTGCCAGTATTTTGAGGCGGTGCCGCGCCGTTGGGGCCTTGATCCGCAGGCCCCCTATCCCGCGCCGATGATTGCGCTGGAGGCAGGGCGCGCCCGCGCGCTTGCGGCCTATGCCGCGCGCAATGCGGAACGAAACACTTGAGCGGCGCCCGCCGTTCGGGAATCATGATACAATGTCCCGCAGGAGGGTGCCGAATGACGGTGATGACAACAACCACAGGTCAGAGTGATCTGCCCCGCTATTTTCCGCAGGTGCTGAAGGTGCTGGAGCGGTTGCAGATGGGGCGGCTCGATTTTGTTCTGCCCGACGGGCGGCGTTTTCGGGCCGAGGGCGGCCAGCCCGGCCCGCTGGCCGAAATCCATGTGAAGAACGAGGATGTCTTTGCCCGTCTGGTGCGCGAAGGTGATCTGGGTTTTTGCGACGCCTATCTGGATGGCGACTGGGACACGCCGGATTTGCAGGCCTTCATGGATCTGGTGCAGGCTCCGGTCAATAACGGGGTGAATGACGGCTTCCCCGGCATGGGCCTTGTGCGCGCCTATGAGCGGATGCGCCATTGGCTGCGGTCGAACTCGCGCCGGCAGGCCCGCAAGAACATCTCGTATCACTATGATCTGGGGAACGAATTTTACCGGCTCTGGCTGGATGACACGATGACCTATTCCAGCGCGCTGTTCCGCACCGGGCAAGAGCCGCTGGATGCAGCGCAGATCGCCAAATATGCCTCGATGGTGGATCAGATGGGTGCGCGTCCGGGCGATCATGTGCTGGAGATCGGCTGCGGCTGGGGAGGTTTTGCCGAATATGCGGCAGGCACGCGCGGGCTGAAGGTGACCGGCCTGACCATTTCGCGCGAACAGCATGATTACGCGGTGGCGCGGGTGGCGCAGGCGGGGCTGGCCGACCGGGTGCAGATCAAGTTGCAGGATTACCGCGACGAGCAGGGCCGGTACGACGGCATCGCCTCGATCGAGATGTTCGAGGCGGTGGGCGAGAAATATTGGCCGGTCTATTTCAGCACCCTGCGCGACCGGCTGAATCCCGGGGCCAATGCCACCTTGCAGATCATCACCGTGCCGGATCACCGCTTTGCCAGCTATCGGCGCGGCGTTGATTTTATTCAGAAATACATCTTTCCCGGCGGGATGCTGCCCTCGCCCTCCGCGCTCAGATCCGAGATTGACCGCGCGGGGCTGCGCCTGAAAGGCTCGGTGGAATTTGGCGAAAGCTACAGCCAGACCCTGCGCCGCTGGTATGATGTGTTCAATGCCCGCTGGCCCGAGGTCAGCCGCCTTGGCTTTGACGACCGCTTTCGCCGCATGTGGAATTTCTACCTGACCTCTTGCGCAGGCGCGTTCCACGGCGGAAACTGCGACGTGACACAGATCACGGTGACGCGCCCGGCCTGAGGCGGCGCGCAGGAAAGGACGCGGGATATGCCCACTGCCGGAAAGCTTGTGGCAGCGCTGCTGTTTGCCGCGCTTGGCTTTGTTGCGGCCGAACTGTTCAAACCTGCCATGCCAGACGGCACCAGCTTCGGCCCGTTCAGCTTCATCTGCGCGGGTATCGGTGCGGTCAGCGGCTGGCTGGTGATGGGGCCGCGCGCCGGGGGCGGGCGGGCCGTCGGCATCAGCACCGGCTTGCAAGCCGCGCTGACCATGGCGTTTTTCTGCCTGCTCGGCTTTTCGATCTATCTGATGGTCGGGCTGTCGCTGCGCAAGATCTATGACGGGCCGATGGAGGCGATCTCGGGCGTGTTCGAGCTGATGATCGAACATGGGCTGCTGATGCTGTCGGTGCCTGTGCTGGGGGTGCTGCTGATCGGCGGGCCGATCTGCGGCCTGATCAGCGATTGGGCCGGGCGGCGCTGGACGTGACCGCCATGCCAGCCCTGTTCTTTTATGGCACGCTGTGCCACCTGCCGTTGCTGCGTGCCGTTCTGGGGCGGGAGGTGCAGGTTGTGGCGGCGCAATTGCCCGATCACGCTGTGTGGTGGTCTGGCGAGGGCGCATGGCCGGTGATCCGGGCCGAGGCCGGTGCCGTGGCGCAAGGCATCCTGCTCCGGGACGAGGGGCCAGAGGATCTGGACCGGCTCGATTTCTACGAAGGCGCGTTCGGCTATGACACGCGGGTTCTGCCGGTGCAGACGGCGGGTGGCCTCGTGCCTGCGCAGGTCTATTTTCCGGTGGATGCGGCAAAGACCGGCGCGCCCTGGCATCTGCCCGATTGGGTGGCAGACTGGGGCGCGGTGGCCACCGCGACCGCCCCGGATGTGATGGCGCTGCGCGGCCAGCGCGACGCGGGCGAGGTGGCACGGCGCTATCGCCTGATGCTGGTGCGTGGTGCCAGCCGGGTGCGGGCGGCAACCCCGGCCCCGGTCCGCCTGCGCCATGCTGCGCGCGCAGAGGATGTGGTGATCGCGCGGCAGACACAGCCCTATGCCAATTTCTTTGCCATCGAAGAATATGATCTGCACTATCGCCGCTTTGATGGCACGATGAGTTCGCGCATCAATCGCGCGGTGTTCCTGTCGGGCGATGCGGTGACGGTTCTGCCCTATGACCCGCAGCGCGACCGGGTGCTGCTGATCGAACAGTTCCGGGCAGGCCCGCATGGGCGCGGCGATCCGCAGCCCTGGTTGCTGGAGGCGATTGCAGGCCGCGTCGATCCCGAAGAAACCCCCGAACAGGCCGCCCGGCGCGAAGCGGTGGAAGAGGCGGGGCTGGTTCTGGGCGCTTTGGAAAAGGTCGGCCAATATTACCCGTCGCCGGGGGCCAAAAGCGAATATCTCTATTCCTATGTCGCGCTCTGCGATCTGCCCGATGGTGTCGAGGGCGTGTTCGGAGAGGCGTCAGAGGCCGAGGATATCCGCGGCCATCTGGTCGATTTTGATCGGTTCATGCAGCTTGTCACCACAGGAGAGGTGGACAATGCACCGCTGCTGATCACCGCCTTGTGGTTGCAGCGCGAACGCGCACGGCTGCGTGGCGGGCACAGCCCCGCCTGATCAGGGGCCGTAGATCCGCTCTGCCAGCGGGGTTTGGGCGACCAGCCGTTGCAACTGCTGCAAAAACGCGGCTTCGGCGCGGTTGTGCCGCGCCTTGGGGTGCCAGGCCAGATGCACGTCGATGGCCGGGGGGGCAGCATAGGGCGGCAGGCGCCAGAGCTTGTGGAGTTTTATATCCTCTTCCACCACATGCAGCGGCAGCGGCCCGATGCCCAGACCCGCCACAATCATGCGGCGCACCTCTTCCAGATGGGTGGACTGGCCGACCACGCGCGTATCAAGCCCCACCTCGCGGCGCAACTCGGTGACGGCGGCCAGCGCATCGCCCATGCGATCCGTCTGGAAGCTGACAGCGGCATGGCCGTGCAGATCGGCCAAGGTCAGGTGTTTGCGGCCAAAGAGCGGATGCGGCGGCCCGCAGAACAGGCCGAAGAATTCCTGATAAAACACCGTGGTTTCCAGCGCTTTCGGCGGATCCGACAACAGGCAGATTGCAAGGCTGGCCTGCCCCTGTGCCACACTTTGCAATGCCCCGCGCGAGGGCAGAATGTCGATCGACAGCGTGGCCTTGGGATGGGCGGCGTGAAACTGCTGCAACGCCATGTCGAGCAGCGGTGACACGACATGCGAGGCCAGCGCGAGCGTCACTTCGCCCGCCACCTCATCGGCGCTGGCGGCCACCGATTGCGCCGCGCGCAGGATGGCGGCGCGCACGTCGCGCGCCTCGGCCAGCAGCGCGCTGCCCTGCGGGGTGAGCGCGAAATGGCCCGGCGCGCGGTCGATCAGCCGGTGGCCGATGCGATCCTCCAACCGTTTCAGCGCCTGCGACACCGAGGGTTGTTTCAGCCCCAGCCGCGCCCCGGCGGCCGTGACAGACCCGGATTCCGCCAGCGCCAGAAAGACGCGCAGCAGGTTCCAATCCAGATCGCGGGCAAGGGTTTCGGCAGGGGAGAGGCGCATGGATCATTGATATGATCAATGCAGGATATTTCAACTATCTATTTGGTCGATGCACCTCTCTGTGCCACCTCTAGGGGGCCACGGCATATGTGGCCTATGCGGGGGCGGGAATGAGCCATCTTTTCTATCTGTCGACGGCGGCGCGGCCTGTGCTGAATCGCGCCGAGGGCATCTATATGTGGGACCGCGACGGGCGGCGGTTCATCGACGGATCCTCAGGCGCAATGGTCAGCAATATCGGCCACAGCAATCCGGCGGTTCTGGCGGCGATGCGGGCACAGATGGACAAATCGACCTTCGGCTACCGGCTGCATTTTGAGACCGAACCGGGCGAGCGTCTTGCAGCGAAGGTGGCGGCGCTGAGCCCGGCGGGGCTGGAGAAGGTGTTCTTTGTGTCCGGTGGCTCCGAAGCGGTGGAATCGGCGGTGAAGCTGGCCCGGCAATGGGCGGTGGTAACGGGGCAGGCGCAGCGCTGGAAGGTGATCTCGCGCTTTCCGTCCTATCACGGCTCTACGCTGGGGGCGCTGTCGCTGACCGGCTATGACCCGCTGACCGATCCGTTTCTACCGATGATGGTGCAGATGCCGAAGATCCCGGCACCACGCGCCTATCTGGATGGGCTGGATATGGAGGATCCGGCAACGGGCGCCCATTACGCGGCGATGCTCGAGGCGCAGATTCTGGCCGAAGGCCCCGGCAGCGTACTGGCCTTCATTCAGGAGCCGGTGGGCGGCGCCTCCACCGGCGCGCTGGTGCCGCCTGCGGGCTATATGCAGGCCATCCGCACCATCTGCGACCGTTATGGCGTATTGCTCATCCATGACGAGGTGATGAGTGGCGGCGGGCGCGTCGGCACGTTTCTGGGTGGCGATCTGTGGGGGATCATCCCCGATATCGTGGCGATTTCCAAAGGCTTTGGCGCGGGCTATGTGCCGCTCGGTGCGATGGTTGCGCGCGGTGACATCGTGGAAGCAGTGCAGGCCGCTGGCGGCTTTGTGCATGGCCATACCTATGCCGGCAATCCGCTGGCCTGTGCCGCAGGGCTTGCCGTGCTGGAGGAAATCGGGCGCAACGATCTGATGGGCAATGCCGCCCGCGTCGGCGCGGTGTTGAAGTCGCGCCTGAAGAACCTGATGCAACGCTATGGTTTCATTGGTGATGTGCGTGGAGAGGGCATGTTGCTGGCGTTCGAGTTGGTGGCAGACCGCGCCACGATGACGCCACTGCCGCCCGCGATGAAGGCCTTTGATACACTGGTGGAACTTGCCTATGCCGAAGGGCTGATTGTCTATTCCCGGCGCACCCGAGGCGGTTATGCGGGCGATCATGTGCTGGTCTGCCCGCCGATGATCACCACCGAAGCGCAGGTGGACGAAATCATGGACAAGCTGATCCGCGCGCTGGATCAGTTTGCGGCGGCCCATGCCGGGGCGCTGGCATGAAGATCGTCATTTCCTGCGCCATTACCGGCTCGATCCACACGCCCAGCATGTCGCCCTTTCTGCCGTTCCGGGCCGAAGACATTGCGGCGCAGGCGCTGGGCGCGGCGCAGGCCGGGGCGGCGGTGCTGCATCTGCATGCCCGCGATCCGCAGGACGGGCGGCCCTCGGCGGCGCTGGACCATTGGCGCGGCTTCCTGCCCGCAATCTCGGCGGGCTGCGACGCGGTGGTGAACATGACCACCGGCGGATCGGCGGTGATGAGCCTCGCACAGCGGCTGGCCGCGCCAGAGGCTTTTGCGCCCGAGATGTGCAGCCTGAACATGGGCAGCATGAACTTTGCGCTCTATCCCATGGCGGACAAGCCGCGCGACTGGCGGTTTGACTGGGAAGAGCCGTTCCTGCGCGGCTCGGACGATCTGGTGTTCAAGAATACTCCCCGCGACATTGCGGGCGTGTTGCAGCGTATGGGGGTGGAGCGAGGCGCGCGGTTCGAGTTTGAGTGTTATGACGTCAGCCACCTCTATCTGCTGCGGCATGTCATGGATCGCGGGCTGGTGCCGGGGGCCGACTCGGGCGCGCCGATCTTTCTGCAATTCGTGCTGGGGGTGCTGGGCGGCATCGCGGCAGAGCCGGAACATCTGCTGCATCTGAAGGCGACGGCAGAGCGGCTGTTCCCGCGGTTTGAATGGTCGGTGCTGGCGGCGGGGCGGCGGCAGATGGAATTTGCCACCCTCGCCGCTGCCATGGGCGGGCATGTGCGGGTCGGGCTGGAGGACAACCTCTATCTCGGGCGCGGTGTTCTGGCGCGCAGCAACGCCGAACAGGTGGCAAGGGTGCGCGAGATTGTCGAGGCGCTGGGCCGGGTGGTGGCCACGCCCGATGAGGCACGCGCCATTTTGGGCTTGAAGGGCAAGGTGATGTTTTGATGCGGATCAGACGGGCGGAACCGGGCGAGGGTGCGCGGCTGAACACAGGGCTGCGCGCGCTGTCTGCCGAAATGGGCGATACCCATCGCGCCACGGATGCGCTGATCGAGGCGGCCTGTTTCGGCCCGCATGTGGCGCTGTATGGGCTACTGGCCGAGGTGGGCGACGAGGTGCAGGGGGTGGTGGCGTTTTCGCCGCAACTCTCCACCTATCGCGGCGCGATCGGGGTCTATATCTCGGATCTCTGGGTGGCAGAGGCGGCGCGCGGGCAGGGGCTGGGGCGGCGTCTTCTGGCCGCGGTGCGCGACGAGGCGGCGCGGCTCTGGGGGCCGGGGTATCTGCGGCTGACAGTCTATGCCCATAATCCCGATGCACGGAGGCTCTATGATCGGCTCGGCTTCACCGACCGGGCATCAGAGGTCTGGATGGTGCTGGACGGGCAGGCATTGGAGGTATTGTGATGCGGGCATTTCTGGATCTGCGGCAGGCGGGGCATGATCCGCAGATGTTCATGGCCAATGGGGTGCGGTTGCCCAACCCCGAGGTGCCCGTGCGCATCGCCACGCTGCGGGCCGGGGCCGAGGCGGCGGGCTGCCGCTTTGAAAGCCCGCGCGATTTCGGCATGGGGCCGATTGCGGCGATCCATTCGGCGGAATATCTGCATTTTCTGGCCACGATCCATCCGCGCTGGCTGCGGATTCCGGGCGCGGCCGCCGAGGTGATCCCGAATATCCATCCCGACCGGCGCGCGGTGAATTACCCGAAATCGGCGGTGGGTCAGGCGGGCTATCATCAGGCCGATACCGCCTGCCCGATTGCGGCGGGCACATGGGAGGCGGCCTATTGGTCGGCGCAGACGGCGCTTGCAGCGGCAGAGGTGGTGGCAGGTGGTGCCAGCGCCTATGCGCTCTGCCGTCCGCCGGGACATCATGCCTTTGCCGATCTGGCGGGCGGCTTCTGCTTTCTGAACAACAGCGCGATTGCGGCGGAATGGCTGCGGGCGCGCGGGATGCGGCCCGCCGTGCTGGATGTGGATGTGCATCACGGCAATGGCACGCAGGGGGTGTTTTACCACCGCTCAGACGTGCTGACGGTCAGCCTGCATGCCGACCCGGACCGCTTTTACCCGTTCTTCTGGGGGGCGGCACAGGAGCGCGGGGCGGGCGCGGGGCTGGGCTTCAACCTGAACCTGCCACTGGCGCGCGGCACCGAGGACGCGGCCTATCTTGCGGCGCTGGAGGTTGCGCTGGGGCGGATCCGTGCGTTCGGCGCGGATGTGGTGGTGGTGGCGCTGGGCCTTGATGCGCATGAGCACGACCCGTTCGAGGGGCTGCGCGTCACCACGCCCGGCTTCACGCGCATCGCGGCGGCGATTGCCGGGCTGGGCCTGCCGCTTCTGGTGGTGCAGGAGGGCGGTTATATGCAGCCCGCGCTGGGCGACAATCTGACCGCCTTTCTGCGCGGTCTTGCCTGAGCCGGGGATCTCTGCCCAAATCCGGTATCCGCCGCACCTGTTTTCGGCAGGCGCGCGCGGCGTGGTCTGCCTTTGAAACGGGCAGTTGCAGGGGCGGTGCGCAGAAAAAAACGCGCAGATGACTTTCCTGATAGGAAGAATATTTGACACATAGGGCGGAATCTTCTTACCTATCTGCAAAGAACAGGGCCGCGCGAACGGTTCCAGAACATCAGCAAGGAGAGCCATATGACCAAACGTGTCGCCGTCATCGGTGCAGGCCCCTCGGGGCTTGCGGTGCTGCGCGCCTTCCAATCCGCCAAAGCCAAGGGGACCGAGATCCCTGAGGTGGTGTGTTTCGAGAAGCAGGCCAATTGGGGGGGGCTGTGGAACTACACCTGGCGTACCGGGCTCGATGAACATGGCGAGCCGGTGCATTGTTCGATGTATCGCTATCTCTGGTCCAACGGCCCCAAGGAAGGCCTTGAATTTGCTGATTATTCCTTTGAAGAGCATTTTGGCAAACAGATTGCCAGCTATCCGCCGCGCGCCGTGCTGTTCGACTATATCGAAGGCCGGGTGAAAAAGGCCGGTGTGCGCGACTGGATCCGCTTCAGCACCACTGTGCGGTTCGTCAAATATGACGAGGCGACAGGCATGTTCACCGTGACGGTGCATGACCTGAAAGAAGACCGCATGTATGAAGAGGTCTTTGACAATGTGATCTGCGCCTCGGGCCATTTCTCGACGCCGAATGTGCCGGAATATCCGGGCTTCAGCAGCTTTGGTGGCCGGGTGCTGCACGCTCATGATTTCCGCGATGCGATGGAGTTCAACGGCAAGGACATCCTGCTGCTCGGCTCCAGCTATTCCGCCGAGGATATCGGCTCGCAATGCTGGAAATATGGCGCGAAGTCGATCACCGTCGCCTATCGCAATGCGCCGATGGGCTTCAACTGGCCCGACAACTGGAAAGAGGTGCCGGCGCTGGTGCGGGTGGATGAAACCACCGCCTATTTCGCCGATGGCACCAGCAAGAAGGTCGATGCGATCATTCTCTGCACGGGCTACAAGCATCACTTCCCCTTCTTGCCCGATGATCTGCGGCTGAAAACCGCGAACCGTCTGGCGGCGGCCGATCTCTACAAGGGCGTGGCCTGGGTGCATAACCCGAAGCTGTTCTATGTGGGCATGCAGGACCAGTGGTTCACCTTCAACATGTTCGACGCCCAGGCCTGGTGGGTGCGCGATGCCATCCTCGGCCGCATTGCCATCCCGACCGACAAGGCGGTGTTGCAGAAGGATGTGGCAGACCGCGTGGCGGGCGAGGACGCCGGGGCCGATGCGCATGATGCCATCCACTATCAGGGCGACTATGTGAAAGAGCTGATCGCGGAAACCGACTATCCGTCCTTTGACGTGGACGGCGCCTGCGAGGCGTTCTTCGAGTGGAAGGACCACAAGAAGAAAGACATTATGGGCTTCCGCAATCACGCCTACCGCTCTGTCATCACCGGCACCATGGCCCCGATCCACCACACGCCGTGGAAGGATGCGCTGGAGGACAGCATGGAAAGTTACCTGCGCAACTGATCCCCTTCAGTCTGGCAGTCACTGGCCCCGGAGCAATCCGGGGCCTTTTGTGTTGCGCGGTGATCTTGCGGCGCGCCTGCCATGAGGTCGTCTGCGCGGCCTGTGGCCGCTTGTCTCCGTCAGGGAGTATTTTTGCAAAGTGCAAATGGGAAGGGGCGCGGGCGGGGCGCTGAACATGCAACGGCCCCGGCAGCGGGTGCCGGGGCCGTTGCGGGGGATGTGGGCCGGATCAGATGTCGAGCGTGTTTTCATGCTCCCAGCGCGAGAAATGGGCGACGAAGCTGTCCCATTCCTTTTGCTTGAGCTTGATGAAAGCGGCGGAGAATTCTTCGCCCATCATCGCCTTCAGCGTCTTGTCCTTGTCATATTCGCGCAGGGCGTCGAGCATGTTGAGCGGCAGTTTCGGCGCGCCCTTCACGGTATGGCCCTGCGTATACATGTCGATGTCGTAGCGGCGGCCCGGATCGGCCTTGGTGCGCACGCCGTCAAGACCGGCAGCCAGGATCACCGCCTGCATCAGATAGGGGTTGGCGGCGCCATCGGGCAGGCGGAGCTCGAACCGGCCGGGGCCGGGCACGCGCACCATATGGGTGCGGTTGTTGCCGGTCCAGGTGACGGTGTTCGGGGCCCAGGTTGCGCCGGATGAGGTGCGCGGCGCATTGATGCGTTTGTAGCTGTTGACCGTGGGGTTGCAGATCGCCGCCAGCGCCGAGGCATGTTTCATGATGCCGCCCAGGAAGTGGCGGCCCTGATCCGAGAGGCCCAGCTCTTTGGTATTGTCGGCAAAGGCATTGGTCTTGCCATCCAGCGACCAGACCGAGATATGCGCATGGCAGCCCGAGCCGGTCAGGCCCTTGAAGGGTTTGGGCATGAAGGTGGCGCGCAGACCATGCTTTTCGGCCACCGATTTCAGCATGAACTTGAAGAAGCTGTGCTTGTCGGCGGTTTGCAGGACGTCGTCGTATTTCCAGTTCATTTCGTACTGGCCTGTCGCGTCCTCGTGGTCGTTCTGGTAAGCCTCCCAGCCCAGTTCCAGCATGTAATCGCAGACTTCCGCGATCACATCATAGCGGCGCATCATCGCCTGCTGGTCGTAGCAGGGCTTTTCAGCGCAGTCATAGGGGTCTGCGATCTTGTCGCCCTCGGGGGTGAGCAGGAAAAACTCCGGCTCGACCCCCGTCTTGACGCGCAGGCCTTCGGCGGCGGCCTCGTCGATCAGTTTGCGCAGCACGTTGCGCGGGGCCTGGGCGACGGGTTGGCCTTCCATCACGCAGTTCGAGGCAAGCCAGGCCACTTCGGGTTTCCACGGCAACTGGATGACCGAGCTGGCATCCGGCACCGCCATCATGTCGGGGTGCGCGGGCGTGAGGTCGAGCCAAGTGGCGAAACCGGCAAAGCCAGCCCCATCCACCGCCATGTCGTTGATCGCCTGAGCAGGCACCAGCTTTGCGCGCTGGCCACCGAAGAGGTCGGTGTAGGAGACCATGAAATATTTGATGCCCTTTTCCTTGGCATATTTCTGGAGGTCCTTGACCATATTGGGTAACTCCCTGTCGTTCTTATGTTTTTATCAGAAACCGCTGTTGCGGCCCGGTATCCAGCTGGTGCCTGCGAGGGGCACGCCCGCCATGGCGGCGGCTTCGATGTTCAGGGCGCAGAGGTCTTCCGGTTCCAGATTGTGCAGGTGATTCTTGCCGCAGGCGCGGGCGATCGTCTGCGCTTCCAGCGTCATCACCTTGAGATAGTTCTTCAGGCGGCGGCCGCCGAGGATCGGGTCGAAGCGTTTGAACAGCTCCGGATCCTGGGTGGTGATGCCGGCCGGATCCTTGCCTTCGTGCCAGTCGTCATAGGCGCCGGCCGTGGTGCCGAGCTTCTGATATTCAGCCTCGAGTGCCGGATCATTGTCGCCCAGAGCGATCAGGGCGGCGGTGCCGATGGCCACGGCATCTGCGCCCAGAGCCATCGCCTTGGCCACATCGGCCCCGGTGCGGATGCCGCCCGACACGATCAGTTGCACCTTGCGGTGCATGCCCAGATCCTGCAATGCCTTCACCGCCAGCGGGATACAGGCGAGGATCGGCATGCCGACGTTTTCGATGAACACGTCCTGGGTGGCGGCGGTGCCGCCCTGCATCCCGTCCAGCACCACGACATCGGCCCCGGCCTTCACGGCGAGTGCGGTATCGTAATAGGGACGTGCGCCCCCGACCTTCACATAGATCGGCTTTTCCCAATTGGTGATTTCGCGGATTTCCAGGATCTTGATCTCGAGATCATCCGGGCCGGTCCAGTCGGGGTGGCGGCAGGCCGAGCGCTGGTCGATGCCCTTGGGCAGGTTGCGCATCATCGCCACGCGGTCCGAGATTTTCTGGCCCAGCAACATGCCGCCGCCGCCGGGTTTTGCGCCCTGTCCGACCACGATTTCAATCGCATCGGCGCGGCGCAGGTCGTCGGGGTTCATGCCATAGCGCGAGGGCAGGTATTGATAGACGAGGTTCTGCGAATGGCCGCGTTCCTCTTCGGTCATGCCGCCGTCGCCGGTGGTGGTCGAGGTGCCCGCTGCGGATGCGCCACGCCCCAGCGCCTCTTTGGCCGGGCCGGACAGCGCGCCAAAGCTCATGCCCGCGATGGTGATCGGAATGTCCAGATGGATCGGGTTCTTGGCAAAACGGGTGCCGAGCCAGACATCGGTCGCGCATTTTTCGCGGTAGCCTTCCAGCGGATACCGGCTGATCGACGCGCCCAGAAACAGCAGATCATCGAAATGGGGCAGGCGGCGTTTGGAGCCACCGCCGCGAATGTCATAGATGCCGGTGGCGGCAGCGCGGCGGATTTCGGCATTGACCTCGTTGGAGAAGGTCCAGCTTTGCTTCGGCGGCGTGCGGGGAAAATCGCTCATCTGGGGTGCCTCAGTAGGACGACGCGTTGTCGATATTGAAGGTATAGAGTTTGCGGGCCGAACCGTAGCGCTTGAACTCTTCGGGTTTTGCCAGGTGATCCGCCTCGCCGCGTTTCAGCAGATCGGCCAGAAGCGCCAGATGTTCGGGGCGCATCTCTTTTTCGATGCAGTCGGTGCCGAGCGATTTCACCGAACCCCGCACGAAGAGGCGCGCCTCATAGAGCGAATCGCCCAGAGCCTCGCCCGCGTCACCCAGCACGACGATATTGCCGGATTGCGCCATGAAGCAGGACATATGGCCGATGTTGCCATGCACCACAATGTCGATGCCCTTCATCGAGATGCCGCAGCGCGAGGCCGCATTGCCCTTGATGACCAGCAGGCCGCCGCGCCCGGTTGCCCCGGCATATTGCGAGGCGTCGCCGTCGATGATGACGGTGCCCGACATCATGTTTTCGGCCACGCCCGGCCCGGCAGAGCCTTTGACCCGCACGGTGGCCTGTTTGTTCATGCCCGCGCAGTAATAGCCGGTGGAGCCGCGCACGGTGACATCGACGGGGGCATCCAGCCCGACCGCGATGGCATGGGCGCCTTTCGGGTTCACGATTTCCCAGGCGGTCTGGTTGGTGGTGCCTTTCAGCCCGTGCAGCGTGGAATTCAGCGCGCGAAGGCCCTGCGCTTCAAGGTCGAATGTCTGCATGTTCAGCGTTCCCAGAAGTAGACGGTTGCGGGCTCCGGTTCCCAGACGCGGGCGGTCTCGATGCCCGGCAGGTTGACCATGGCGCGGTATTCGCTGCCGAAGGCGACATATTGGTCGGTTTCGGCCATGACGGCAGGTTTGCAGGCAATCGGATCGCGGACCACGCCGAAGCCGTTCTTGGTGCCGACGACAAAGGTGAAGAACCCGTCGAGATCGGTCAGCGTGGCTTCCATCGCCTCGCCCAGTTTCGCGCCTTCGTGCAGCTTGTGGCTGATGAAGGCGGCGGCGACTTCGGTGTCGTTTTCGGTCTCGAAGGTCATGCCGGCCTGTTTCAGAACCCGGCGGACCGAGTTGTGATTGGACAGCGAGCCATTGTGCACAAGGCACTGATCCGACCCGGTGGAGAACGGGTGCGCGCCCATCGTCGTCACCGCCGATTCGGTGGCCATGCGGGTGTGGCCGATGCCATGGGTGCCCTGCATATGGGCGACATCGAACCGCGCCGCCACGTCTTTGGGCAGGCCGACTTCCTTGTAGATTTCAATGCCTTCGCCTGCGCTCATCACCTTTACGGTGGGGGCCACTTCGCGCATGGCGTGGCGGGCGGCGTCCAGCCGGTCCGCAGGCAGGTCGATCACGGCATGGGTGTCTTTCACCGCCAGCTTGATCTTGGCCCCGATGGCCTTGCCGAGCGTATCGGCCAGATCCGCGAAATCGCGGTCGGGATTGGCCGATTGCACGGTGAGTTTGGCATGGCCGTTATGGCCACGCGAATAGATAGCGATCCCGGCACTGTCCGGGCCGCGATCCGTCATGGTGATGAGCATTTCCGTCAGCATCGCGCCAAGCTGGGGTTCCAGCTTGGGGTCTTTCAGGAAAAGTCCGACGATACCGCACATGGGGTCGACTCCTTCGTGAACATGATGTGGTCACGCTAGCATCGAAAATTTCACCTTTCAACTGTGAAGAAACATTTTTTCATTAAGGGGAATAAGGGTCGATTCTGGAGCGGATCGGGGTCGGAATGCGCCAATCGCCTGTTTTTTGAACATCAAGGCCGAAACGTGACAGTTTTCTTGACAGATTGTCGCAGCGCATGTTTCCTGACGGAATAAAAAATTGCCGGTAAGAGAAAAATCTGCATGTGCCCCGCGCAGGATCCGGCCAGAGACAGGGGCTCCAAGGGAGGGTAACGTGTCGGATCTGACAAAACGGATCGAGGCCATGCACCGCCGCGATGTGACGGTGGCCTGGGCCTTTGTTTTGGGGCTGTGGTTCGCGGTGATCTTCGTGGCGATTGCCACCTGGTCGCTGGCCCCCAATGGCACCGCTAGGGTGCTGCTGCTGTGTGGCGGGTCGATTGTGCTGCTGTTCAACACGGCGGCGATCATGGCGATGCTGCGCCATTACCGCGAGGACCGGGATTTCATGTATGGGCTCGACATCCAGTTTCTGGATGCCGCCCGCGCGGCAAAGGGGCGCTGAGGCATGGCGCGTTACATTCCGCCGCAACAAAGCAAGCTGGGCCAGATCATCGACGTGATCGTGCTGTTGGTGATGGCCATCGGAGCGCTCTATATCCCGCTGTGGATGGGGCTGGCCGGATCGTCCAAGGTGCCGGTGCCGCAGGATGCGCCCACCTGGGAAAGCCTGGGCCAGAATCCGGCCATGGTCGGGCAATGGGAAAAGCTGGGTTATGCCGATGCGGCCTCGGCCGCCGAGCTGATCACGGCCCGCTTCGATTATTCCTTCGGTATCGGGGCCTTGCTGGCGATGATCGTGGTCGTCGTTGGCTATTACGCGATCCTGCTGCGGTTTTCCGAAAAGGAATACCGCGATGTGATCAACGAGAAATTCAACGAATAAGGGGCCGGGCAGATGGATCTATGGGACATTCTTGAACTGGCCGCCTGGGGAGCCTCGGGGCTTTTCGGACTGCTTATCGTGATCGACTGGATCAAGACTGACAGCACCTATTCCGAAGAGGTTCTCACCTCGTCGCGGGAAGGCGAGCTGGAAGCCCTGACCGAACAGCAGCATCGGGGATAACCATGGCACAGGCAGACAAGACAGAGCATGTCGGCCTCGCACGGGTTCTGGGGCCCGCCCATGTATGGGCATTGGGCGTCGGCATCGTGCTGGTGGGCGAATATATGGGCTGGAACTTCGCCGTGGGCAAAGGCGGGGCCTATGCCGCGCTGATCGCCTGCTGGTTCGCGGGCATCCTTTACACCTGCGTGGCGATGATCGATTCGGAGGTGACCTCGACGGTGGCGGCGGCGGGCGGGCAATATACCCAGGCCAAACATATCGTCGGGCCGCTGATGGCCTTCAACGTGGGCCTGTATCTGGTGTTCGCCTATACGATGCTGGAGGCGGCCAATGCGATCACGGTCGGCTTTCTGGTTGATACCGTGGCGGGGATGAGCGGGCATGAGGGCGGCATCGACCAGCGGCCCTTCATCATCCTGTGCATCATGTTCCTCGCCTGGCTGAACTATCGCGGCGTGCTGGCGACGCTCACCTTCAATCTGGTGATCACCGCGATTGCGTTTTCGGCGATCATCGTGCTGTTCCTGTCGACCTCGGGCATTCTGGGGGAAAGCCCGTTGCAACATGCGGCGCTGATGGAAGGGCAGGCGGCCTTGCCTTACGGCTGGCTCGGTGTGCTGGCGGCGATGCATTTCGGCCTGTGGTATTACCTCGGGATCGAAGGCACGACGCAGGCCGCCGAAGAAGTGCGCAGCCCGGCCCGCTCGCTGCCCTTCGGCACGCTGGCGGGAATCATGACGCTGCTGATTGCCGCAACCCTGACCTGGTATGTCAGCGTCGGCCTGATGCCGTGGGAGTACCTCGGGCAGGCGGGGGTGCCGCTGTTCGATGCGGCGCGGCTGTCCGGTTCGACCTTCCTGATGGTGCTGCTGGGCATCGGCACGCTGTTTGCCACGCTGGCCAGTGCCAATGGCTGTATCAATGATGCGTCGCGGGCCTGGTTCGCCATGGGGCGCGACCGCTATCTGCCGGGCTGGTTCGGGGCGGTGCATCCGGTCTATCGCACGCCGTATCGCGCGATCATCTTTCTGGTGCCCATCGCGCTGATCTTTGCGCTGGGGGCGCCGCTGGATCAGGTGATCACGTTCTCGATCCTGTCGGGGCTGCTGGAATACACGTTCATGCCGTTGAACATCATCCTGTTCCGCCGCAAATGGCCGCTCGATTCCATCAAGCGCGGTTATGAACACCCCTTCCATCCTCTGCCTGCCATCGTGTTGCTGTGTATCTGCGGCATCACCTTCTTTGCGGTGTTCCTGGGGTATGGCACGCAGCTGGTGGCAATGATCGCCTTTTACATCGTGGTATCGCTGTGGTTCCACTTCTGGCGCTACCGCTTTGTCAATCGCGGCGCGCAGTTCACCATGCCCTGGCCGAAACCGCGGGGGTATTGATGGGCCTTGCGGCATTGGTCGTGGCTTTGGGCGGGGGGCTGGTCTGGCTGGCCCTTCGCCTGCGTGTGGCCAGTGCGGCACGCTGGGCAGCGCGGGCGGCGTATCTCGATCACGTCGCCCCCGGCCTTGCCGATCTGCGCCGGGCGGTGGCGCCCACCGGCTTTGCCCGGCTGTCGGGCAGGGTGGCGGGGGTGACGCTCGATCTTCAGGCGGTGCCCGATACGCTGACCTATCGCAAACTTCCCGCGCTCTGGCTGCTGGTCACGCTGCCGGGGCCGCTGCCGGTGCAGCGCACGCTGGATCTGATGATCCGGCCAATGGGGGTGGAGCCTTTCTCGAATTTCGACACATTGCCGCATCAGATTGCGCTGCCCCCCGGATTTCCCGCCGATGCGGCGCTGCGCAGCGACGGGCCACTGGATCTGGCCGGGGCCGATCTGCTGCGCCGCCATCTGGGCCTGTTCCGGGATGCGCGGGTCAAGGAACTGGTGCTGTCGCCCAAAGGGCTGCGCATCACCTGGCTGGCGGATGAGGCCGACCGCAGCCGCTATCTGATCTTCCGCGAGGCGGAGCTGGGCCAACAACCGCTGCCGCCCGAGGCGCTGGCCCCGCTGCTGGCGCGGGCGCTGGCGATCCGCCGCGATATTCTGGGCGCAGATCAGGGGGCGGGGTTGCAATCATGCGCGTGAAACCGGCCAATCCGCATCTGGTTCTGCTGTCGGCGCTGCTGCTGCCCGGATCGGGGCAGGTGTGGAACCACGAGCCGCTGCGCGGCCTGATCTTCCTGTTCTTTCTGCTGCTGCTGGGCGGCTTCACCCTGCTGACCGCCGGGCCTGACGTGTCTTTCGTTGGCCGGTTCGCGGGTGGATTCTTCGTCTGGGCGATGGCTGTCTTCGACGCTTACAAACGCGCCCGCATCCGATTCGAGCTGTGGCGGCATGCCCAGACCGGCGCACAACCGCCACAACGGCAGCTGTAACCGCTGTTTCCGGCGCCGCTTTTCTAAGCGTGTGGATCGATCTTGGGTCATCCTTAAGAAAATTTTTTTCTTGCTAGGCAAATAACGCTTTGTGCTGGCCGCCGACTGCGACAATCTGATGGCAGCTGACCAGACAGGGCATCGGCGCATCCGCAATGGTGCAACCGGGCTGGTGGCAGTGACGCGCTGCGCGGGCCTGACATCGGGGCCGTGGCATTCAACGACATCGGATCGGCACTTCCAAGGACGGGGAACATCCCGCCACCACGCCGGCCGTGCAACAGGGAACAGGGAGTATCTCTATGGCTTCTGAAAAAGCTTCGGGCGAACTCGTCCGGGCACTGGATTGGAAGGGCGCCTTCTGGGTCGCGGCAGGTGTGCCGCCACTGGTGCTTTTCTCGATCGGCGGGATCGCCGGGGTGGCGGGCAAGGCCGCCTTCGTCGTCTGGATCATTTCGATGATCATGGGCTTTCTGCAAAGCTTCACCTATGCCGAAATGGCCGGCATGTTCGGCAACAAGTCAGGCGGGGCCTCGGTCTATGGCGCTACCGCCTGGCTGCGGTATTCCAAGCTGATTGCGCCTTTGTCGGTCTGGTGCAACTGGTTTGCCTGGTCGCCGGTGCTGTCTTTGGGCTGTGCCATCGCGGCAGGCTATATCCTGAACGCGCTGTTCCCGATTCCCGCCGCAGACAGCCAGCTGGTGCTGGACTGGCTGGCGGCCAATGCGGGCAAGACGGCAGAAGAGGCGGTCGCCGCGCTGACACCGGCGGTGCGCAGCTGGGAAGCACTGGGCCTGACCATTCCGGGCCTTGGCACGCTGCATTTCAACTCCACCTTCGTGATTGGCGCGATTCTGATGTTCATCATCTTCGCCATCCAGCACCGCGGCATCGCCTCGACGGCGAAATCGCAGAAGGTGATGGCGCTGATCGTGCTGATCCCGCTGCTGCTGGTCGGTCTGGTGCCGATCCTGACCGGGGCCATCGACACGATGAACGTCACCAGCATCGTGCCGCCCACCGCCAGCTATTCCGGCGTGGACGGGGCATGGGATGTGGGCGGCTGGACGCTGTTCCTTGGCGCGATGTATATCGCGGCCTGGTCGACCTACGGCTTTGAAACCGCTGTCTGCTATACGGCGGAATTCAAGAATCCGCAGACCGATACCTTCCGCGCGATCTTCTATTCCGGCCTGCTGTGCTGCGTGTTCTTCTTCATCATTCCCTTCGCCTTCCAGGGCGTTCTGGGCACGCAGGGCATGTTGGCACCGGGCATCGTGGATGGCACGGGCGTGGGCGAGGCTCTGGGCAGCCTTGTCGGCGGCGGGCCGGTGGTGACGCAGATCTTCGTGATCCTGATGATCCTCGCGCTGTTCCTTGCGATCATGACCGCCATGGCCGGATCGTCGCGCACGCTGTATCAGGGCTCGCGCGATGGCTGGCTGCCGCGCTTCCTTGGCCATGTGAACGAACATGGCGCGCCGACCAATGCGATGTGGACGGATCTGGGCTTCAACCTGTTCCTTCTGGCGCTGGCTTCGGATGCGGGTGGCTATTTCTATGTGCTGGCCATCTCCAATGTCGGCTACATCACGTTCAATTTCCTCAACCTGAATGCCGGCTGGATCCACCGGATCGATTCGGGCCATATCGCGCGCCCGTGGAAGGCCCCGACGGTTCTGATCGGCATCAACACTGTGCTGGCCTTCGTGAACGCGCTGTTCCTCGGCGCGGGTGCAAAGGTCTGGGGCTATTCCAATGCCCTGTGGTCGGGGGCGATCTTTGCCGCGCTGATTCTGCCGGTGTTCTGGTTCCGGCACTATGTGCAGGATGGCGGCAAGTTCCCGAAAGAGGCCTTTGACGATCTGGGCCTGACCGAAGGCGATCTGGGCGAGCGCAAGGCCGGGGTTCTGCCCTATCTGGCGCTGGCCGCCGGGGCAGGCGTGGTGCTTTGGGCCAACTGGTTCTTCCAGCTGCCAACCTGAGCGGAATGAGAGCATGACAGCGGCGGGGCGCAGGCCCCGCCGCTTTTTCTTTGCTTGGCCGTTTCCGACGAAACTTTAGGCAAGCGACAGAAATATTACCTGACAGGAAATATTTTTGCACAAGATTGTTGATTTCCAGCGCAGTCGACTCCAGACTGTTCCCAACCAAGAAAATCCTATGCTTCTGACAGGAGGACAACATGACCAATTCCTGGCGTTTCTCGACGCTGGCCGACCGGCACCGCGCGCTTGGCTCCAACCTTGAAGACTGGAGCGGCATGGGCACCGCCTGGTCCTATGACGGCGATCCGATGGCCGAATACATGGCGATCCGCACCAAGGCCGGGCTGATGGATGTCTCGGGGCTGAAGAAGGTGCAACTGATGGGCCCGGCGGCAAGCCAGGTGATCGAACGCGCCACCACCCGCAACATGGAAAAGCTGATGCCGGGCCGCTCGGTCTATGCGGCCATGCTGAATGATGCGGGCAAGTTCGTCGACGATTGCGTGATCTACCGCACCGGCCCGAATGCCTTCATGCTGGTGCATGGATCGGGGGCCGGGCATGAACAGCTCAGCACCTATGCGCAGGGCCGCGATGTCTCGATGCGCTTTGACGACAATCTGCACGACCTGTCGCTGCAGGGGCCGCTGGCGGTGGACTATCTGGCCAAACACGTGCCGGGCATCCGCGATCTGGCCTATTTCAGTCATATGCAGACCAGCCTGTTCGGTAAGCCCGCAATGATCTCGCGCACCGGCTATACCGGCGAGCGCGGCTATGAGCTGTTCGTGCGCGGTCAGGACGCGCCGATGGTCTGGGATCGGATTCTGGACGAAGGCAAGGAGATGGGCATCATCCCCTGCCGCTTCACCACGCTGGATCTGTTGCGCACCGAAAGCTATCTGCTGTTCTTCCCCTATGACAATTCCGAGATGTATCCGTTCGAGAACGAGGGCCCCGGCGATACGCTGTGGGAGCTTGGCCTCGATTTCACCGTCTCGCCCGGCAAGACCGGCTTCCGCGGCGCGGAAGAGCATTACCGCCTGAAGGGCAAGGAACGCTTCAAGATCTGGGGGCTGAAGCTGGAGGGAACCAACGTGCCGGGCAATGGCGCGCCGGTGTTCAAGGATGGCAAGAAGGTCGGCGTGGTGACGCAGGCGATGCATTCGCCGCTGAACAACCACACCATCGCCATCGCCCGCCTGCCGGTGGATTGCGCCAATGACAGCACCAGACTGGTGGTGAATTGCGAAACTCATGGCGAAATCGCCGCGACCAGCAGCCCGATGCCATTCTATGACATCGAGAAGAAGCGCCGCACGGCCAAAGGCTGAGGGCTGGCCTGAGATCCCCGCTTTCTCCCGGCAGGTGCGCGAACGGTGCCGGGGGAGCCTCCGGCGGGGATATTTGGGCCAAGATGAATGCAGCAGGACATGCAACATGACGAAGACGCAGTTTGAACCTTCGATCCGTTCGCGCCCGGTCTATGGCGTGCTGAGCCCGCGCCCCGGCCCGGCGCATCTGATCGTGGCCGATGGCGAAGGGGCCGAGGCGGTGCTGGCGCTGGTGGCGCAGGCGCCCGACATGCTGGCGAAGGCCCATATCATCTATATGCCGGGGCCGAATGGCACAGATGGGAGTGCCGCGCTGGAGGTCTTGGGGGCGGCGATGTATCACCGCGCGCCGAGCTATGCGGCGGCGCGGTCGCGGATCGTGAAGGCGCTGGGTGATGCGCATATGGGGGTGCAGATCTATCTGACCGGCACCGAGGGCCTGATGGGCCAGGTGCAGCGCGATGCGATGGAGGCAGGGCTGCCGCATGATGCGGTGCAGACCGAACATCGCGGATCGACGGTGCGCCGCGTGCAATGCGTGCATTGCAAGGGCATCACCGAAAACGTGCGCACCGATCCCTTCGTGTGCAGCCATTGCGGGCTGAACCTGTTCGTGCGCGACCATTATTCGCGCCGTCTCGCCGCCTTTCAGGGCGTCTGTATCGATGCGGAAGACCCTGGTGAGGTTCCGCCAGCCGTGGAGCGGTTCAAATGAGTGTGGGGGCAGCAAAAATTCCGACCGTCGTGACCGAGGTGGTCGAGGTCAATGCGCTGATCAAGCGCTTCCGCTTTGTGCGCGAGGACGGGGCAGAGATGCCGTCGTTTTCGGGCGGGGCGCATACCGTGGTGGAAATGGATGATCACGGCACGCGGCGGCTCAATCCCTATTCGCTGATGTCGGATCCGTCGGACCGTTCCGGCTATGAGATTTCGGTGCGGCGCGATGAGGCCGGGCGGGGCGGCTCGTTGTATATGCACCGCCATGTGCGGCCGGGGCAGAAGATGCTGATCTCGCCGCCGGTGAACCTGTTCGCGCTGGATCTGCGGGCGAAAAAGCATCTGATGATTGCCGGCGGCATCGGCATCACGCCGTTCATTGCGCAGATGGCGCAGCTGGATGCGATGGATGCCCGGTTCGAGCTGCATTATGCAGCGCGCGACCGCAGTCTCGGCGCCTATATGGACGAGCTGACGGCGCGCCATGGCGACCGCGTGCATCGTTATTTCGATGTCGAAGGGCAGGCGATTGATCTGGTGGCGCTGCTGTCCGGCCAGCCGCTGGGCACGCATCTTTATGTCTGCGGCCCGAAAGGCATGATCGGCTGGGTGTTGAAAACCGCAGAGGCGATGGGCTGGCCCAAGGGTGCCGTGCATTCCGAGGAGTTTCTGGCCCCGCCGGTCGGCAAGGCCTTTACCGTGGAGCTGGCGGCGAGCGGCAAGACCGTCACCGTCGCGCCGAACCAGTCGCTGCTGGAGGCGCTGGAGGCGGCCGAGGTGGATGCGCCCTATCTGTGCCGGGGCGGGGCCTGCGGCCAATGTGAAACCCGGGTTCTGCGCTGCGATGGCCATATCCAGCACAATGACCATTGGCTGACGCCCGAGCAAAAGTCGGCGGGCGGCCATATCATGCCCTGCGTGTCGCGCTTTGAAGGCGCTGCACTTGTCATCGACCGTTAGGAGCGCGCCATGAGCCTCGATTACTTCCACGACGAGACGTTCCGCAACGATTACACCTTCCGCAACTCGCCCCGCGCCATCAAGCGCTTTCCGTTCCCGTTTCCCGAAGATGACTACATGTATTCGGTGAACATGGAGCCGCATGTGCCGGGGCGGCCCGGATCGGTGTTTGAACACACTTTCGATGTGGACGAACATTATGTGTCGGAGATGCGCGACCGGGCGCAGGTTCTGGCGCAGGATCCGCTGCGCTGCCAGAGCCTGCCGCATATGACGCTGGCGGGCTGGGATCTGCTGGAACTGATCATGGAAAGCTTTGCGCGGGATTACCCGCAATGGTTTTCGCTGACCAAGGATGGCAATCACTGGCACTGGATCAACCGGCCCCTGAACATCGACCAGAAGTTCACCTTTCTGGATGACACCACGCTGCCCTGCGGCCCGATGGAATACATCACCCGGCAGGCGCAGGGTGATTTCACCTTGCAGGATCAGCGCGACGATACGCTGTGGATCGAGGCCGGCATGGTCACGACCCAGGCGGATTGGAGCCTTGATTTCGACATAGGCATGAGCTTTCACGAATGGCATGCGCCGGTGCCGGTGGCGCATGAGCTGGGCGTGTTCGACCGGGCGCTGAAATTCCTGCTGGCCTTGCAGCACGGCGCGCCGGTGCGGCGATTCAACTGGACGATGACGGTGGATCCGCTGCTGGATACCAGCCCGGAGAATTACCCCAAATGGGGGCCGGGCAAGACCACGCTGACGCCGGAAAACATCGGCGCGCGCCAGCATCTGCGGGTCGAGTTGCAGACACTGTTCCGGCTGCCGCGCTCCAATGCCATCGTGTTTCCGATCCGCTGTTATCTGATCAGCTTTCAGGATCTGGTGACGCAGCCGAAATGGGCGCGCCGTCTGCATCGGGTGGTGCGTGGGCTGCCGGAGGAGCTTGCGACCTACAAGGGGTTCATCCGCAACCGGCCGCTGATGCTGGAGTATCTGTCGCAATTCGATGATGGCCAGCCCACCTCGCCGGGCTGGTGGGCCGACGAATAGACCCTAGGCCTGCGGGTAGGAAATCACCGAAAGATACCGGGCCGGGAGTTTCAGCAAGACCTCCGGCCCGTGCGGCGCATCTGCATCGAAGAACAGGCTGTCACCGGGCTGCATGTGGAACAACTGGTCGCCATGGCGATACATGACCTCGCCTTCCATCATGTAAAGCAGTTCGATCCCGTCATGCTGAAAGGTGGGGAAGGTGTCGGATTCTTCAGTTAACGTAATGAGATAGGGTTCAACCACCACCCCCGAGGAGTTGGAGCCGATATGGCCGAGGAGATTGTATTGATGCCCCGCCCGCGTGCCACGCCGCTCGATCTCGAGATGGTCACCCCCCTTCACATGCTGCACCTCGCGCCGTTCCTCGAACCGGCGGAAAAAGCTGGTGATTGGGGTGGAAAAGGCGTGGCTGAGGATTTGCAGTGTGGTGAGCGAGGGCGAGGTGATGCCGTTTTCAATCTTGGACAGCATCCCGATCGACAGCCCGGTCACCCCCGCCAGATCGGCCACCGTCATTCCTTGCGCCCGGCGAAAGGCGCGCACCTCGCGGCCAATCGCCGCTTCAAGGTTGCGTTCGCTGATCTCGCGCACCCGGTGCGGATCCTGCTCCAGCGCAGGCTTGAGGCGGGAAACGGACGGAAACTCTTCAGAGGCGTCGGTCATTGCGCAGGGCCCTGTCACTGTGAAAAAGCGATGTTTCACTATAGTGAAAATTTCCGCAGTTCAACGAAAAATATGAGGGCGTGATGGCACAAATGATGGCGCCGGCCCGGATGGGCTTTCTGTTGATGGACGGCTTTCCCATGGCCTGCCTCACATCCGCAATCGAACCGCTGCGCGCGGCCAATGAAATCACCGGGCGGCGCGAGTTTTCCTGGACGCTGATCAGCGAAACCGGCTTGCCGGTGCGCTCGTCCGCCGAGGTGCGGTTTGACCCGGACATGGCGCTGGACAAGATCGAGGCCGGAAGCGTGGGTCTGGATGATGTGATGGTGTTGGCCAGCCCGACTTCGCGCTTTGAAAACCCGCGCAAGGCCAATGGGCAGTTGCGCTGGCTGGATCGGTCGGGCGTGGTGCTGGGGGCGTTTTCGGGCGGCATCTTCCCGCTGGCCCGCTCGGGTCTGATGTCAGGGCACCGCTGTTCGGTGCATTGGTGTTACGAGGCGGCGTTCAAGGCCGAGTTTCCTGATATTGCCGCCAGCCCCAGCGTGATCATCCGCGACCGGCGGCGCTATACCGTGTCAGGGGCGGGGGCGGTGTTTGACCTGATGCTGCGGCTGATCGAGGAACGGCTGGGCCGCGAGACGATGACCGAGGTTGCCTGCTGGTTCCAGCATCCGTTCGTGCGTGAAGAGGATGCGAGCCAGAAGATCCCGGTTGCCAAACAGGGCGGCACCGATGACATGCTGCCGCAGCCGATCCGGGCTGCCATCCGCATCTTTGCCGATCATATCGAGGATCCGGTGCAGATTGCCGATGTGGCGGCGGCGGTCGATCTGTCGGAGCGGCATCTGGAACGCTGTTTCAAACAGGCCACCGGGCAAAGTCCGCTGAAATACTACCGGCTGATGCGTCTGAAAAAAGCGCGGCAGCGGGTGCTCTATTCCACCGATACGATCACCGAAATTGCGCAAAGCGTGGGTTATGCCAGCTCTACCCCGATGGCGCGGCACTATGCCGAGGCGTTCGGGGTCAACCCGAATGACGAACGCCGCCGTCTGAACGGCGTGCGGGGGATCAGTGGCGCCATGCCGCCGCGCGACTGAGGCGGGGCGTGTACAAAGACAAAGGGCGGGGAAATCCCCGCCCTTTGTCGTTCAGAAGGCTGATCTTGCGGCAGTTTCCAGCGCGTGAAACAGCACCGCCGCCGAAGATCGCGGCCCGATCACGCTGATCCGGTCCGGCGCGCGCATCAGCAGGTAACAGCCCAGATGGTCCATCACCGTGCGTGTGGCAAAGCCGGGGCTGGCGGCGCGCAGATCGGCATTGCACAGCCGCTCAAACAGCGCGGGCAGATCGCTGCCCGTCACATCGAACCGCGCCCAGGCATCGGTCTGTTCGGTGATCGAGGCGGCATCGCCGAAGAGGCCGCGCAGATGGCTGCGGATGTCTTCGTGGCTGGCAAAGGGAGCCTCGATCATCCAGGCCTCCGGCCCCAGCCAGAAGGCACCATAGGGCGCGGCGTCAGCACAGCGCCCCGGTTCCGGCAGCGGGATGCCCGCCGCCTGCGCGGCCTGTGCCACATCGGCACTGCGCCCGCTGCGTGTGGCTAGCGAGGCCAGCGCGGTGTCGATCACCTCGGCAATCGTCACCGGGCCGATGGTCACCGATTCCGGCAGATCATGCCCCAGCGGGGTCAGGGGTTTCAGACGATGCTCAGCCACGGAGACGCTCTCCTTCCGGATCAAAGAAATGCGGGCTGACGATGTCAACCTCGACCTCGCTGCCAGCCAGCAGATTGGCGGCGCGCAGGCACTGGCCACGGCGGGCATCGCCGTCCTTCAGATAGCCAAGCGCGATCGAGCAGCCCAGATGCGGCGAATAGACCACCGAGGTCAGCCATCCCAGATCATTCGCCGCCACGGCCGCAGCGCCCGGTTCCAGGAAATGGCTGCCTGCGGTCAGCCCCTTGGCGGGATCGGCGGGTTTGACCCCGACAAGCCGATAGCCCTTCGGATCGGTCATGCCTTCGCGCTGCGACAGGACCATGCCGATGCTGTCCTTCTTCTTGGACACCATCTTGCCCAGGCCCATGTTCAGCGCGGTGGACTGGCCGTTCAACTCGTTCCCGGCGACATGGCCCTTTTCCACCCGCATGACGCCAAGCGCCTCGGTGCCATAGACCACCGCCTCGAATTCCGCGCCCTGCGCCACCAACTCGCGGATCAGCGCATCGCCATAGCGGGTGGGCACGGCGATTTCATAGGCCAGTTCCCCCGAAAAGCTGATGCGGAAGATGCGTGCCCGCAGTCCGCCACAGAGCGTGACCTCGGCGCAGCCCATATAGGGCAGGGCGGCGTCGGAAATATCCTGATCCACCAGCTTTTGCAGCAGGTTGCGGGCATTCGGCCCCGCCACGGAATATTGCGCCCAGGCCTCGGTGGTGGAGATCAGCTGCACATCCATGTCGGGGTAAAGGCACTGGCGCGCATATTCCAGATTGCGGAACACCAGAACGGCATTGGCCGTGGTGGTGGTCATCACATATTCATTCTGGCCCAGCCGCGCCGTGGTGCCATCGTCATACACGATGCCATCCTCGCGCAGCATCAGGCCATAGCGGCATTTGCCGACGGCAAGGCTGCTGAAGGTATTGGCATAGACCTTGTCGAGGAAGGCCCCGGCATCGGTGCCCTGAATGTCGATCTTGCCCAGCGTGGTCACATCGCAGATGCCAACCGATTTGCGGGTGGCCAGAACCTCGCGGTCGACGCTCTCGCGCCAAGTCGTCTCGCCCGCGCGCGGCAGCCACTGGCTGCGCAGCCAGTAACCGACCTCGACAAAGACCGCGCCCTGTTCGCTGGCCCATTTGTGCGAGGGCGTCAGGCGTTTCGGCTTGAAGTCCTGCCCGCGCGACCGGCCTGCCAGCGCGCCCATGGCAACGGGCGTATAGGGCGGGCGGTAGATGGTGGTGCCGGTATCCGGGATCGGCTTGCCGGTCAGTTCGGCCATCACCGCAAGGCCCAGCACATTGCCGGTCTTGCCCTGATCGGTGGCCATGCCCAGCGTGGTGTACCGCTTCAGATGTTCGACCGAGACATAGTTTTCCTGATGCGCCAGCTTCACATCCTTGACCGTCACATCATTCTGCGGGTCGATCCAGGCGCGGCCCTTGCCGCCTGCCACATACCATTTCGGGGTGATGGCAATCGGCGCATCCTCGGCCTGCGGGATCTCGGGGGCCGATGCGGCAAAGCCCAGATCGCTCAGCGCCGCGGCTGCTTCGGCGGCGCCGGTGCGCAGCGCGGCATGGGTCGACAGATGCCCCGCCGCCGCCCCGGCCGAGGTCAGGCCGGGCGGGCCGTCGCGGCCCGGCACAAAGGCGGCAATCGCCTCGTTCCACACCGGGCGCGAGCGGTGATGCGAGGTGATGTTGACATTGGGGTTCCACCCGCCCGACACGCCGAGGGCGCTGACCCGGAAGCTTTCCGTCTGGCCCTTGGCGTTGCGCACGGTGATGGTTTTCAGGCCAAGACGGCCAGAACTGTCTACCACCTCGGCGCCTTTCAGATGCCGCACGCCGGGGATCAGATCGCCGCCTTCGCGCGTTTCGATCACCGCGACGACATCGACGCCCTTGGCCATCAGATCGCGGGCACTGCGCAGGCCATCGTCATTGTTGGTGAAGATCGCCACGCGGTCGCCCGCCGCCACGCCCCAGCGATTGGCATAGGCGCGCAGGGCACCCGCCAGCATGATGCCGGGCCGGTCGTTGTTTTCAAAGGCGATGGGGCGTTCGGTGGCCCCGCCCGCCTGAATCGCGCGGCGCGAATAGATGCGCCACAGGATCTGCCGGGGTTTGCCGGGCAGGGGGGTGGGTAAATGATCGCTTACCCGTTCCACGGCGGAATAGATGCCATGATCCATCGCGCCAAGGATGGTGGTGCGCGGCATCAGCCGGACATTGGGCAGGGTGGCAAGCTCGGCTACCGTTTTGGCCGCCCAATCGGCCCCGGCCCGGCCTTCCACCTCATAGGTTTCCGCATTCAGGCGGCCCCCCATGCGGAAATCCTCATCGGCGAGGATCACCCGCGCCCCTGCGCGACCAGCGGTCAGCGCCGCCATCAGGCCCGCCGGCCCCGCGCCGATGATCAGCAGATCACAATGCAGGAAGCCCTTGTCATAACTGTCGGGGTCATCCTGTTTCGACACCGCACCCAGACCGGCGGCGCGGCGGATGATCGGCTCATACAGCTTTTCCCAGAAGGCCTTGGGCCACATGAAGGTCTTGTAATAGAACCCCGCCGCGAAGAATGGCGACAGCCGGTCATTGATCGCCAGCGCATCGAAGCGCAGCGAGGGGAAGCGGTTCTGGCTGTCCGCGCTCAGCCCGTCGAACAACTCCACCACCGTGGCGCGGGTGTTCGGCTCGCGCCGCGCGCCGCTGCGCAGTTCGACCAGCGCATTCGGCTCTTCGGATCCGGCCGAGATCGGGCCGCGCGGGCGGTGATACTTGAAGCTGCGCCCCATCAGTTGCACCCCATTGGCCAGCAGCGCCGAGGCCAGCGTGTCGCCGGGATGGCCGGTATACTCATGGCCATCGAAGGTGAAGCGCAGGTTGCGCGCGCGGTCGATCTGGCCGCCGGAAATACGGTTGTCCTGGGTCATTTGCTGCGCCCCATGCTGCGGGCCACGTCGCGGGCCAGTTCTACGGAACTGATCTCATGCGTCAGGGTGTTGCGGGTCACCACCAGCCACGACCGGTCGCCCTGTTCGTGATACCACAATTCGCGGTGCAGCCCCGCCGGGTTGCTGCGCTGATAGAGATAGTCGTGAAAGGCATCCTGCGCGCCCTCTGCCAGCCCGTCGGGGCGGTTGATCAGATCGGCGTCGCCCAGATAGACGAATTCCTGCGCGTCGCGCGGGCCGAGGATGGGGTGGTTGATGATCATTGGATCACTCCCATAAGCGAAAGGCGGATGTCAGCCTGCTGCACAGACCCGGACGCGCTGCGAGGGGGCGCGCGCAGATCGGGGCGGTGGGGCAGGCAGAGGCGAAAGGTCGGGGTCATGGCGCTCAATGCAGGTTCGGCTGGGCGCCCTGGCCCTTTTCGTCGATCATCAGCCCCTTGCGGAACCGGTCGAAGCGATAGGCGGTGGCAGTTTCATGCGGTGTGTCGGTGGCCAGCAGATGCGCAAAGGCCCAGCCCGAGGCGGGCGTGGCCTTGAAGCCGCCATAACACCAGCCGCCATTGAAATAGAGCCCGTCAATATCGGTGCGGTCGATGATGGGCGAGCCGTCCATCGACATGTCCATGATCCCGCCCCACGAGCGCAGCAGCCGGGCGCGACCGATCATCGGCATCAGGCTCATGCCGCCTTCGGCCACATCCTCGACCACCGGCATGTTGCCCCGCTGGGCGTAAGAGTTGTAACCGTCGATATCGCCGCCGAACACCAGCCCGCCCTTGTCGGACTGGCTGACGTAAAAATGCCCCGCGCCATAGGTGATCACGCCGTCGATCAGCGGTTTCAGACCTTCGGAGACGAAGGCCTGCAGCACATGGGATTCGATGGGCAGGCGCATGCCGACATGCGACATGACGCGCGACGAATTGCCCGCCACCGCCACGCCCACCTTTTTCGCGCCGATGAACCCGCGCGAGGTGTCAACGCCGGTGACGCGGCCATGTTCGGTGCGGATGCCGGTGACTTCGCAATTCTGGATCAGATCGACGCCCCGGCTGTCCGCGCCGCGCGCATAACCCCAGGCCACTGCATCATGACGCACCGTGCCGCCACGCCGCTGCGCAAGGCCGCCCTTGATCGGGAAGCGGGCATTGTCGAAATTCAGGAACGGATACATGGCCTTGACCTGATCCCGATTCAGCAACTCGGCATCCGCGCCATGCAGGATCATCGCATTGCCGCGGCGCGTATAGGCGTCGCGCTGCGCATCGGTGTGATACAGGTTCAGAATGCCGCGCTGGCTGACCATGGCGTTGAAGTTGAAGTCCTGCTCCAGCCCCTCCCACAGTTTCAGGCTGAACTCATAGAAGGGTTCGTTGCCATCCAGCAGATAGTTGGAGCGGATGATCGTGGTATTGCGCCCGACATTGCCGCCGCCAAGATAGCCCTTTTCCAGCACCGCAATGCGCGCCTGCCCGAATTCCTTGGCCAGATAATAGGCCGTGGCCAGACCATGCCCGCCGCCACCGATGATGATGATGTCATAAGCGGCCTGTGGCGCGGGGTCGCGCCACGCTGGTTTCCAGCCCTTGTGGCCTGTCAGGGCCTCTTTGATGACCCTGAACCCCGAATAGTGCCCGCTGCCGAACATCTGACTCTCCGTTATCGTGCTCAGGCGACTATCGCGCCGCGCCGCCATTTGATGCCATTCGTTTCCGACATCGCCCCTTTCGGATCGGACATCGACTCAGGAACCCGCCGCCAGCGTGGCGATGCCCGCAAAAACCAGCGCCAGTCCCGCGCCCTGAACCCGGCCCAGCCGTTCGCCCAGAAACCGCCATGCCAGCAGAATGGTGACAATTCCGAAAATGGCCGAGGTGACGGCGGCATATTCGGGGTTCGGGCGGCTGCCCGAGGCGATGACAAACCCGAGCGCCAGCACATCCAGCGCGCCCATCAGCGCGAGCCAGCGCCAGTGCCGCAGCGCGGGGGCCATTGGGGCGGGCCTGACTTGCAGCGCCAGCAGCACCAGTGCCAGCGCCGTCAGCCGGGCAATCAGCGTGGCGGGCAGTTCGCCGCCCAGCCGTGCCGCCGCCTGCCCGAAGTGAAAGGTCAGCGCAAAGCCCGCCGCCCCCAGCACCGCCCAGAGAATCGCTGCCGCGCGCGGCCCGGATTGCGGGCCGGGTTGCCGTGCGACCAGGGCGATTCCCGCGATGACCATGGCCACCGCCAGCCAGTCGCGCGCCGTCACGCTGCTGCCAGAGGCCAGTGCCAGCGCCAGACTGCCCAAAGGATAGGCACCGCAGATCGGCGCCACCAGCGCCACCGGGCCGATGGCAAAGGCGCGATAGAGGCCCAACGAGGCCAAACTGAACGCCACCCCCGACAGCAGCGCCAACCCGATTGCGGGCACGGATACGCCGCTCCAGCCTTCGATCAGCGTCAAAGGTGCCAGAATTGCCGATCCTGCGGCCAGTGCGACGGCCATAAGCGGCCCGGCGGCGGCTTTCTGGCTGACATGGCGCACGAGAAAATCATGCAGCCCCCAGGCCAGCGCCGCGATCAGTCCGAACAGAAGTGACGTCATGCGCGGCTCCGGTTAAACTGTGATCTGCGCAAATTTCCCAGATGAGGGCTTGCGCGAATTATTCTTCACGTTAAACTTTTTTTCCATAGTAGCAACAGCGCCCGACTGCGCTCCTGTCCGCTTTTTGCCTGGAGGCTCTCATGCTCGACACCTATCCGCAGGTCCGGCCCGGCCCACCGCGCCCCTCGTCTATCCTGACGCCGCTGAATGTGCGGGCGCAAGCGGGGCAGGAGCGTTACGAGGTGCCGGGGGCAGGGGCCTTTCTGATTCCGGTGACGGCGGGCGACCGCCTGACCATTCGCAATGCCGAGGGCGGGCAGGTCTGCGAAGTGCTGGCCGCCGATGCCAAGGGCGCGATTGACGCCGGGGTGATCGGGGCTGTGGCCAATTCCACCGCACCGGGGCTGAAGGCGCTGCTCGGCGGCACCGGGTCCGGCATGGGCGGGCTGCGGCTGGGGCTGACGCGGCGGGGTATTGATCTGGCTCAGGCGGGCGCGGTCGCGCTGTTTGAAACCACCACCCCGGCGGGCACGGAAGAAAGCTTTACCGTTACGCGGGCGGGCGTGGTGGTTGTGGCCGCCCCGGGCCTTGCCATGGCACCGGATGCGCAGGACACCGCGACGCCGCTGATCGTGACGGTGCAGCGCGCGACGGTGCGGCTGATCACCGGCCATGACCTGCCGGACCCGCTGGCCGATCCGGTGCTGGATCTGCGGATCAAATCCGCCACCGCGCAGGCCTATTTCGTCAAGGCGGGCGACTATATTCAGGTTCTGGATGTCGATGGCCGCCAATGCACCGATTTCCAATGCTTTTCCGCCCGCAAGCTCGACAAGGGCATCGAACACGCGCTGGATGTGACCACCTCGCGCACGTTGATGGGGCACGCCTATTCGATGCCGGGCCTGCATGCCAAATACTATGATCAGGACTGGTTGCCGCTGATCGAGGTGGTGCAGGATACCGTGGGGCGGCATGATGCCTTTGCCATGGCTTGCGCCAGCAAATATTATGACGACATCGGTTATCCGGGCCATGTGAACTGCTCGGACAATTTCAACCGCGCGCTGGCCGACCATGGCGTGACGGCGCGGCCGGGCTGGATGGCGGTCAACCTGTTCTTCAACACCAATATCGACGCGCATGGCGTGCTGATCTCGGACGAACCCTGGTCGCGCCCCGGCGATTATGTGCTGTTCCGCGCGCTGACCGATCTGATCTGCGTGTCATCCGCCTGCCCGGACGATACCTCGCCCGCGAATGGCTGGTATCTGAGCGACATCCATGTGCGCACTTATGACGGGGCTGAAAAGTTCAGCCGCGCCATCGCCTATCGACCCACCCCCGATGCGGAGCCGAAAATGACCAAGGAAACTGCCTTCCACACCCGCACGGAGGCTAAGACCCGCCATATGGTGGAATACAAGGGCTATTGGCTGCCGCATGTCTACAGCAGCAATGGCGCGATCGAGGAATATTGGGCCTGCCGCGAAAAGGCGGTGGTGCTGGACCTGTCGCCCCTGCGCAAGTTCGAGGTGACCGGCCCGGATGCCGAGGCGCTGATGCAATATACCCTGACCCGCGACGTGAAGAAGCTGAGCGTCGGGCAGGTGGTCTATTCCGCGATGTGTTATGAACATGGCGGCATGATCGACGATGGCACGCTGTTCCGTCTGGGCAAGGACCAGTTCCGCTGGATCGGCGGCGATGATTACGGCGGGGTCTGGCTGCGCGAACAGGCCGAAAAGCTGGGCTTGCAGGTCATGGTGCGCGCCTCCACCGATCAGCTGCACAATCTTGCGGTGCAGGGGCCGAACAGCCGCGAGATCATGCGCCGCATGATCTGGACAGCGCCGCATCAGCCGACCATCGAGGAGTTGGGCTGGTTCCGCTTCACCGTCGGGCGGCTGGGCGGGCCGGATGGCGCGCCGGTGGTGGTGTCGCGCACCGGCTATACCGGCGAGCTGGGCTTCGAGGTGTTCTGCCACCCGAAAGACGGCGCTGCGGTCTATGATGCGGTCTGGGAACATGGTGCCGATCAGGGGCTGCGCCCGATGGGCCTGGCGGCGCTGGACATGGTGCGCATCGAAGCGGGCCTGATCTTCGCCGGATATGATTTCAGCGACCAGACCGACCCGTTCGAGGCCGGGATCGGCTTTACCGTGCTGCTGAAATCGAAAACCGATGATTTCATCGGTCGCGACGCGCTGATCCGGCGCAAGGAACATGCGATGCACAAGTTTGTCGGGCTCGACATCGACGCCAATGTGGATGTCGGCCATGGCGATTGCATCCATGTGGGGCGCGCGCAGATCGGCGTTGTCACCTCGTCGATGCGTTCGCCGTTGCTGGGCAAGAACATCGCGCTGGCGCGGGTGGATGTGGCCCATGCCGCTGTGGGCACGGCGGTGGAGGTGGGCAAGCTGGACGGCCAGCAGAAGCGCCTGCCTGCGGTGATTGTGCCGCTGAGCCATTACGACCCGAAAAAGACCCGGCCGCAAAGCTGATGGCCAGCCCGCTGGATCATCTGGGCGGAGAGGAGGCGCTGCGGCGCCTCGTCAACCGCTTTTACGATCTGGTGGAAACCGATGCGCAGGGCGCACAGATCATGCGCCTGCATTTTCGTGGCCATGGCCTTGCGCATGTGCGCGAGGAACAGGTGAATTTCCTGTCAGGGTTTCTGGGCGGGCGGCGCTATTACGAGGAAAAACACGGCACGATGGATGTGCGCCTGATGCACAATCATGTGCCGATCCGGGCCGAGGATGCCGAGGACTGGCTGGCGCTGATGGATCGCGCGCTGGTGGACTGCGGCCATTCCGGCCCGCATGTCGAGCGGATCCGCGCGGCCTTTCGCCGGGTCGCGATGATCCTCGTCAACCGCTGAGCGGCTCAGGCCTGCGCGGTGCGGCGCAGCAGATAGATATCCATGATCCAGCCATGTTCGGCCCGCGCCGCCGCGCGCCGTTCAAGGATGCGCGGCCCTGCCTCGGCCAAGGGGCCGCGTTCGGTGATCTGTTCCGGCATGCCGGCAAAGCCTGCCCACCAGATTTCCAACCCGTCTGGCGGCAGGCTCTGGAACGAACATTCGCCATCCAGCATCACGACGCAGGTGTCTGTGCCGGGCGGAAAGCCGTCGTCGCGCAGGCGGCGGCCGGTGGTGATCATCACCGGGCCGTTGATCTCGTTCAGCGGGATGGCATGGGCGGCGGTCAGCGCCTGAATGGAGGTGATGCCGGGCACTACCGTCACTTGCGGCGCAGGGCGTAGCCGGGCCGCGATGCGCAGCGTGCTGTCATAGAGCGACGGATCGCCCCAGACCAGCAGCGCCACACGGCCCGTTGCGCCCAGATGGGCGGCGATTTCGCTGGCCCAGAGCGCTGCAATGGCATCGTGCCAATCCTCCACCCGACGGCGGTAATCGGCGGTGGCCGCATCGCGGACCGGCAGGTCGAAGGTTACGATGCGCGTGGCGGGATTGGTGACAACCTCGGCCACGATGCTGCGGCGCAGATCGGCCAGATCGGCCTTGCCGTCGCCCTTGTGCGGGATCAGGATCAGATCGGCTGCGTTCAGCGCCCGGATCGCCTGACGCGTGAGGTGATCGGGATTTCCGGTGCCGATGCCGATCAGGCTGAGGTCGATCATCTTGCGCTCCGGCTGCTGGGCGTTGGTGTCTGCGGGCTTATGACGCGGAGCGGCCTGTGGCCGCAAGCCCCTGAGGTCACCGGCGCGGCCTTGCGGCCGCTTGGTTCCGCCTGCCCTGCGGGGCAGGCCGCTGCCTCCGGCGGGGATATTTGGGCAAGGTGAATGGGGGACATGCGGCCCCCCATCCGATGTCAGGTGCTGCGGATCTCGCGGTGCCAGACGGTGGCGGCGACCCAGCCGAGCAGCGCCCAGACCACCAGCGCCGTGCCCAGCACGCGGGCCGAAAAGGCCCCGGCCACTTCGGGCGGGGCCACGCCCCAGAACTGGTCGGGATGCGGGGCGCCGATCACATGCGGCAGCGCCAGCAGCGCGCCCGCGAGGCCGAACAGCGCCCAGTGGCGGCCATAGGCCAGGAGGGCGAGCCCGCTGCCGGTGCAGCCGACGGTCAGCCACCACCAGAGCTGTCGCGCGCCCAGTTCGGCGGCGATGGTGCCGGGCAGTTCCGGTGCCAGCCCCATGGCCGGGGCCAGCTGGAAGGTGACAAAGCCGCCGATACCCCAGAGCAGCCCGTCGCGTGCGGTGATCGTTGCACCGAAGCTTTCGGCGAGGCCGAAGCCGGCCGCCAGCAGCAGCGCGTAGGCGGTATAGATCAGCACGGCAAACAGCACGGTCAGCGCATTGCGTTGGACGGCGCCCGGCTCGGCTTCGCTGCCGTGATCATGGGCGGCGGCGCTGCCATGGTCATGCGGTGCGGCGGCGGCGTCTGGTGTGGCATGGGCGTGGCCCGCGCCCTCGGGTGTGGCAGGGGCGGCGTTTTCGAAATGCACCCTTGCGCCGGATTCAAACTCTTCGCCCAGAAGGATATAGTCCTGCACGAATGCGAAATGCAGCAGAGCTGCGAGCAGCCCTACTGCACAGCCAGCGATCAGGGCGCTGGCCACCATGGATTTGATCATCTGTATCTGCGGCGGGTCAGTGGCAGGGGAAGCCGGTCGCGTGGCGCACATCATGTGCCGCGTCATGCAGGGCCGCCGATTGCGCATGGCCTGCGACGAACAGCAGCGCGCCGCCAAGGGCCGCGACAAACACAGCCGCCATCACGGCGGAAGAGGATTTGGTGGCAGTCTTGGCCGTCATCTGCGATTGGGTCATAACGTCTCTCCTTGCCGTCACACCCGACGGCATTCATGTTGCACCGCGCAAGGCCGGTCTCCTGGCTCGCGGGTCAGGGCGGATCTCTGCCTTCCCGGCGCGCGGAGGCGCCAGTGGCATGAAAGAGACCCGCTCGCCGCTGACAGTCGCGGGGGCGGCTGGGGCAGGAGGCGCCGCGTTTGGTCCGCCTCTTCCCCATTCCCGATGAAGTCCGGGTGCTTTGCACCTGATGGACACCTTGCGCCTTCATCTGCGCGCAACGGGGGGCATCGGTCAAGGTGCTTTGCGACAGATGGCAGGCGGGCTGCGACCTCAGCCCGGAATCCGCGCGATGGCCTTGCGGCGCAGCGTGCCGAGCGGCCGGGCATCGGTCAGCGTGCCATCCGGGCTGGCGGCATAGAGCCGGGCAAAGGTGAGAAGGTCGGGCAGATCGGCCTCGGTCAGATCGCCGAACAGATAGGCGGTCTTGCCGGGGGCGCGGAAGGCCAGCGTCGAGGCGCGGGTGCAGCCCGACATGCAGTCCACCGTCGCGATCTGCGCGGCAATGCCCGCCTGATCCAGCGCCGCCCCCAGTGGGGTGGCAAAGCCGGACCGGCCTAGCGGGCAAGAAGTGCAGAGGGTGATCTTCATCGCGCAAAGGGGCGGCACTGGGGGTGCCGCCCTGTCATCTCAGGCGGCGTTGTGCAGGCGCGGCGTGACAAGGCCTGAGCCTGCCAGCCCGCGCATGGCCTTGGCTGCGGCCAGCACAGCCAGATCCACCAGCGGTTCCACCACGATCACCAGCATATAGGCAGCGCCGAAGGTGCCGACCGAGGCCAGGCTTTCGGTCGAGATGCCGGTGCCGGTAAAGGCCCAGAACGCCACCCAGGCCACGATGCCCGCCTGATAGGCGGTCGAGAGGGCCAGCGTCTGGCCATAGCTCAGGTCCACATAGGCGGTGCCGGGGGCGATGATGCGTTTGGCAAGTGCTGCAATGGCGAACAGCGGCACCAGCAGCGTGGTGACATTCATGCCATATTGCGGCAGGTCGGCCTGTGCGAAGAACAGGCTCTGGATCAGTAGGCCAAGCGCCAGCCCGATGGCGGCAGGGGCGGTGCCGAGGATCAGGAACAGCGTGGAGCCGAGAATGAAATGCACCTCGGAGACGCCCACGGCATAATGCGGCATCAGTTCAAAAAAGATGAAGGTGGCCACGGTGCCGATGGCAGCCCGGCTGATCAGCGAGGCCACGCCCTGTACGCGGATCGCCTCCCATGCGGTTTTTGCGGTGAAGGCGGCGGCGGTGGTCGCGGTTGCCACGCCCAGCAGAAGTTTGGCCCCGGTAACGAGGCCCGGTTCGATATGCATGTCTCACTCTCCCATGCCGTCACACCCGACGGCAAAACGGTTGCCTGTGTGCGAGGCCGGTCTCCTGGCTGCGGGTCCGGGCCTCACCGCCGCCTTCCCGGCCGGAGCCAGTGGCATATGGGGGCAGGCTCGCCGCTTACAGTCGCGGGGGCGGCTGGGGTTGGGGTGCCGATTGGGTCCACCCTTCCCATTCCCGATGAAGTCCGGGTGCTTTGCACCTGATGGACACCTTGCCCGCCCTTTCTGGGGGCAAGCGGCCGGCACGTCAAGCGGGCATGAGGGCGCGGCGGATCAGGCTTTCGGCGGGGCCAGCGGACCATAGAGGATCAGCGCCGGGGTGGTGCTTTCCGCCGCCGTCAGATGCTGCGCGAGGCTGTGCAGGGTAAAGCGTTCCAGCCGTTCTTCGGGGGTGCTGACGCCATGCGCCAGCAGGGCGGGGGTGTCGCCGGGCAGGCCGCGCGCCATCAGCTCTGCCGCAAGCGCCGGGAAGGTGCGTTTGCCCATATAGATCACGGTGGTGGCGAGCGGATCGGCGAGGGCGGCCCAGTTCAGCCCTTCGGGCAGGCCGCCGGTCACATCGGCCCCGGTCAGGAACTGCACCCGCCGCGCCGTCAGTCGCCGGGTCAGCGGGATGCCCGCCGCCGCCGCCGCCGCAGAGGCCGAGGTCACGCCGGGGATCACCTCATAGGCGATGCCTTCGGCGTCGAGCGTCAGGGTTTCTTCCTCCAGCCGGCCAAAGATCCCGGCATCGCCGGATTTCAGCCGCACCACCTGGGCGCCGGTTGCCGCGTAATCCACCAGCAGGCGGTTCACATGATCCTGCTTGGCCGAAGGGCGGCCCGCGCGTTTTCCGACCGAGATCAGATCGGCCCCCGGTCGCGCCAGATCGAGGATCGGGCCAGAGCTGAGGTCATCATAAAGCACCACATCCGCCGCTTGCAGCCGTTTGACGGCCTTCACGGTCAGAAGCTCCGGGTCGCCGGGGCCGGAGGAAACGAAGGAAACGAAACCGCTCATGTACTGGCCTGACCGATCAGGTGGAAATAGGTGCCGCTGGCATGGCCGCGCCGCGACCCGGTTTCCGCCACGGGCGTTCCGGTCGCATCCACGACATCGGCCAGCGCCATATCGGGTTGTGTCACGATGGTCGAGTAGTGAAATTCGTGGCCGCGCAACCGGCTGCCTGCGGGCAGGCCGGGCATGGCCGCGCGCAGCGTGGCAAGGCGGTAGCCAAGGTGCATCCGGCGTTTGGCATAGCTGGTCACATGGCCCAGAAGCCCGGCCATTTCATGCGCCGTGCCTGCCGCGTCGATCAGCGCCGCGCCCATCGCCATGTAGCCCCCACATTCGCCATGCACCGGGCGCGTTTCGGCAAAGCGGGCGAGCGTGCTGCGGAACCGCGTTGCCGCACTCAGCGCCCCGGCATGAAGTTCGGGATAACCGCCGGGCAGCCAGCAGCAATCGGCGTGATCGGTCGGGCCCTGATCGGCCAGCGGCGAGAACGGCAGGATTTCCGCCCCCTGATCGTGCCAATCGGCCAGAAGATGCGGATAGACGAATGAAAAGGCCGCATCGCGTGCGAGGGCGATGCGCTGGCCGGGCGGCGGGCTGCGGCGGGCCGGGGCCTCGGGCAGGGGGGTTGCCTGTGCGGCGGCGCGCAGGGCGGCAAGGTCCAGATGCTCGGCCACGAATGTGCCCGCTTCGGTCAGGATCCGGGCGAGATCCGGGTTTTCCTGCGCCTGCACCAGCCCCAGATGCCGCTCTGGCAGCTCGATCGAGGCTTTGCGTGGCAGCGCGCCAAAGACGGTGATCCCGGCCTGCGCCATGCCATCGCGCACCAGCGCCTCGTGCCGGGGGGAGGCCACGCGGTTCAGCACCACGCCCGCCAGCCGCAGGCCGGGGCGCATCGCGGCAAACCCCAGCGCCACGGCGGCAGCACTTTGCGCCTGACCCGAGACATCCAGCACCAGCACCACCGGCCAGCCGGTCAGCCCCGACAGATCGGCGCTGGCGCCAATCCCGGTTTCGCCCTTGGCGGCCACGCCGTCAAACAGCCCCATCGAGCCTTCGGCCAGCACCAGATCGGCCCCTTGCGCCGCCTGCATCAACGCCGCGATCCGCGGCACGGGCATGGCCCAGGTGTCAAGGTTGACCGAGGCCCGGCCCGATGCGGCGCTGTGAAAGGCGGGATCAATGTAATCCGGCCCGCTTTTGAACGGCTGCACCACCAACCCCTGCGCCCGGAAGGCCGCAAGCAGGCCCAGTGTCACCGTGGTCTTGCCGGTGCCCGAGGCGGGGGCCGAGATGATCAGCCCGCCGGGCAGCGGGGCCGCCGCGCTCATGCGGTTTCCGGGAAACGCGGGGCAGTTCCGACCGGGCGATAGCGGCGGTCGTAATCGCCTGCGTAAAGGCGGCTTTCGTCAAATTCCTCGGCCCCGATGGAATGGCCGACAAGGATCAGCGCCGTGCGTTCCATTTCGGCCCCGATGGCGGTTTCCAGCGTGGCGAGCGTGGCGCGCACGATGCGCTGATCGGGCCAGCTGGCGCGCCAGACCACCGCCACCGGGCAATCGGCCCCGTAATGCGGCGTCAGGGTGGCAATCACCGTTTCCAGCACATGCACCGACAGATGGATGGCCAGCACCGCGCCGGTGCGGGCAAAATTCTCCAGCGCCTCGCCCTCGGGCATCGACGAGGCACGCCCCGAGGTGCGGGTCAGCACCACCGATTGCGCAATGCCGGGCAGGGTGAGTTCCGCGCCAAGGGCGGCTGCGGCGGCGGCAAAGCTGGGCACACCGGGGGTGACATCATAGGGGATGTTCAGCGCCCGCAACCGGCGCAGCTGTTCGCCCATCGCCGACCAGACCGACAGGTCACCCGAATGCAGCCGCGCGACATCCTGCCCTGCGGCATGGGCGGCGGCGATTTCGTCGATGATGGCATCGAGGCTCAGCGGCGCGGTGTTCACGATCCGCGCGCCGGGCGGGCAATGCGCCAGCAGCGCCTCGGGCACCAGCGACCCGGCATAAAGGCAGACGGGCGAGGCGGCGATCAGGTCGCGCCCGCGCAGGGTGATCAGGTCGGCGGCACCGGGGCCTGCGCCGATGAAATGCACGGTCATGCGGTTTGTCCTTCTGAAGAGGCCAGCGCGAGGGTGGCCAGACCACCGGGGCTGAGGATACGGGTCTGGATCAGCCGGGCACCGGGGCCAGCGGCGGCAAGGGCTGCCGCTTCGGCCACCGATCCCGCGCCATAGCGGGCGGGCTGGTGTGGGCTGTGGGTGACGGTGATCTGCGCCAGCAGGGTGGCCAGCGGCACGGGATGCAGGGACAGGCCCGTCGCGCTGGCAAGGGCGTGCAGCGCCGGATGGTCGGCCTTGTCGGCGGGTGTGGCCAGCGCCTGCGGCGGCGTTGCGGCCAGCGCCAGCACGGCGCGCAGATCGGCAAGCGTGGCGCTGGCGCGCAGGCCAATTCCGGCGGCGATCATCGCATGACACTCCATTGCACCACGGGCCGGGCGGCGGACCAGCCGCGCATCCCGCCCAAGGGACCGGCCTGCGCAATGTCGATGCGCATCAGCGCGCCGCCCAGCCGGACGTGGTGGTCATAGAGCAGCGCCTCGGTTTCCAGCGTGACGGCATTGACCACCAGCCGCGTGCCCTCCGGCACCGCGTCCCACAGCGCCGCCAGCAGGCCCGCATCGGCCCCGCCGCCAATGAACACCGCATCGGGGCGCGGCAGATGCGGCAAGGCGGCCTGCGAGGCGCTCTCTACCGCCGTCAAGCGATGCGACAGGCCAAAGCTGTCGGCATTGGCGCGGATGTTCGGCAGGCGGTCGGCCCGCCGCTCCACCGCCGAGGCCGTGCCGCCCGCAAGGCACCATTCGACCGAGATGGAGCCGGAGCCGGCACCCAGATCCCACAGATGCTCACCGGGCCGGGGGGCGAGGCTTGACAGGGTCAGGGCGCGGATCGGGCGTTTGGTGATCTGGCCATCACTGGCAAACAGATCATCCGGCAACCCCGCCACGCGCGGCAGGCCCGGATCGCGGGCAGTGATTGCGGCCAGAACCGGGGCCTGCACCGCGTCCAGATCAAAGCCCGCAGCCGTGGTGGCGCGGATGCGTTCGGCCGGGCCGCCCAGCCGCTCCAGAACATGCAGCTCTGCCGCCGCATGGCCATGCGTGCTGAGCCACAGCGCCAGCTCTGCCGCCGCCGCCCCGTCGCGCAGCGTCACCAGCACGCGGCTGCCCGGATGCAGCAACGGGCGCAGCCGGGCCAAGGGGGCGGCGTGCAGGCCAAGGCACAGCGTATCTTCCATCCGCCAGCCCAGCCGGTTCGCGGCCAGCTGAAACGACGATGCGGCGGGATGGCTGATCCAGTCGCCGGGCGCAAGATCAGGGGGAGCTAGGTGGCTCAGCAGACTGCCGCCCGCGCCATGCCAGAACGGATCGCCCGAGGCGAGAACCACCACGCGGCGGCCCTTGGCGGCCAGCACGGGGGCGGTGGAAAACGGCACCGGCCAGGGTTGCCCCCGCGCGCCCGCCTGCACCAGATCCAGGTGACGCGGCCCGCCGATGATGATTTCGGCGCGGTCCAGCGCGGCACGGCTTGCGCCGGGCAGGCCCGCCAGTCCATCTTCTCCCAGACCGATGATATGCAGCCAGGGCTCAGACATGACACGCGTTCTTTTGCTGGGCGGCACCACCGAGGCCAGCCGGATGGCCCGCGCGCTCGCCGATGCCGGGCTGGCGGCGGTGTTTTCCTATGCCGGGCGCACCGAGGCGCCGGTCGCGCAGCCCCTGCCGATGCGGGTTGGTGGTTTTGGCGGTGTGCCGGGGCTGGTGGCGTATCTGCGGGACGCGCAGATCAGCCATGTGATCGACGCCACCCATCCCTTTGCCGCGCAGATGAGCCGCAATGCCGTTGCCGCCTGCGCCGAAGCCCAAGTGCCGCTGGTCGCGCTGCAACGCCCGGAATGGAAGGCAGAGCCGGGCGACCGCTGGACCCATGTGCCCGATATGGCCGGGGCGGTTGCCGCCTTGCCCGACAGCCCGGCGCGGGTGTTTCTGGCCATCGGCAAGCTGCATCTGGCGGAATTTGCCGCCAGACCGCAGCACCATTACCTGCTGCGGCTGGTCGATCCGCCGGGCGCGCTGCCCTTGCCCGACTGTTCGGTGGAAATTGCACGCGGCCCCTTTGATCTGGCCGGGGATCTGGCGCTGTTGCGCCGAGAGCGGATCACGCATGTCGTGGCCAAGAATGCGGGCGGCAGCGGTGCGCAGGCCAAGCTCGCGGCGGCGCGCACCCTGAGCCTGCCGGTGGTGATGATCGATCGCCCGGCGCTGCCCGCCCGCGCGGTGCGGGCGGAGGTGGCCGAGGTGCTGCACTGGCTGGCACAGGCTGATGCGCATCAGGCTGACCGGGGCGTATAGACATAGGGCCCGACGCGGCGGGTGGCGGAATTGCCGACCAGCACCACCGTGCGCATATCGGCCATATCCTCGGTTGCCTCGGCCAGCGTGACGGTGCGCAGCACCTGCTCCGGGGTCGAGACGGCGCGGGCGAAGGTGATCAGCCGGGTCGGCGCACATTCTTCGCGCAGGATCTCCAGCACGCGGGCAAACTGATGCGGGCGGGATTTTGAACGGGGGTTGTAGAACCCCATGGCAAAATCGGCCTGTGCCGCCAGCCGTAGCCGCTTTTCCACCAGCGCAAAGGGTTTGAGGTTGTCGCTGAGGTTGATGGCGCAGAAGTCATGGCCCAGCGGCGCCCCGGCGGCGGCGGCGGCGGCCAGCATCGCAGTGATGCCCGGCAGCACCGTCACCGGCACATCGGCCAGATCGGGCCGGGCTTCCAGCGCCTCGAACACCGCGCTGGCCATGGCAAACACCCCCGGATCGCCGGATGACACCACGACCACCCGCGCCCCGGCAGACGCCAGTTCAAGTGCATGGGTGGCGCGGTCCAGCTCCACCCGGTTGTCGGTCGGATGCAGGGTCAGGCCGGGGCGCGGCGCGACGCGGGCGACATAGGGGATATAGCCCACCACATCGGTCGCCTGCGCCAGCGCCGCCGTCACCTCGTGCGTGACCATGGCGGCATCGCCGGGGCCGAGGCCCGCAATCAGAACCGCGCCGGTCATTCCAGCACCTCGGGGCGGCGGCCATGGCCATGCACCAGCACGATGGCGAAATAGGGACAATCGGCCACATCCACCTCGGCCAGCCGCGCCACCCGCTCGCCCGGCATGGTGCCACGCTCGATCAGCCAAGCATCGCCCAGCCGGCCGGCGGTTTCCAGCGCGCGGCGCACCTTGGGCAGATTGCGCCCGGTTTTCATGATTGCCAGCGCATCGGCGCTTTGCATATGCGCCACCAGATCCTGCTCCGGCAGCGTGCCCATCAGCACCGACAGCACGTCATCGCCCCAGGTGATCGGCGTGCCGGTGGCGTGCCAGCAGCCCGCCATGCCGGTGATGCCGGGGATGACCTGCACCGCCACCCGGTCTTTCAGCCGGGTATAAAGGTGCATGAAACTGCCATAGAAGAAGGGGTCGCCCTCGCACAGCACCACCACCTCGCCCGGCATCGCCGCCAGACGCTCGGCCCAGAGATCATAGAACTGCGCCAGCGCGTCATTGTATTCCGGGCTGTCAAACGGCAATTCGGTGGTGACGGGATATTCCATCGCCAGCTCGACCGCATCGGGGCGCAACATGCCCTCGACGATGGCGCGCGCCTGTCCCTTGCGCCCTTCCTTGCGGAAATAGGCGACATGGCTGGCCGCACGGATCGCCCGGTCGGACCGGATCGAGATCAGGTCAGGGTCGCCGGGGCCAAGTCCGGCACAGATGATGCGGGCCATGTTATTCCTTCCGGCAGGCCAGAGCGTTGATCGCGGCCACGGTGATGGCCGAACCGCCCAGCCGCCCGGCGATGATCATCGCCGGGCAGGGCTGATCCTGCATCAACGCCTCTTTCGATTCCGCCGCCCCGATGAAACCGACAGGGCAGCCGATGATCGCGGCAGGGCGCGGGCAGGCAGGGTCTTGCAGCATGTTCAGCAGATGGAACAGCGCGGTCGGGGCATTGCCGATGGCGACCACCGCCCCGGCCAGATGCGGGCGCCACAGCTCGACCGCCGCGGCGGATCGGGTATTGCCCATGGCCTTTGCCAGATCGGGCACGCGCGGGTCTTGCAGCGTGCAGAGGATCTGGTTGTCGGCGGGCAGGCGGGGCCGGGTGATGCCTTCCGACACCATGCGCACATCACACAGGATCGGCGCGCCCGCCTCGAGTGCGGCGCGGGCCGCAATCGCCATGCCGGGGGTGAAGCGGGCGTGCTGCTCCAGCCCGACCATGCCTGCCGCATGGATCATGCGCACCACCACCACCTCTTCCTCCGGGGTGAACCGGGCCAGATCAGCCTCGGCCCGGATGGTGGCGAAAGAGTTGACATAGATGGTCGCGCCATCGGTTTCGTAGATATGGGGCATCGGGCTACTCGGTCAGAATATCGGGACGGGCGATCAGATCGGCCATGGAATGGGTGGATAGCGGCATATCGGCGGCGGTGCCATCGCGGATCAGCGCAAAGCCTTCGACCGTAGCGGTCAGGGTCAGCGGCGCGGGGCCGGGATGGGCGCAGCCCTTGGCACAGCCCGAGACATGCAGCGGCACTGAAAGGTGCGGGGCCAATGCCCGCGCCAGCGCGCGTGTCGGCTGAAGCGCCTGCGTGCATCCGGGGGCGCCGGTGCAGGCAATCACCCGCAGCAGGGGCGAGGCGGGATCGGAGATGACCCCCGGCAGGGCGGGGGCCTGCGTCGCGCCCTCGATCAGCAGCATCCGCCAAGGCGTGACCCGCAGTGCGCCCAACCGGGCCAGCGCCGCCAGCGTTTCCGCCTGCATCTGGCCGAATTCAAACCCGACAAGCTGACCTTGGGCACAAGCGCCGGGGGCGGCATCATAGGCCTGCACCGGGGTTTCGAGCGTAAAGCCCTCGGGCAGCGCCACACCGCGCGCCATCAGCGCCGCCATGCGGCCGCGCCCCTGCGTCACGCCGCCCATGGCCAGAAACCAGCGCGCCAGCGCCAGCGCCTCGGCTGCCGCGGTGTCGGGGGAGACCACCTTTGCCCGAAAGCTGCCTTCGGCGCGCAGCACCAGTTGATCGCCCTGCCGCGTGAGGCGGATATCGGCGGCGGTGCCATCCAGCACGCGCCGCAGCCCGCAATCCACCGCAAAGCCAAATTTGCCCGGCAGATCCGGCGCGTCGGGGGCCGCGAGGGCCGCCGTCAGATCCGCCGCAATCGCCAGCGTCGGATCAGAGTCGCCCCAGAACGGCTGCACCACAATATTGCGCCGCGATTCCTGCGCCACGCTGTCGTCAATCAGCCCCAGCGCCCGCAGCCCGGCGATCAGCGGGGCATGGCTGTCTGCGCGCACGCCGCGCAGCTGCACATTGGCGCGGGCCGACAGATCAATCAGCCCGTTGCCGTGCGCCAGCGCCAGCGCTGCCACGCCCGCCGCCTGGTCCGCCGACAGCCGCCCCAGACGCGGGCGCACCCGCAACACATAGCCATCGCCCGACAGCATCGGACGCAGGGCACCGGGGCACCAGCCCTGAACCAGCGGCGCCTCTGTCATGGCACCACGTCCAGCGTGGCGGCGATGGAATTGCGGCGCGTGACCCAGAGCCCGGCGTCATGCAGGGCCTGAAACCGCGCCTGCAAGGCGGCTAGCGCCTGCGGGTTTTCCGCCTCCAGAAACGCCACCAGATCGGCACGGCCCAGCGTCGCCTCGTGATAAAGATCGATCAGATGCGCGGGCACGGCGCGGGTCAGATGGGCGAAGGCAGCCAGATGATCCATCGTCGCCGCAATCTCGGCCCCGCCCCGGAAGCCATGCCGCATCATGGCGCTGGCCCAATCGGGGTTGGTGGCGCGGGCGCGGATCACGCGGGCGATTTCTTCGCCCAGAAGCCGGGCGCGCGGCGCGTCGGGGCGGGTGGCGTCCAGATGATACAGCGCCGGAACCGCGCCGCCCAGATGCGCCACCGCCGCCGCAAAACCGCCCTCATGCGCGGCATAGTCAGAGGCGAGCAGCAGATCGGTTTCGGCCAGATCCTGCACATGGGCAAACCCATCGGCGGCGCGCAGCCTCTCCTCCAGCGCCGCGCGGGCGTGATGCACCGTGCCCTGCGCATCAATCGCCCATTCCGATCCTTTCAGCCAGGCCTCGCCCGCCGCCGCCCGGCCCGCGTCGCTGTAATCCTCCAGCGCATTGGTCATGCCCATGCCGTAAAGACCGGGCTTCGGGCCAAAGACGCGGGCGGTGCGCAGGGTATAGGGGTTGTCCTCCGGCGCCTCGTCACGTTCGGCCAGCGCCTGCGCGCCGGCCTCGAACAGTTGCGCAAGGCCGGGAAACACATCGCGGAACAGGCCCGAGACGCGCAGCGTCACGTCGATACGCGGGCGGCGCAGCAGGGCCAGCGGTGTGATCTCGAACCCGTTCACCCGTTCGGCCCCGTCATCCCAGCGTGGGGCCAGACCGGCCAGATGCAGCGCCATGGCAAATTCTTCGCCCGCCGTGCGCATGGTGGCCGACCCCCAGAGGTCCAGCACCAGCCCGCGCGGATAATCGCCCTGATCCTGCAAATGGCGGCGGATCAGCTCTTCGGCCAGTTTCACCCCCTGCGCAAAGGCGGCGCGCGAAGGCACCGCCCGGGGATCGACGGAAAACAGGTTGCGCCCGGTGGGCAGCACATCCAGCCGCCCGCGCCAGGGCGAGCCGGAGGGGCCGGGGGCGACGCGCCGCGCGCCGAGTGCGGTCAGCAGCCCGTCCATCTCGCCATTGCCCTGACCATAGACATGCAGGCCCTCGCCATACTGGCTTTCCTTGATGTCGCAGACAAAGCGGTCGATCCGGGTGATCGCCTCGGCGGGCGAGGCTTCGGCCGGAATGCCCAGATCGGCCTCGACCCCCGCCGCCTGCGCCTCGGTGCGCACGGCGGCAATCAGCCGGTCGCGCCGGGCCGGGTCCAGCCCGTCGGCGGTGGAATATTCATCCAGCAGCCGTTCCAGCCGGGTCAGGTTGGTCGGGGTGGCCGAGGCAACCATCGGTGGCGGCAGATGGCCCAGCGTCAGCGCACCGATCCGGCGCTTGGCCTGCGCCGCCTCGCCGGGATCATTGACGATGAAAGGATAGATCACCGGCAGCGCGCCGGTCAGAACCTCGGGCCAGCACAGATCCGACAGCGCCACTGCCTTGCCGGGCAGCCATTCCAGCGTGCCATGCGCGCCGATATGCACCAGCGCATGCAGCCCCTGTGCCCGCAGCCACAGATAGAAGGCGACATAGGCATGGCGCGGCGTGCGCGACAGGTCGTGATAATCGTCATCGCGGGCCTGCACATCGCCGCGCTCGGGTTGCAGCGCGATCAGCGCCGCCCCTTGCCGCAGCGCGCGGAAGTGCAGCGCAGCGCCCATGCAGGCCGGATCATCTTCGGGCCTGCCCCAGGCCGCCGTCAGGGCCTGTTGCAGCGCCTCGGGCAGGGTGGCCAGTGCGGCCTTGTACTCGACCAGCGGCCAGAAAAGCGTGGCCTGTTCCAACTGACGGCCAAGGTCGGCGCGGGCGGTGGTGGCATAACCCGCACCTTGCAGCGCGTTCAGGATCGCCTCGGCAGAGGCCAGCGCATCCAGCCCGACGGCATGGGCCAGATTGTAATCCTTGCCGGGATAGGTGGACAGGATCAACGCCAACTGCCGCGCCGGGGCGGGGGTGGTGCCCAGCCGGTGCCAGGCCGCCACCCGCGCCACCACGGCCCGGATGCGGCTGTCATCGGCGCGATGGGCAAAGCGCGAGAATTGCAGATCGGGGTCGCGCGCCGTGGGCGATTTGAAACTGGCCACGCCCGCAAAGATGCGCCCGTCCACCTCGGGCAGCACCACATGCATGGCCAGATCGGCGGGCGACAGGCCCCGGTCGGCCCCGGCCCAGTCGCGGCGGCGGGCGGTGGACAGCGCCACCTGAAACACCGGGCAGCCCGGCGTATCGAGTGGCGAGCTGCCGTCCGGCCCCTTGGCCGAAAAGGCGGTGGCATTGATGATGGCAACAGGGGCGGCATCTGTCAGCGCCTGCTGCACCCATTCGGCCGCCGTCCCTTTGAGCGAGGGCGCAAACAGCCCGAAAGCCCGGAAGCCTTGCCGCCGCAATTCCGCAATCAGCGCATCGACCGGCGACAGATCCGCCGAGGTCAGATAACTGCGGTAAAAGCTGACCACGACCAGCGGCCCCGCGCCCTCCGGCCCCACGTCCTCTGGCCCTGGCAGCACCCCGCGCGCCGGATCATACCAGCCGCAATCGGGCAGGGTCTTGTCGCCCGGCACCGGCCCGGCATAAAGCCCCGCCGCCAGCGCCAGTTGCGCCAGCGCCGCCTGTGCCGCCACAGCACCCCCGGCGTCGCAAAGGGCGGCAAGACGGCGCAGCGTGCCCACCGGCAAGGTGGACAGCGCATCCAGCCGCGTATCGGCGCGCCCGTCGGCCGGCAGCACCGCCAGCGCGATGCCGTGGCGGCGGCACAGATCCTGCACCTGCGCCAGCCCATAGGCCCAATAGCTTTCGCCGCCGATCAGCCGGATCAGGATACCCTTGGCCCCGGCCAGCGTCTGTTCCACATAGGTATCCACCGACAGCGGATGGCGCAGCGCCACAAGGTTCGCCAGCCGCAGACCGGGAAGTTTGCCGCCCGCACGATACCAGCCCGCCGCGAAAGCCCCCAGATCACTGTCGGAAAACGACAGCACCACCAGATCGGCAGGGCTTTGCCCCGGATCGAACGGCGCGTCCGTTTCCTCCAGCCCATGGCTTTCGCGGAAGACGACATGCAAGGATCAGCCCTCCAGCACGGCGCGGATGGCCGCCTCATTGACGTGATCATGCTCTGCAATCACCACAAGCCGCGTGGCGCGCGGCGTGGTGCCCCAAGGGCGGTCATATTGCGCGCGCACCCGCTCGCCCACCGCCTGCACCAGCATCCGCATCGGCTTGCCGGTGACCGCGACATAACCCTTCACCCGCAGGATATGCTGTTCGCGCGCCAGACGTTGAATGGCGGCTTGCAGCGCCTCCGGGTCGGCCACTTCGCCCAGTTCCATCACCACGGTGTCGAAATCATCATGTTCGTGATCGTCATGACCATCATGGTGGCTGGGCCGCGCGGCCAGATCATCCTCGGCGGCGGCATTGAGGCCCAGAACCACCCGCGGATCCACCACACCTTCGGTCATGGCGATGATCGGCAGCTTGCGCGGGGTTTCCGCCTCGATCACTGCCCGTGCGGCGGCAAGGCCCGCCTCGCCCGCCAGATCGGCCTTCGACAGCAGAACGATATCGGCGCAGGCCAGCTGATCCTCGAACACTTCGGACAGCGGGGTTTCATGGTCGATCGAATCGTCGGCGGCGCGCTGGGCCGCCACGGCATCGACATCGGGGGCAAAGCGGCCCGCGGCCACCGCCTCGGCATCGGCCAGAGTGATCACACCATCCACGGTAATGCGGGAGCGGATCGCCGGCCAGTCGAACGCCTTGAGCAGCGGCTTCGGCAGCGCAAGGCCCGAGGTCTCGATCAGGATGTGATCGGGGCGCTGCGGCAGCGCCATCAGCGCCTCGATGGTGGGGATGAAATCATCGGCCACGGTGCAGCAGATGCAGCCATTCGCCAGTTCCACGATATTCTCGACCGGGCAATTGTCATCGGCGCAGGATTTCAGAATGTCGCCATCCACCCCCACGGTGCCGAATTCATTGACCAGCACCGCCAAACGCTTGCCCTGCGGATTGGCCATCAGATGCCGGATCAGCGTCGTCTTGCCGGACCCGAGAAAGCCGGTGATCACGGTAACGGGGATTTTGGCGAGGTCAGACATCGGTGGTCTCCACAGGAATTTCAAAAGGCGGAACGCGGGCAAGACTTTGCTTGCGGAAGATCTCGGGCCGCTCGCGCCATGGCACGAGGCCATCCGCCGATGCAGCATAGCGGGCAGCGCCGTCAAGGATCGGGGCCAGATGCGCCGCCGGATCCAGATGGCCGTAAACATAGGTCCATTTGCCGGGGGCCGACAGCGCAATCGCGCAGCCGGTGTTGCAGGCCGACAGACATTCCACCCCCTTGACCGTCACCCCTTCGGGCAGATCGGCACCGGCGAGGGCGGCATGCAGCACGGCACCCGGACGCGGCGCCTCCGGATCGGCAGGCAGACCGCTGCGGCAGGTGGTGCAGACGTAAAGCGTGGCGCTGGCCATGGCTCTCTTCCGGCTTGGGCGAGGGGGCATTTGGCAAACGGAAGGGGCGCATGGCGCCTCTGCCGGTCGCGGAACACCCCGTCCGCCCGTTTCAACACTGCGCTGGCAGGTCTCCCGGCTTGCAGAGCGGGTTTCCCCCTGACCGCCGCCTTCCCGGTTTCCCAGTGGCAATGCGGTCTCTCCGGTCACGGTCGCGGGGGCGGCTGCGCTTCGGCATCGGCGCATGGTGCGTCGCATTGCCTGTCGCATTCCCTCTTCGCCTGACATAATCAGGCACCAGCGCCGCCTCACCTGAGGCACGAGGCCCCCCATTGTCAAGGCAGAGGAACGTCACATGACGGATGACAGCGACATGACCACGGATGTGAGCGCCGAAGATGCCCGCCATGCGATGAAGATGGCCAAGAAAAAAGCCGCCCGTGACAAGATCATGGCGGGCAAGGAGGGCGAAAAGGGCCTGGTGATCGTGCATACCGGCGCGGGCAAGGGCAAAAGCTCGTCCGGCTTCGGCATGATCCTGCGCTGCATCGCGCATGAGATGCCCTGCGCCGTGGTGCAATTCATCAAGGGCGCCTGGGATACCGGCGAGCGGCGGCTGATCGAAGGGCATTTCAGCGGCCTGTGCCAGTTTCATGCGATGGGCGAAGGCTTCACTTGGGAAACCCAGGACCGCGCCCGCGACATCGCGATGGCGCAGAAGGGCTGGGACAAGGCGAAAGAACTGATCCGCGATCCCGAGATCCGCTTCGTGCTGCTGGACGAAATCAATATCGCGCTGCGCTATGACTATCTCGACGTGGCTGAGGTGGTGACGTTCCTGCGCGACGAGAAACCGCCGCTGACCCATGTCTGCCTGACCGGACGCAACGCGAAGGACGAGTTGATCGAACTGGCCGATCTGGTGACGGAGATGACCCTGCTGAAACACCCGTTCCGGTCGGGTATCAAGGGGCAGAAGGGTGTGGAGTTCTGATCCGTGGCTGCTGCTGATCTGCCGGATTGGGGGCCAGCCCCCAAACCCCCGGGATATTTGTGCCAAGATGAAAGCAGCAAGGGGGCGCGGCCTGCCTTGTTGTGGAGAGGTTCCATGAGGGCTGCGTGTTGCTGTCCGTCTGCTTTCATCTTGGTTGAAAATATCCCCGCCGGAGGCTTCCGCACGCCCCGCCGCGCCGAGGCCGGGGGGAAGCAATGACGGCACTGATGATCCAGGGGGCCGGATCGAATGTCGGCAAGTCGTTGCTGGTGGCGGGGCTATGCCGGGCCGCGCGGCGACGTGGGCTGTCGGTGGCGCCGTTCAAGCCGCAGAATATGTCGAACAATGCCGCCGTCACCGAAGATGGCGGCGAGATCGGGCGGGCGCAGGCGCTGCAGGCGTTGGCTTGTGGGCTGATGCCGCAGACCGACATGAACCCGGTGCTGCTGAAGCCGGAGACCGATGTCGGGGCGCAGGTGGTGGTGCAGGGGCGGCGGGTGGCCACGGTGAAGGCGCGGGACTATGCCGCGCTCAAGCCCGGTCTGATGGCGTCGGTGCTGGAGAGCTTCGGGCGGCTGAAAGCGGCGCATGATCTGGTGATTGTCGAGGGGGCGGGCAGCCCGGCCGAGGTCAATCTGCGGGCCGGTGACATTGCCAATATGGGCTTTGCCCGTGCGGCGGATGTGCCGGTGATTCTGGCGGGTGACATTGATCGCGGCGGGGTGATTGCGCAGATGGTGGGCACCAAGGCGGTGCTGGATCCTGCGGATGCCGCGATGATCGCGGGGTTTGTGATCAACAAGTTTCGCGGCGATGTGCGGCTGTTTGACGAGGGTTATGCGTTGATCGCGGCGCAGACCGGCTGGCGCGGCTATGGGGTGGTGCCGTTCTTTGCCGATGCGGCGCGGCTGCCCGCCGAAGATGCGCTGGACCTGCCGAAGGCGGGCGGCGCGGGCGGATTCAAGGTGGTCTGCCTTGCGCTGTCGCGCATTGCCAATTTTGACGATCTCGATCCGCTGGGGCAGGAGCCGGGGGTGGCGCTGTCCATGGTCGCGGCGGGGCAGCCGATCCCCGGCGATGCCGATCTGGTGATCCTGCCCGGCAGCAAATCCACGCGCGGCGATCTGGCATTTCTGCGGGCGCAGGGCTGGGACATTGATCTGGCCGCGCACGTGCGCCGCGGCGGGCATGTTCTGGGCATTTGTGGTGGCTATCAGATGTTGGGCCATGTGGTGCGGGATCCGGACGGCATCGAGGGCCCGGCAGGCGAGACGCCGGGGTTGGGTCTGCTCGATGTCACCACCCTGATGACGCCGGACAAACGTCTGACCCGCACCCGCGCCACCCATGCGGCCAGCGGGCTTGATGTCGAAGGGTATGAGATCCATATCGGCCGCACCGAAGGTCCGGCGCGTGCCCGGCCGTTTGCCTTTGTCGACGGGCAGCCGGAGGGGGCGGTTTCGGCGGACGGGCGGATCACCGGCAGTTATCTGCACGGCATGTTCACCTCGGATGCGTTCCGCGCGGCCTGGCTTTCCGCGCTTGGGGCCGCGCCGTCACAGGCGCGCTATGGGGCGACGGTGGAGGCGACGCTGGATGCGCTGGCCGATCATCTGGAGGCGCATCTGGATGTCGGCGGGCTTCTGGCACTGGCGCGGTAAGGCGGGCTCTTGCCGCCTGCGCCCGATGCCACTACCCATGCGCCGGTGTGACAGGAGATGCCGATGACCGACCGTATTCCCGTAACCATCCTGACCGGCTTTCTGGGCGCGGGCAAAACCACCTTGCTGAACCGGCTGATGGCTGCGCCGGGCTTTGGCGATACGGCGGTGATCGTGAATGAATTCGGCGCGGTCGATGTCGATGGCGGCTTGATGGAGGGTGTGGGCGACCGGGCCTTTGCCGCCTCGACCGGCTGCATCTGCTGCACGGTGTCGGGTGATGTGCGGCTGACCCTGCTGCGCCTGAAGGATGAGGCCGACAGTGGCACCGGTCCGAAATTCAGCCGGATCGTGATCGAGACGACCGGCCTTGCCGATCCGGCCCCGGTGATGCAGACCTTCATGACCAATGACATGATACTGGATCATTTCGTGCTGAACGGGGTGGTGACAGTGGTGGATGCCGCCCATGCGCTGACCACGCTGGCGGCGCATGAAGAGGCGCGGCGGCAGGTCGGGGTGGCAGATCTGCTGGTGATCTCGAAAACCGATCTGGCCGATCCTGCGCCGGTGCTGGCGCATCTGGAGCGGGTGGCCCCCAATGCGCGTGTGGTTGCGGCGGCGGATCTGACGCCCGAGGCGCTGTTTTCGCTCGCGGCCTATGACGTGGCTGGAAAGCCGCCCGAAGTGGCCGAATGGCTGCGCTTTGCGCAGCATCACGGCCATCATGCCCATAGTGCCAACAACCATGGCGACAGCGTGACCGCCTTCTGTTTCATGGCGGATCAGCCGATCGAGGCGCGGGTGATGCAGATGGCCATTGGCGCGTTGCAACAGACCTTCGGCCCCGATCTGCTGCGCCTGAAAGGGCTGGTGGAGATTGCCGAGCTGCCGGGCCGTCCCACCGTGTTCCATGTGGTGCAGCATATCCTCAGCCCGCCGCGCAGCCTGCCTGTCTGGCCCGAGGGCATGGAAGGCTCGCGTCTGGTGGTGATTGCCGCCGGGCCGGGGCGCAACCAGTTGCCGCCGATGCTGACGACATTCCTGCCGGAGTTGCGGCAGGTGGGGCAGGGCTGGTAGGGCGCGTCAGGCCCCCTCGATGCGGGCGGCGATGCCCGTGGCATCGTCGAGCGAGATCAGAAACAGCCGGTTCGGGCCTTCAAGATCGAACATCTGGGTCAGGCCATTGTCGCGCAGATAACGAGCCACGATGGCCTCGCCGCTGGTCAGCCCGCCCACAAGCGCCGCCTCGATGCGCGGCCGGTCGGTCGCGGGTTCTGTTCGGCAGGTCTCGGGTGCGGCAGGCGCTTGGCAGATGCGTGGCAGGCTCGATCTGTTCACGAAACCGTGATAGTCTGGACGGGCGCTGTGGGATTGCGCACCAGAGCAGGGAAAACCGTCATGGCCATTTCACGCAACTTCCTGTTGATCGGTACTGTGTATCTGCTTGTCGGCATCGGATTGGGAAGCCACATGGGGGCTTCCGGCGATCATTCACTGTCGCCGGTTCACGCGCATATTAACCTGCTGGGGTTTGTGCTGATGGCGGTGTTCGGACTGGCCTATCGTGTGCTCCCGGCGATGGCGGCAGGGGTGCTGGGCCGGGCGCACTTCTGGCTGCATCAGATCGGTGCGCTAGTGCTGCTGCTGGCGCTGTTCCTGATGATGAGCGGGCGTGTGGCGGCGGAAAGCATCGGGCCGGTGTTCCCGCTGGCCGAACTGGCCATTCTGGCCGGGGTGCTGTGCTTTCTGGTGAACCTCTGGCGTCACGCCTGACGGGGGCAGGCGGGCGGATCAGCCGATCAGGATCACCAGCCAGGCCACGCCACCGGCAATCGCCGTCACTGCCACGGCGGCACTGCCGCAATCCTTGGCACGGCCCGCCCGCGGATCCTGGGTGGTCGAGATGTAATCCACCGTCTCTTCGATGGCGGTATTGATTAGCTCGGCCACCAGGATCAGCAGCCCGAGCGCCAGGATCAGCGCGCGTTCGCCCGGCGTCAGATCCAGCGTGACGGCCAGCAGGGCCGACAGGACATTGACGATGACCCATTGCCGCAGCGATTTTTCGCCCGCCCAGGCGGCGCACCAGCCCTGCCAGGACCACCGCGCCGTATTGCCCAGCCGCCGCAGCTCGGCCCCGATCCATGCCAACATATCCGTCTCCTGCCTTTTGCGGTTATCTCGCAGGATCGCCCCGGCCTGTCCACGGGATTGGCCTGCATCTTGGGGTGGAGACGGGCAGGCGCAGGCCATGAAACGCAGATCAGCCTTTCGCCTCGGCCTCCAGAAAGGCGCGCACGCAGGTGACGACATGGGCGAAGCGGTCGCCACCCAGATGCACGCCGCCATACCAGCGCGTCACCACCACGATGGTATCGCGCAGATCGGCCCGTTCCAGCATCCGCAGGATCACAGCGCCCGCGCCGCTTTCGCCATCGTCATTCTTGACCGGCCCGCCGTCTGACAACAGGCAGGCCCAACTGTTATGCGTGGCTTTGGCGTATTTCTTGACCCGTTTCAGATCGGCTACAAAGGAATCGCAGCCCGCCCGCCCGGACACCGGCCCGCCGGAGACGGCATATTTGGAGCCCCGGTCGCTCACCACCTGTTCGATCTGCCGCATCCTGCTCTGGTCTTTCCGGTCGCATTTGTCGGTGCAGGCTAACGCGGCGGATGGATCAAGCCAATGGGGGGCAGCGCGCCGCGTCCTGCGCAGGCAGTTCGGGGGCGAGCGATTCGATTTCGGCCTTGTTGCGGCAGAAGGCGGGCAGGGCACTGGCACGGCTGGCCTGCGCCAGCCAGGCGGTGCAGCGTTCGGCCCTGTCGCAGCCTTGGCAGCGGTTGACGATGGCCGCCAGTTCGCTGCGTTTCAGCCAGCCCTCGGTGACCGCCTGCGGCAGGCTGACCCCCACGGCGCGCGCCATGCCATGGGTGAGCCACCACGCTTTCGGTGCATCCACATATCCGATCATTGCCCTGCCTCCCGCGTTCCTTGTTCGGACAGGGTGGGGCGGCGCGGGGTTGCGTGCCATGACGCAGATCAAATCGGGGGCGGCTTCGGGGGGCATCGAGCCCCCGCTCAGTCGCGGCCGGCCCGGGCGGCCCCCGCGCGCCGCCCGGGCCGGCGTCACCAGCCGGTGCCGGTCTGCTGTTTCAGGCGGGCGACCACGGCGGCAACCTGGGCCTGGCGCTGCGCATTGGGCGGGTGGCTGCCGAGGAACTGATCGCCCGGATCGGGCAGGCGGGCAAAGAACCCGGCACCCAGCACCGGATCGTAACCGGCGTGAAACGCGATTTCAGCCCCCAGCGCATCGGCCTCCAGCTCGAAATCCCGCGAATAGCGCCGCGCGCCGACCGAGGCACCGATATTTTGCAGCTGGTCCTGCATCGCCGCATCGGCGCCGGTCACCTGACCCAGCACCGCGCCCAGCACGGCGCCGGCGGCGGCGGTCTGTTTCTGGCGCGGGATATGGCCCGCGATGTGATGCGCCGCCTCATGCCCCAGCACGAAGGCCAGCTCATCGGCGTTGCGGGCATCGGCGATCAGCGCCAGCGTGAAGCCGACCACCGGGCGGCCTGCCTCATCCAGGGTCTGGAAGGCGTTGGGCGGCAGTTCCATGCGTTTGTCGATCACGATCTGCAGGTCACAATCGGCCTGACCATTGGTGCGGGCGCGGCACAGCGCCTCGGCCACCGGCTCCACCCGGGTGACCACGGTCACGAAATTTCGCGCGGCCTCTTGCGGCGACAGCACCGGCAATTCGCCACGCGCCGCTTGCGGCACCGGCTGCGGGATCGGCATCGGGGCGGGGGCGGTCATCTGCACGCAGCCCGACAGGGCGAGAGCCGCCAGAAGCCATGTTGCCTGTGCCATCCGCTGCATTGCTGCCTGCTCCATTCGGGATTTTCTCCCTTCCTAACAAATCCACCGGCGGCGGAAAGCCATCTTCTTGCGCTGTCACGGGCTTGTCAGGCGAAAGCGGGGATGGGGGGCCTTTGGCATTGCACGGCGCGGAGCACGGGCTTAGGCTGGCGCCATGTTTACCATCGAGCATGAATTCGACGCGACCGTGATCACCCTCATCGACGAGGGGCATGAAGGGTTGCAGGAAGATATCACCATCAACGCTTTCGAGGATTGTGTGACGCTGGAACAGCTGCACCCGGTCACCGAAGAGCCGATGATCATCACGCTGTCGATCACGCAATTGCACGATCTTGCCGCAGCACTGGATCTGCCCGAGGGCAGTTACCGGCTGGAGCGCAAGCGGGACTGAGGCGCCGGGTGGGGCGGGCGCGGGGGGCATCGAACCCCCCGCTTGCCCGCAGCCGCAGCGGCGGCTGCTGCGCGGCCGGAGGGCGGTCCACTGGCAGTGAGGGCGGCAAGATGAGTATTTGGGCAAAATGCAAGTGGGCGAGGCCAGTCAGGTGGGCGGGGGCCGTGGAATTTGCGTTTACAGGCGGTCCTTTTCGCGCTAGGGACGGGCGCATGATCGCATCGAGCCCCCTCTTCCAGCTCCCCCGACGCCGACGCTTCTGCGCCTGAGCGCGTGCTGGAGCATGCGATCCCTGCCGATTATCGGCGCGATGCCGCTTTCCCCTCTCTCTCCGTTGACATGCCGCTGTGCCTTTGGCACCCCTATGGCTTCTGTTCCGCAAGGATATTCCCATGATCTCGTCTGTTCTGCCGACCTATAACCGTGCACCGATGGCCTTTACCAAGGGCGAGGGCAGCTGGCTGACCGCCGAGGATGGCAGCCGCTATCTCGATCTGGGCGCGGGCATTGCGGTGAATGCGCTGGGCCATGCCCATCCGGCGCTGGTCGAGGCGATCAGCACGCAGGCGGCGAAGCTGTGGCATGTGTCGAACCTGTACCGGATCCCCGAGCAGGAGGCGCTGGCCGATCTGCTGGTGGAGAAAACCTTTGCCGATACGGTGTTTTTCACCAATTCGGGCACCGAGGCGGCTGAGCTTGCCGTCAAGATGGTGCGCAAATACTGGTACGAGAAAGGCCAGCCGGAGCGGATCGAGATCCTGACCTTTGACGGCGCGTTCCATGGCCGGTCGACGGCTGCGATTGCGGCGGCGGGATCGGAAAAGATGGTCAAGGGCTTCGGGCCGCTGATGCCGGGGTTCCGGCAATTGCCCTTCGGTGACCATGAGGCGCTGGCTGCGGCGATCAGTGCGCGCACGGCGGCGGTGATGGTGGAGCCGATTCAGGGCGAGGGCGGTATCCGCAGCCTGTCGGATGGCTGTCTGAAAGGCTTGCGTGACCTGTGTGATGAACATGGCGTGCTGCTGGTGTTTGACGAGGTGCAATGCGGCATGGGCCGCACGGGCCGGTTGTTTGCGCATGAATGGGCGGGCATCACGCCCGACATCATGATGGTGGCCAAGGGCATTGGCGGTGGCTTCCCGCTGGGCGCGGTGCTGGCGACCGAGGCGGCGGCGGCGGGCATGGTGGCGGGCACGCATGGCTCCACCTATGGCGGCAACCCTTTGGGCTGTGCCGTGGGCGCAGCGGTGACGCGGATCGTGTCGGATGATGCGTTCCTGGCTGAGGTCAACCGCAAGGCGGGGCTGTTCCGGCAGGGGCTGGAGGGGCTGGTGGCCGCACACCCGCAGGTGTTTGAAGGCGTGCGCGGGCAGGGGTTGATGCTGGGCCTGAAATGCGTGGCGGCCAATACCGAGGTGGTGAAGGCGGCCTATGCCGAGCATCTGCTGACGGTTCCGGCGGCGGACAATGCCCTGCGCCTGTTGCCGGCGCTGAACATCCCGGATGCGGATATTGCCGAGGCGCTGAAACGGCTTGATGCCGCCGCCGCGCGGATCGAGAGCCATGGCCAATGAGGTCTACACCTTTGCGCGCCTGACCCGCGCCGATTTTCCGCAGATGCGGGACTGGCTGAGCCAGCCGCATGTGCGGGCCTGGTGGGGCGCGCCCGACGCCGAACTTGCCCTGCTGGAGCAGGCGCTGGACAGCGATCAGACCGATCTGCGGCTGGTGCTTCTTGGTGGCAGGGCCTTTGCCTTTGTGCAGGATTATGCGGTGCCCCCGGGGGCTGAGGCGTCAGCGGAAGGGGCACCCTATCTGGCCGCCTATCCGCCCGGCAGCCGGGGCATGGATACGTTTCTGGGCGCGCCGGATCTGCTGGGGCAGGGCCATGCCGCGCGGTATCTGCGCCAGCGGGCCGAGGCGCTGCTGGCCGAAGGGGCGGCGCGTCTGGTGATCGACCCCGATCCGTCGAATGAACGGGCCGTGCGGGCTTACCGACGAGCCGGATTTCGGGACCGTCTTCTTACGTCGACCCCCGGAGGCACTGCGGTTCTGGTGATGGATTACGATCCTGCCGCCCCGGTCGCTCCGCTTTTGCAAAACCATCCAGGCCCTGTGCCAGACAGACAGAATCCATGAAACATTTCCTTGATATCCATACCACCTCTGCCAGCGATCTGCGGGTGATGATCAATTCCGCCCATGCGATGAAAGCGGCGCGCAATGGCCGCCCCAAGGGCACGCCCGATGACGAGCAGCCGCTGGCGGGGCGCATGGTCGCGCTGATCTTTGAAAAACCGTCGACCCGCACCCGGGTCAGCTTTGACGTGGGGGTGCGACAGCTGGGCGGGCAGACCATGGTGCTGTCGGGCAAGGAAATGCAGCTGGGCCATGGCGAGACGATTGCCGATACCGCGCGGGTGCTGTCGCGCTATGTCGATCTCATCATGATCCGCACCTTTGAAGAGGCGACGCTGCAAGAAATGGCGGAACATGCCACGGTGCCGGTGATCAATGGTCTGACCAACCGCACCCACCCCTGCCAGATCATGGCCGATGTGATGACCTATGAGGAACATCGCGGCCCGATCGCGGGCAAGAAGGTGGTCTGGGCCGGAGACGGCAACAATGTCTGCGCCAGCTTTCTGCATGCGGCGGGCCAGTTCGGCTTTGATTTCACCTTCACCGGGCCGCAAACGCTCGACCCCGAGGCGGAATGGGTCGGGTTTGCCCGCTCCAAGGGCGTGTCGGTGCAGATCGAGCGGGATCCGGCGCGGGCGGTGGAAGGCGCGGATCTGGTGGTGACCGATACCTGGGTGTCGATGCACGATCCCGAAAGCGCGAAAGAGCGGCGGCACAACCAGCTGCGCGGCTATCAGGTGAACGAGGCGCTGATGGCCAAGGCCAAACCCGACGCGCTGTTCATGCATTGCCTGCCCGCACATCGCAATGACGAGGCGACCAGCGCGGTGATGGATGGCCCCCATTCAGTGATCTTTGACGAGGCCGAAAACCGGCTGCATGCGCAGAAGGCGGTGATGCGCTGGTGTCTGGGCTGCTGAAAGTGCCGGGTGCCCTTGCGGGGGCGCCCTTTCAAGGATGCAAGCCCGAGAGGCCCGATGACCGCGACGCTTCTGATCATTGATCTGCAACAGGAATTCACCCGGCGCACGCTTGCGGGCCGTCCGCGCAGCACACCGGGGGCCGAGACACGGGCGGCGGCGGTGCTGGCGGCCTTCCGCGCGGCGGGGCGACCGGTGCTGCATATCCACCATGACGACCCGGATCCGGCCTCGGGTTTTCGCCTCGACAAGCCGACCGGGGCGGTGATGCCCGAGGTGGCACCGCTGGCCGGAGAGCGGGTGATCGTGAAGCGCACCTCTTCGGCCTTTGCCGGGACTGGGCTGCATGAACTGTTGCAGGCCGATGGCTGCCGCGAGCTGGTGGTGGTCGGGGCGGCGCTGGATTTTTGCGTGAACTCCACCATCCGCAGCGCTTGTGATCTGGGCTATGCGGTGCAGCTGGTCACCGATGCCACTTTCAACTTTGGCAGCACCGGGCCGGATGGCACCAAAATCGCGCCGGAGACGGTGCGCGACGTGACGCTGGCCACGCTGGCGCAGGGCTTTGCCCGGCTGGTGCAAACTGCGGATGTGATCTGATCCCGCACTTCGGATAAATCGCAACGGCGGCGGCAGGTGGTCTTGCCACTGGTTTTGCGACGCGATATGACGACGCCAGAGCGCGGGCGTTGTGTAATGGTAAGACCCTTGCCTTCCAAGCAAGAGACGCGGGTTCGATTCCCGCCGCCCGCTCCAGAACCTCCCCCATCCGTTTTCAGGTTGCTATTCAGCCACTAGCGCTGGTGCAGTTTGCCCGCGATCCAGACGGCGCGGATGGCGCGGTCATCGCCCATCATGATGGTGGGGAACAGCGCCTGCCAGAGCGTGTCTGCGCGCGCGGTGGCCTGCGTGATGGCCGGGGTGGAGGCGGTGTCGATCACCACAAGATCCGCCTCCATGCCCGCTGCGATATTGCCGATCTGATGATCGGCATGTAGTGCGCGGGCCGAGCCTTGCGTTGCCAGCCACCACAGTTCCGACGGGTGCAGCGGGCGTCCGCGCAACTGGCCCACTTCATAGGCGGCGGCCATGGTGCGCAGCATCGAAAAGGACGACCCGCCGCCGGTATCGGTGGCAAGGCCGATGCGATGGCCTGCCGCCTTCAGCCCGCCCATGTCGAACAGGCCGGACCCGATGAAGGTGTTGGAGGTCGGGCAATGGATCAGGCTGGCATCCACCTCGCGCAGCCGGTCCTTCTCGCGCGGTTCCAGATGGATGGCATGGCCATACAGCCCGCCCTTGCCCAGCAGGCCAAAGGCTTCGTAGGTATCCAGATAGTCGCGGGCGCTGGGGTAAAGGCCGCGCACCCACTCGATTTCATCAAGCTGCTCGCTCAGATGCGTCTGCATCAGGCAGGACGGGTTCGCGGCCCAGAGCGCCCCCAGGGCCGCAAGCTGGTCCGGGGTCGAGGTGGGCGAAAAGCGCGGCGTGATCACATAGGACAGCCGGTCCACCCCATGCCATCTGGCCAGCAGGGCGGCGCTGTCGTCATGCGCCGATTGCGGCGTGTCGCGCAGGCCTTCGGGGGCGTTGCGGTCCATGCAGGTCTTGCCGGTCCAGATCCGCTGGCCGCGCGCCTGCGCCGCCGCCATCAGCGCATCGACCGATTCCGGGTGAATCGTGGCATAGGAACAGACCGAAGTGGTGCCATGCGCCAACGTCAGGTCCAGATAGCGGGCCGCCACCTCTTCGGCATAGGCCGGATCGGCAAAGCGCATCTCTTCGGGGAAGGTATAGCTGTTCAGCCAGTCGATCAGGCGTTTGCCCCAGCTCGCGATGATCGCGGTCTGCGGATAATGCACATGCGCATCGACGAAACCGGCAGAGATGATGGCGCGGCCATAATCCGTCACCCGCGCCTGCGGGGCCATGCGCCGCAGATCGTCGGCCTGACCCACGGCGCGGATCCGACCTGCCTCCAGCAGCACCGCGCCGTCCAGACGCGCGGCCTCGGGCCCATCGAGGAAGGGATCGCCGGTAAAGGACAGAACCTGCCCCAGAAGTAGATCGGCCATGACGCACCTCCTTTGCAACCCTGCCACTCTAGAGGCTTTCACGACCTCGGTAAATTTCCCGCTCCACCCTGTTTCTTTGAAACAGCTTATCATAAGGTCGCGGCAATCGCGCAGGAGGCAAAATGGCGGAAAACGAGGCATTCCCGGAGAATGGCGACGAAGAGGCGCTGGATCCGCGCCGTGTTGCGGCGATTCTCGACGCGGTGGAGGCCGAGGATGCCGCACGGCTGCGTGTGCTGCTGGAACCGCTGCACGCCGCCGATATCGCCGACCTTCTGGAACAGATCAGCCCGTCGGAACGCCGCACCTTCGTGCGGCTCTATTCCGACGAGATTGACGGCGACATCCTGTCGGAAATCGACGATTCGATCCGCGAAGAGGTGATCGAGGCGCTGCCGCGCGATGTGCTGGCCGAGGCGGTGCGCGAGCTGGAAACCGATGATGTCGTCGACATCCTCGAAGACCTCGAAGGCCCGCAGCAGGCCATGATCCTGAGCGCGCTGGAGGCCGCCGACCGGGTTGCTGTGGAACAGGCGATGGCCTACCCGGAATATTCCGCAGGCCGCCTGATGCAGCGCGAGGTGGTGGTGGCCCCCGATCACTGGACGGTGGGCGAAACCATCGACCATCTGCGCGGGGCGGAATGGCTGCCTGACCAGTTCTATCACGTGATCCTTGTCGATCCGCGCATGAAGCCCAAGGGCTATGTCACGCTGGGGCGGCTGTTGTCGTCGCGGCGCGATGTCGGGCTGCGCACGATCATGGAAGACAGTTTCCGCACGGTTCAGGCCACCGAGGAAGAGGCCGATGTGGCCTATATCTTCAACCAGTATCACCTGATCTCTTGTCCGGTGGTGGATGAAAACGACCGGCTGGTCGGGGTCATCACTATCGACGACGCGATGAACGTGCTGGATGAAGAGCATGAGGAAGACATGCTGCGTCTGGCCGGTGTCGGCGATGAAAGCTCGATCTCCGATGGCGTGATCGACACGGTGAAAAGCCGCTTTCCGTGGCTGTTCGTCAACCTCATCACCGCCAACCTTGCGGCCCTGGTGATCTCGCGCTTCGAGGGCACGATTTCGGCGCTGGTGGCGCTTGCGGCGCTGATGCCGATTGTGGCCTCGATGGGCGGCAATGCGGGCACGCAATCGCTGACGGTGGCGGTGCGTGCGCTTGCGACCCGCGATCTGACCGGATCGAACGCGCTCAGGGTGGTGCGGCGCGAGGCGGGCGTGGGGCTGATCAACGGTATCGCCTTTGCGCTGATCATGGGCCTGTCGGGCTGGCTGATCTTTGGCGCGCCGCTGCTCGGGGCGGTTCTGGGCGTGGCGCTGATCGTCAATCTGTTCGTCGCGGCGCTTGCGGGCACTTTGGTGCCGCTTTTGCTCAACCGGGTCGGCTTTGATCCCGCATTATCCTCGGGCACGTTCGTGACCACGCTGACGGATGTGATCGGATTCTTTGCCTTTCTCGGGCTGGCAACATTGGTGCTGTTATGACCATCGCACAGATCAAGGCCGAGGCCCGCAGCGCGGGCTTTGCGGCCCGCAAGGCGGCCTTTGACAAAGGGAAGGGACAGGCGGCCGAGTTGCTGGCCGACTGGCTGGCCCCCCATGCCGGGCGAGCGCTGTCGGGCTATATGGCGATGCGCACCGAGATCGACCCGCTGGCCGCGATGGCCGCCCATCAGGGGCCGGTCTGTGTGCCTGTGATCATGGGCAAGGGGCAGCCGCTGAAGTTCCGCGAATGGACGCCGGGCTGCGCGATGGTGGAAGGGGCCTTTGGCGCCTTCATCCCCGCCGAAGGGGCCTGGATCGAACCAGAGGTGCTGATCGTGCCGCTGGTCGGCTGGGACCGGCGCGGCTATCGGCTGGGCTATGGCGGCGGGTTTTACGACCGCACGCTGGAACTGCTGCGCAGCAAACGCCCGACGCTGGCGGTGGGCTTTGCCTTTGCCGCGCAGGAAGTGCCCGACGTGCCGATCGAGCCGACCGATCAGCGGCTGGATGCCATCGTCACCGAAGCGGGCGTGATCCACTTCGGCTGAGGCGGCGGGGCCGCGCGGCGGTCATTTCGCAATCTTTTCATCGCGCACGAACATGTTCGCCCAGGCCCTGTCGATCAATTCGGGGGTCATGTGATTGGGCTGGCCCTCGAATTCACAGATGGCGATCATCTGATCAATCAGGAACACCGGCTGGTAATTGGCGAAATTGTTGTTGATGGTCGGGTATTTGACCTTCAACAGATGGATCATCGCCCGTTCATCGAGCGGCATCTTTTTGTTGCGCGCGATCATGGCGAAGATCTTCAGGAAATTCTCCTGGTTCGGGCCGTCGATCTTGATCTTGAAGAAGATCCGGCGCAGGGCCGCGCCGTCGAAAATCTCGTTCGGGTGGAAGTTGGTGGAAAAGATCACCAGCGTGTCAAACGGCACGGTGAACTTTTCGCCCGATTGCAGCGCAAGGATGTCCTTGCTTTCTTCCAGCGGCACGATCCAGCGGTTGACCAGCTTTTGCGGCGGCTCTGCCTGACGGCCAAGGTCGTCGACGATGAAGATGCCGCCATTGGATTTCAGCTGCAACGGTGCCTGATAGGTGCGCGCCACCGGGTTGTAGGTCAGATCGAGCATATCAAGGCTCAATTCGCCGCCGGTGATCACCGACGGGCGCTGGCAATAGACATAGCGCTGATCATAGCGGTTCGAGGTGCGGCGCAGGCTGTTGGGATCGTCCACCGCCTCTTCCGCCGCAGTATGCACGATGGGGTCATAGACGGTGATGACCTGCCCCGAATATTCCAGCGCGCGCGGGATATAGATCTTGTCGCCAAGCGCATCGCGGATGCCGTTGGAGATCGAGGATTTGCCGTTGCCCGGTGGGCCATACATCAGGATCGACCGCCCCGAGGTGACGGCAGGCCCCAGATTGCCGATCAGGTCTTCCGGCAGGATCAGGTGGCCCATGCCTTTCAGCAACTGGTCGCGCGTCAGTTTCATGTTGCGCACCGACTGGCGCTTGACCTGTTCGCGATAGCTGTCCAGCGGCACCGGCATCGCGCCATAATATTCCGATTGCGCCAGCGCATCCAGCGCGCGGGCCTTGCCGCCATCGGTCAGCTGATAGCCCATTTCATTGCCCGAGGTGGCATGCAGCGTGCCTGTCGCCTCCAGCAGGCGCTGGCCGCGCGCCAGATCCACCAGCTCCTGCGTGGCAGGCACCGGAAGGCACAGGATGCGCGCCAGATCCGACACCAGATCGAGATTCATGCGGAAAATCGTCTTCAACAGGATGTCGCGCATCATCACCAGCGACAATCCGGTATCGGCCAGCGTGCGCGGGCCGGGCGGGGCGATCACAGTCGGGGCGACCTGCATGTTCATGGCGAAACCTCGGCAAGATGGGCCGCAGCCGGGATGCTGCGGGTTTTGCCAGAGAAAAGCAGGTCAATTGGCCGGAATTGCGGCCAGAATTGGGGCAAGCAGATAAAAAATCAGCGTGCCCGCCAAAGCCAGACCCATCGGAAAATCCTTGCGGGTCCAGCTTTCCCAATCGGCGGTCGCCCGGCGCAGCGGGGGGATGTGTTTGGCCAGTCGGTGGGTGACAAAGGCCCCCAGCAGGCAGGCGCAGAACAGCGCAAGGATCAGCCGCAGATCGCCGGTCGAAAACACCGGTGCCATGGCGGCGGCAAATTTCGCATCGCCCGCGCCGACAAGGCCGGTGGCATTGGCCACAAACCCGGCCAGCAGCACGATGCCCAGCACCGCCCAGCCCCAGAGCCAGGCTTGCAGCGGAAAGGCCAGCAGCCCGACCACCGCATAGGCCAGCGTCATGGCCACCACCGCCTTGTTGGGGATCTTCATGAACTTCATGTCGGACCAGGCGATCCAGACCGCGATGGGCACGCAGACGGGCAGGAACCACAGCGCAGAGGGCAGGGCGATCATCAGTTCACCACCTTGCCATCCAGGGCCGCGAGGCTGCGGGCGGCGGCGTCAAAATGCTGCGGGTGGGTTTCCACCGCCTCTTCCAGCAGGCTGCGCCCCACGTTCACATCGCCCTGTTTCACCGCCGTCAGACCCAGCGTATAGACGAGTTCGGCCCGTTCCTTCTGGGTCATCTCGATCACCGGCATGTCATATTTGCGCTGCGCGCCGCGGGCAAGGATCAGGTTGTTCTTGGCGGTGAACAGCTTGGGATCATAGGTCAGCGCCTCGATGAACAGCTTTTCCGACCCGGCGAAATCAGAGCGGGTCAGCTTGGAATAGCCCCAGTTGTTCAGCACGCTGGCGGGTTTGGTGGTCAGCCCGGCAGCGATTTCATAAAAGCTGTCGGCCTTTTTCCAATCCTTGCGGCTATCGGCCACCATCGCTTCCAGCCGGTAGCGTTCATAGGTTTCATGCGTCGGCGGGATCTTGTTCAACTCGGCTTCGGCGGCGGGCCATTCGTTGGAGCGGATCAGCGCATCGGCATAGCCCACGCGATCCTCGTTGGTGCCCTGACCGGAATTGACCAGCGAACCCCAGATCGATGTCGCCTCTGCAGCGCGGCCGGCCCGCACCAGCGATTTGGCCAGACCGCGTTTCAGGTCGGGCCGGTCGGGGTTCTGTTTCAGCGTATTGCTGAAATAGGTCACCGCCTCGTTCGGATCCCCGACGGTCAGCATGATGTCGCTGAGGTTGCTTTCGTCGATGACGTTCACGTCTTTCAACGCGCGCTGCACTTCGGCATCGCTGTTGCCGCGCCCGCAGGCCGACAGGGCAACTGTGCCGGTCAGGCACAGCAGAACAAACACAGGGTGGCGCATTTTGCGTCCTTTTGACTGCTCGGTCTTATCAGCCCGCCATCACAGCGCGGACAGCAGCACAAATTCGCCCTGTCCCCGTCGCACCAGCGAGAAATTATGGACTTTTTCCTCTTCTTCCGGAGCATAGACACTGTTTTCCGTCATGGCGATAGCGCGGCGCAGATTTTCGCGGATCGAGTCCGTGTTGCCACTGTCCAGCGCATAGGCCTGCTGAAACACCACCTTCGCCTCGGGCGCCTTGCCGCGTTCCATCAGCACCACGCCCAGATTGTTCTGGGCGGGCACGAAAGACGGGTCGATCTCGACCGCGCGGCGCAACAGCTGTTCGGCCTGACCCAGCCGCCCCAGTGCCAGATTGGCCGATCCCAGCGCCGACAGCACATCCACGCTCATCCCGCTTTCGGCGGCGGCGCGCAGATAGGCTTTCAGCGCCAGTTCCGACTCTCCGGCCTCCATCAGGCGATGGCCCACCAGCAGGCCGTCCACGCCCTCGCCCTTTGCATCGGCGGGGGGAGGGGCGTTTTCCGCCCCCTTCAAAGGCGAAGAGCCGCCGGTCAATTGACAGGCGGCCAAGCTCAGCAAGCTTACAATCAGGCAGGCGGTCTTCATTTGGCTCCGGTCTCAGCCCCCGCCGAGATGGGTGGAAATGCCATGGATCGACGGTCCGATCAGGATGATCATCAGCGGCGGCAGGGTAAACAGCATTGTGCCCAGTGTCAGCTTCGTCGGCAAGACGTTTGCCTTCTCTTCCGCGCGCATCACGCGCTTGTCGCGCATTTCGGCAGAATAGACACGCAGCGCCTCGGCAATCGAGGTGCCGAAAGTGGCCGATTGCACAAGCGTCGTGACGAAAGACGCCACATCCGGCACACCCACCCGTTCGGCCATGTCTTTCAGCACCGCCACCCGCTCTTTGCCGGCCTTGATCTCATGCGCCACCATGTCGAATTCATCGGCCAGCGCCGGATAACCAGCGCGGCTTTCCTTGGCGACGCGGTTGATGCACTGATCCAGCGATTGCCCGGCCTCGACGCAGACCAGCATCAGGTCCAGCGCATCGGCAAAGCCCGAAATGATCTCCTGCTGGCGCATCTGCAACCGACGCTGCACCCAGTATTGCGGCAGGTAATACCCCGCCGCCCCCGGAATGATCGTGTAGAGCATCAGGGTCTGCGTCGGCAGATCGCCCTGCTGCGCCTTGAGCAGGAAGGTATAGCCCAGCCCGAGGATCAGAAAGCTGATCCCCAGCGTGAACTGCGCAAAGTGGAACATGCGGACGGCGTTCTTTTCGCGGTAGCCCGCGCGCAGCATCTTCAGCCGCGACGCGCTCATGGTTTCGGCGTCCTGCGGCTCCAGGAAGGCGGCGTATTTCTCCAGCTTGTCGGCGGCATCGCCGCGGCGCAAGGCCTCGACTGCGGTGCTTTTGCCATCGGCCTTGCGCAGCACCTTGATCTTGTCGAGCGGATCAACCCGCTTTTTCAGCAAGGTGGGCAGGGTGAAGCCCATGAGCAGGATGCCGAGGGCCAGCACCACGAAAACCGGCCCGAGCGGCCCGAAACTGTCGACTAGCAAGGCATTGATATTGCTGAACATGGCTGGATCACACCTTGATATTGACCATCATCTTCATGAAGATGACGTTGACGACAAGAAAGACAGCGACGATCAGGGCAGCGGGCACGAAAGCCGAGGTTTCCTTCACCTCGTCGAAGTAGTCGGGTTTCAGCATCAGGATCATCAGCAGCGCCAGAATCGGGAAGGCCGACAGGAACATACCCGACCATTTCGCCTCGGCGGTGATCGCCTTGACGCGGCGGAACAGTTTGAAGCGCGAGCGGATCACCTTGGCCAGACCTTCCAGAATTTCTGCCAGGTTACCGCCAGACTGTTGTTGAATCGTTACCGCCACTGCCAGAAAGCGCAGATCCTGATTGTCCATCCGCTCGGCAAAGGCTTTCAGGCTTTCCGACACGTCACGGCCATAGGCGGCCTCGTCGCCGATCATGCCGAATTCGGTGCCCAGCGGGTCGGGGATCTCTTTCGCCACGATCGACATGGCCGACGAAAACGGGTGCCCCACGCGCAGGCTGCGCACCATCAGCTCCACCGCGTCGGGCAGCTGTTCCTCCATCAGCGCGATGCGTTTCTTGGCCTTCTTGTTGACCCAGAAATACACACCGCCCACGCCCATCACCACCGCCAGCAGCGCGCGCACTTCCGGTGCGGCGGGCGTGCCCATGGCAAGGCCGAAATAGGCAAAGACCGACAGGCCCGCCATGATGCCGATCAGCTGCACCGGCGAAAAGGCGATATTGGCCTTCTGTGCCTTGTCGGCCAGGATCGAATAGATCGGAATGGACCGCGCATTCATATGCTGGCCCATCTCCTTGCGCAGTTGCGCCAGAACCTCTTCGCGGTTCTGGTTGTTCTTTTCCAGCAGCGCCAGACGGCGCGTCATGCGGCTGTTGAGGCTGATGGATTTGCCGAACACCGTGAGGTAGATGCCCTCGACCAGCGCCAGCACGGCGACAAAGATCAGCACATAAACGATGATGGCAGGGTTGATTGTCATATCAGACCTCAGACGATGGGTTCATAGATCGAGGCGGGCAGGTGGAAGCCCCATTGTTTGAAACGTTCGGTGTAATGTGACCGCACGCCGGTGGCGTTGAAGCGCCCGATGATCTTGCCATCCGGCGCAAGGCCGAGGCGTTCGTAGCGGAACACCTCCTGCATCGAGATCACGTCGCCCTCCATGCCGGTGATTTCGGTGATCGACACCATGCGGCGCGAGCCGTCCTGCAAGCGCGACGCCTGCACGATCAGGTTGACGGCGCTGGCGATCTGCGACCGGACCGCTTTCAGCGGCATTTCGATCCCCGCCATTGCGACCATGTTTTCAAGGCGGCTGATGCCGTCGCGCGCGTTGTTGGCGTGGATCGTGGTCATGGATCCGTCGTGGCCGGTGTTCATCGCCTGAAGCATGTCGATGACCTCTTCACCGCGGGTTTCACCCACGATGATCCGGTCAGGCCGCATCCGCAGTGCGTTGCGCAGACAGTCGCGCTGCGTCACGGCCCCCTTGCCTTCGACGTTGGCGGGGCGGCTTTCCATCCGGCCCACATGGACCTGCTGCAACTGAAGTTCCGCCGTATCCTCGATGGTCAGCACACGTTCGGCATTGTCGATGAACGACGACAGCGCGTTGAGTGTGGTCGTCTTGCCCGAGCCGGTGCCGCCCGACACGATGATGTTCAGCCGGGTGGAGACGGCGGCTTCCAGATACAGCGCCATTTCCTCGGTAAAGGCGCCAAAGCGCACGAGGTCATGGATGCCCAGCTTTTCCTTCTTGAACTTGCGGATCGACACGAGGCTGCCATCGACCGCAACCGGCGGCACCATGGCGTTGAAGCGCGAGCCATCGGCCAGACGGGCGTCGACATAGGGGTTGGATTCGTCGACCCGGCGGCCCACCGCGCTCACGATCTTGTCGATGATGCGCAGCAGGTGGCGTTCATCCTTGAAAGTGATGTCGGTCAGCGTCAGCTTGCCACCGCGTTCCACGAACACCCGGTTCGGGCCGTTCACCAGAATGTCGTTGACGGTTTCGTCTTTCAGCAGCGGCTCCAGCGGGCCGAGGCCCATCACCTCGTCGTAAAGCTCCTGATTCAGCGTGGCGCGATCCACCTGATTGAGCGCGATGGACATCTCGTCCAGCGCCTCGGCGGCAATCGACGCGATTTCGGATTTCAGGCTGGCTTCCGACGCCTTTTCCAGCGCGGCAAGGTTCAGGTTTTCCAACAGGCGCTTGTGCAGCTCCACCTTCAGTTCCTGAAGCCGGTCCTTGCGCTTGCGTTCCTTGTCGGCGGCGGCGGCTTCGGCCGGGGCCTTGGGCGCGTTGCGGGCGGGCATCAACCCGGGCGCGCCGGATTTTGCGGTGGAAGCTGCCCCCGATGCGGGTGCGCGTGGTGCGGCATTGGCCGCCCCGACGGCGGCCATCGGGGCGGGTTTGACAGCACCCGCATCAGGTTTCTTGAACCGTGAAAACATCTTGCACCCCTATCACACCCCCCGCTCAGCCTCTGGCGGCTTCGGCGGCTTTATTCACATCAAACAAGGACTTGGCCAATTTGGCGATTTCCTTGCGCAGCGGGTTCTTTGCGGCCGTTTCCGACAGCGGCAACCCGTGGTCATTCGATTGCGTCACCTGTGCGCCGCCATCGGGCAGTTGCACTTCAATGGCGATGTCCAGGCTTTCGGCCATGCGCTTCACCCGGCTTTTCGCGGTCAGATCGGTGAACTTCGGCGCACGGTTCAGCACATAACGCAGCTTTTCATGCGGCAGACCCTCTGCCTTCAGCGCGCGCACCAGCCGCAGCACGTTCTGTGCCGACCGCAGGTCCAGTTCCATCATGGCGAAATACACATGCGCCCGGCTCAGCACCGTTTCTGTCCAGGCGACAATCGTTTTTGGCATGTCGACGATGACGAAATCGAAATTGGCCTGCGCCATATCCAGCAGCCGCGCCACATCCTCGGGCGTGATGATGTCCAGCGGCAGCATGTCCGCAGGAGCTGTGAACACATGCAGCCGGTCATTGAAGGTCAGCATGGCCTGCAGAAAGCTGTCGCTGTCGGCGTGTTCGGTATCCTGCAACAGTTCGAACACCGCCTCGCGGCGCGGCAGATCGAGATAGGTGGAGGCCGCGCCGAATTGCAGATCGAGATCAATCAGGCAGACGCGCGGCGGGTTGGTCTTGTCGATGCTGGCCAGTTCCCAGGCCAGATTGGCCGCGAAGGTCGAGGCCCCGACACCGCCCGCCAGACCATGCACCGGCAGGATCACCGCATCGCGGTCGCCCTTGGCCTTGAAGCTGGGGGCCTGATGCGTTTCGGCGGGCAGATCGGGCGGCGTTGCCGGGGCAGCCGCTGCCGCTGCCGCCGGGGCAGGGGCGCGCACCCGGTCAATCGCCTCGTGCAGCGCGCCTTCGGGCAGCGGATAGGGCACAAAGTCTTCGGCCCCGAGCCGCAGCAACTGATGCAGGGCGACGGGACTCAGCTGATCGGCGATCAGGATGACGCGGATGTTCTTGGCCTTCGCGGTGCGGATGATGTCGGTGATGCGGGTCAGATCCGCCTCATCCTCGGCATCCACGGCGACGGCCACGAATTGCAGGGTGGCGCTGTCGGGCTGTTCCAGAAAGGCCAGGGCATCCTCGAAGGACAGATCGCCCCAGTTCTCGCCCAGCTCCTGCTCCATGTCGTCGATCAGCAGTTCAAAGTTCTGCACATCGCGTGAAATGGTACACGCGAGGATCGGTGCCGGATCCGGCTGGAGATTTGCTACACTCGTCATCGCCTCATATCCTTCCATCCCCGGAAGATGGCGACAGCCCATGCAGGGAAATGCCACCGCAGCGGCCCGTTCCTGCACCTGTCCCACACCCCCCGTGCGCAGATATGGTTCTGCGCGCTTGGTTCGATTGATGCGAAATTGGCGGCTAATCTTGGCGAGATTGGGGCTAAAAGATCGTCATTCTGCGATTTATGCACCGCTTGGAATGTAAAGGGGCGGACGTTGCCGTCCGCCCCGATCCCGTCAGCCTTCCGGCTGGCTTTGCACGACAACCACCCTGTTGGCCGGGTGGCGCCGTTCGGCCAGGGTGATGTATTCGCGCATGATGACGGCGGCATATTTGCCGTTCAGGGGCGCGGGCTGGTTTTTCACAAACCCGGACACCTCGGTCACGGTGCGGCGGTTCTTCTGTTCCGGCCCGGGAGTCGGGATGACCGGCTGCGTCTTGCCATAAGACACCAGCGCATCCAGCCGCGACCGCGAAATGCCGCGACGGTCCAGATAGGCGACCACGGTCTTGGCGCGTCGCAGACCCAGTGCCTTGTTATAGGCGTTGGAGCCGACCAGATCGGTATGGCCATAGACCGAGAAGCGCAACTCGGGGAACTGCCGCATCCAGTTGGCCTGATGATCCAGCGCCGCCATCGCCTCGCCGGTCAGTTGCGACGAGTTGAACGGGAAGGTGACGGTCGAGGGCACTTCGCTGGCAAACCGCTGCCCCAGCGCCACCCGGTAATCCATTGCCCCGGTCTGGAGCATGGTGTTGTTCATCGTGGCATTGCCGAAATTGCCGTTGTCGACCTCGGCGCCCAGCTCTTTGTTGAAATCGCCACAGGCGGCCAGCGCCAATGTGGTGGTCAGTGCCAGAAGGATACGCATCCGCCCCTGCATGTGCCTCACTCCATCACATAGCCGTAGGAGCCGCTGAAATCCTGCCGGGCCACTTCGCCCGCAGCCCCTTTGGAGCCGGCAACCTTGCCGAACAGGAACAGCTCTTTTTCGGTGGGGATGCGCACGCGGTCGGTGGGCAACGCCAGCGCCTCGCCCCGTGTGGGCGTCACCAGATGCGGCGTCACGATGATGACCAGTTCCGACTGTTTGCGCTGGTATTCCGCACTGCGGAACAGCGCGCCGACAATCGGGATGTCGCCCAGCCATGGCACCTGACCATTCAGATCGCGGAAGTCATCCTGCAACAGGCCGGCAATGGCAAAGCTTTCGCCATCGCGCATCTCGACCGTGGTCGAGGTTTCGCGGCGGCGGAAGGCGTTGACGTTGAAGCCTTCGTTTTCCACCGTGATCGTGCTGTCGATGGAGGACACTGCCGCGTTGATCGTCAGGTTGATGATGTCACCATCCACCACAACGGGCGTAAAGTTCAGCTCGACCCCGAAAGGTTTGTATTCGACGGTGATGCCATCCTGGCTGGACACCGGGATCGGGTATTCGCCACCGGCCAGAAACTTCGCCTCTTGCCCCGACAGGGCGGTCAGGTTCGGTTCGGCCAGGGTGCGCACCACGCCCTTGCTTTCCAGCGCTTCCAGCAGCACCGCGAATTGCAGCGATCCGGCCGAGAATCCCAGCGCCATCGCCGAATTGGCCGAGCCGCGCGCGGTGATCGTTTCGCCGTTGATGCCGTTGTTGCCATTCAGCCAGGTGCCGGTTTCGGCCTCGACCCCGACGCTGGAGCCGCCCGAAATCGCCAGCGACGACGACAGGTTCTTGGCGACCGAGCGCTCCATTTCGGCAAAACGCACCTTCAGCATCACCTGTTGCGTGCCGCCCACGCTCATCAGGTTCGACACCCGCTCCGGCGCATAGCGTTCGGCCAGATCCAGCGCGCGGTCGAGCTTGGCAGTGGAACTGACGGTGCCGGACAGCACGATACCGTCATTCGCCGTCCGCACTTCGATGTTTTCGCCGGGCAGGATCTGCCGCAGGCGTTCCTTGAACTCTGCCACGTCGGGCGCAACCTGCACTTCGACGTTGGAGATCAGCTTGCCATCACCGCCCAGCAGCGTCAGCGTGGTTCGACCGGGGGCCTTGCCCAGCACATAGATCGAGCGGTCGGACAGGGTAGAGATATCGGCGATGCCCGGATTGGCGATCGACAGCTCCGCAAAGGGCACGTCGCTTTCCACCACCACGGCGCGGTTCATCGGGACATTGAGCGGGGCAGAGGCAGAGCCTTCCATCACCCGCAAGCTCTGAGCCTCAAGACCGGAGAGGGCGGTGGATGCGAGGGCCAGGCCCAGCATTCCTGCCGTCATAAGATTACGCAACTGCATGTGACCTGCCTTTCCGATCACGCCTCACTGCCGGGTCTTTTGTGCCCGTTATAAAGGTTAAAATGCCGGATTTGCCATTTTATTGCAAGAATCAAAAGCTTGGGGGCCGAAGTTGCTGTGGATAAGATGCAACATGCCGCAATAGCTAGCGAATGTCAGCCGCCGCGCCCCCAAATCGGGGGACGCGGCATTGGGCAACCCGCGTTCAGTTTGTGCAGGGGATCGGGATTTCAACCACAGCGGCACCATTGCGCTGGCGGATCGTGCAGACTTTTTCCTGTTGAACCGGGGCTTCGGCCACGGCGGTGATGCCCAGAAGCTTGTTGCCGTCCACTTCGATCGGGCCGGTGCTGGCGGTCTGATCGCCCTTGGCAACCAGCGATACCGACAGCTGGCCGGTGGCCTGACCCTGGGCCAGCCGCGCGACCTGTTCGGGGCTGGCGGCAACGGTCATCGCCTTGGGGGCAGCCATGTCAACCGGCTTTTCCTTGGATTTTCCGGTCTGTTTGGCGGCGGGACGATCCACCGCGATGATGCCCAGCGAGGTTTCGATGAGCTGCGTCACCTCTTGTCCGGCATCGGTGCGGCCCGTCCAGTAGACATCGACCTTGTTGCCCGGTTGCAGATAACGCGAGGCGCCCGACGTATCGTCGAACTGGATGGTGAAGGCGCGTTCGCCTGCGCTCAACATGCCGGTCAGACCTGCCGCTTCGCCCGGTTCGGTGACCTTCACGGCCAGAACGGGTTCGAACTTCTCGATCTGGCGCAGCACGAAGCGGGGCGAGGTTTCGCCTTCTGGGAACAGCTCTTCCTCGGTCTTGAACACGCCCTCGGGCAGGGCATTTTCGGGCCAGTAGATCGGCTGGATATCCTCTTTGGTCAGCGGGTCGCCATAGTCGAGCGGTTTGTTGACCACATAAACCTCGACCAGCGGCCCGGTCTTGGCGCGGATCGCCCGCTCCTGATCCAGTTGCGCCTGCGTATGTCCGATATAGGTTTGGGCCATGTAAACGGCGAAGCCGGCAAGGGCCAGGCCAAGCGCAAGAACACCCAGATATACTGTCCGCATCTTCGTCACATCCATGTCTGTGCCCGCAAGGGGCGATGGCAAGGGGGGCGGGCGATCAGTCCAGCAATCCCATGATGAGATCACCGATCCGCGTTCCGGCCTCGGTATAGATCATCTCGGTGATGATGACGAACACGCCCAGCGTCATGGCAATGATGACGGCGACAAGCACAACCATGTCGGTCGTGACCGCCGCGTCCTCTTCGGCAAGAAAGGATCGTAGCCTGAGTGTCATCGGATCACCTTTTACTGTGTCAGGCCGCGTGCCATCCCCGCCCGGATCGGCAGGCCGCAGGGGGCGGGGCCGAAGGGGTGGTTCTGTCTGGCACAATGCGACCCGTGGTTCCTGACGCAGTAAGCTGCGGCCCCGTGAAGAGCCGCAGCATACGTTTTCTCAGATGTCAGCAGACAGTCTGGATTACCGTTCGGCGGCTTCGTCCAGGTCGGCTGCGATCACGGCTGCGGTCGAGTCGATCGAGGGCGAGATGGTGTTGATGACGATGATGCCCAGGCCAACGATGGCAGCGGTCAGCACGACCCAATCAACGGTCACGGCGCCGGATTCGTCGTTTTTGAAGGATTTGAAGATGTTCAGCAGTTTCATGGTGTCAGTCCCTTGTTTTAGGTTTTGCTCTGTTTCACCGCCCCGCGCTTCTGATCGGCCTCTGTTCCGATCCGCTTTCGTTGCGGCATGGGTGTATATAGCCCCCTGATGGTGGCGGCATTTGGGAGGCATTAAGACCGGCACAGAATTCTGCATAAAACGTCGAATAATTTTTCAATACGCTGTTTTTGTTCGGTAATTTCTTATTGCTGCACAGGGCGCAACAGGGGGCGAGCGGCACCTGCTTACGGACTGGGGCAGGATTGCGGCAAAACTGCCACGATCCGCTCCGGCTTGGCGGCAGGTTTACTGGCGCGAGTCGCGTTTTTTTGCGAAACTGCCTGTAGAAACATAAAAAAACGGGCAGGCAACCGCAGATGCGGGTCAGGGCAGGAATGATGGTCGCCGGATTGATTCTGTCCGGCGCGCTGGCGGCGCAGGCGCAGACCGGGCCTGAGCCGGACAATTTTACCTTCCGCCGCGTGAAAGCGCCGGGGGCGGGCACCGCCAAGCGCATCACCGTGCAGATTGATCCCGCCGAACAGGCGCGCCGTCTGGCCGCCTCGCCCAAGGTCGACCGCGAGAAAGAGGCGCAATCCGCTGCCATAGCCGAAAGCGCCGAAACACCTGCCGCGCCGCTGCTGCCGGTCGAGAAGGTGCCCGCTACCTATAGCTGGTTCTGGGATGCGGTGCCGACGGCGCAGGGGGCGGTTCAGGGGCGTCTGCCGCTGGCACTCGCCACGCTCAGCCAGGGGCCGGGCGGGGCGGCGGTGCGTGCCCCCCGGATGCAGCACATGCAGGATATTGCCACCAGCTATGGCACCGAGATCCTGAAGGCCACCATCGGCACCGAAGTGTCACCGGCGCTGGTGCTGGCGGTGATCGGCATCGAAAGTGCGGGCCGCGCCGATGCGGTCAGTTCCGCCGGGGCGCAGGGGCTGATGCAGTTGATCCCCGCCACGGCCGAACGCTTCGGCGTGGCCGATGCCAAGATCCCGGCACAGAACATCAAGGGCGGCGTCGCCTATCTCGATTGGCTGATGAAGCACTTTGACCGCGATCCGCTGATGGTTCTGGCGGCCTATAATGCGGGCGAGGGCGCGGTTAAGGCGAATGCCGGTGTGCCGCCCTATCCCGAAACGCGGGATTATGTGCCCAAGGTGCTGGCGGCCTGGCAGGTGGCGCAGGGCCTGTGCCTGACCCCGCCCGAGCTGTTCTCCGACCCCTGTGTGTTCAAGGTTCTGGCGAGCGGCGGCTGACAGCCGCCAAAGAAAAAGCCGCGCCCGGAGGCACGGCTTTGGAGCAGGGTGTCCGGGTCCGCTCAGACGGCGAAAGCATCCGCCCAGTCGGGGTGTTTCTTGCGCTGTGCGTTCACAAAGGGGCACAGCGGCATGATCTTGAACCCCTCTGCCCTTGCATCGGCCACCAGCCGCGTCACCAGCGCCAAACCCGCGCCAGTGCCACGAAAGCTGTCGGGCACCCCGGTGTGATCCGCAATGACCAGCGTGGGCGAGGTGATCGAATAGGTGAGCTCGGCCTCGGCCCCCGCATAGCGGATGACATAGCGGCCCTTGCTGCCGCTGATCTCGCGTTCAATGGTGAACTCAGTCAACGATGGTCGCCTCGGTTGCGGCGCGCAGTTCGGCTTCGGTCACGCCATCGGCCAGTTGCACGATCTTCAGGCCGCCCGGCACCACATCCAGCACCCCGAGGTTGGAGATGATGCGGTTGACCACCGACCGCCCGGTCAGCGGCAGGGTGCAGGCCTTCAGCACCTTCGATTCTCCGGCCTTGTTGGTGTGATCCATGACCACCACCACACGGCCCACGCCGGCCACCAGATCCATCGCGCCGCCCATGCCCTTGACCAGCTTGCCCGGGATCATCCAGTTGGCCAGATCACCCGCCTCGCTGACCTCCATCGCGCCGAGGATCGCCATGGCAATCTTGCCGCCGCGGATCATCGCAAAACTTTGCGCAGAATCGAAATAGGCGGTCTGCGGCAGTTCGGTGATGGTCTGTTTGCCCGCGTTGATGAGGTCGGCATCCTCTTCGCCTTCAAACGGGAAGGGGCCCATGCCCAACATGCCGTTTTCCGATTGCAGCGTCACGTTCACGCCTTCGGGGATATAGTTCACCACCAGCGTCGGAATGCCGATGCCAAGGTTGACATACCAGCCGTCCTGAAGCTCTTGCGCCGCCCGAGCGGCCATCTGATTGCGGTCCCACATGGTCTTTCTCCTAATTCTGCTGTCGCGGCGTGCCGGGGCCTCGGCCCCGGACTTGCGGCTCAGGCCCGCTTGCGGGTGGTGCGCTGTTCGATGCGTTTTTCGTGGGTGCCTTGGATCAGGCGATGCACATAGATGCCCGGCAGATGGATCGTATCGGGGTCAAGGCTACCCAGTGGCACGATTTCTTCCACCTCGGCCACGCAGATCTTGCCACAGGTGGCGGCGGGCGGATTGAAGTTGCGCGAGGTTTTGCGGAACACCAGATTGCCCGAGGGATCTGCCTTCCAGGCCTTCACGATGGCCAGATCGGCCACGATGCCGGTTTCCAGAATATAGGTCTGGCCGTTGAACTCCTTGTGGTCCTTGCCCTCGGCAATCACCGTGCCAACGCCGGTCTTGGTGTAAAAACCGGGGATACCCGCCCCGCCTGCGCGCATCCGCTCGGCCAGCGTGCCCTGCGGGTTGAACTCCAGCTCCAGCTCGCCCGACAGATACTGGCGCATGAATTCGGCATTCTCGCCGACATAGGAGGAGATCATCTTCTTGACCTGCCGGGTTTCCAGCAATTGCCCAAGGCCAAAGCCGTCCACGCCCGCATTGTTCGACGCGACGGTCAGATTCTTCGTGCCCGCATCCCGGATTGCTGCAATCAGCAATTCGGGAATGCCGCACAGGCCGAACCCGCCTGCCGCGATCATCATGCCGTCAAACAGCACACCGTCCAGCGCCTCGGCGGCGCTGCCATAGGTTTTCTTCATCGGTGGATCCCCCGCAAACTCTCTTGCTGCAAGTCGTGGCAGAGGCTTTTGTGCAAGTCAATTGCCGCGCTGCGGCGGGGGCGCCTGCGTGGCGCGCGCCGTCAGGGCGCACCATCCGCCAGCGGCACCACCGACAGCGACATCTTGCCCGACCCCTGCGTCAGCTCGTTCGCATGGCCCAGATAGACCAGCGCCTTGTTCGCCTCGTCATAGACGCGGGTCACTTTCAGCGATTTCAGGATGAGCGAGCGGCTTTCGGAAAACACCTCTTCGCCTGCCTTGCCGCGGGCGATGTCACCCAGTGTGATCGGGCCGGTCTGCACGCAATCCACCGCCGAATAGGACGGATCTTCGAACCAGTTGCCTTGGCTGAACCGATCAATCAACGAGCGGTCGAAATAGGCCAGATGGCAGGTCACGCCCTGAACCTTGGGATCTGCGAAGGCTTCGATGATGATGTCATTGCCCACCCAGTCGACGCCGACTTCGCCCACTTCGTCGGCCCAGACGGGCGACGCGGCGAGTGCCGCCAAAACTGCCAGAACCCTGTTCATGCCTGCTACTCCTTAAAACTGCTCCAGAAATGGGCGGCGGGGCCGCGGCATGCAAGCCCCCGGATCATTTCCCAAATCATTTCGACGCAAGGAAACGCTTGACGCGACTCGCCGGTTCCCGTTTATTGAACGAGTGTTCAATTCTTGGGAGGGGACCATGTTCACAAGTCCGATGCGCTTTGATCTGGGCGAAGATATCGCGGCCATGCGCGACATGGTTCACGCCTGGGCGCAGGAACGGGTCAAGCCGATCGCAGCGCAGGTGGACCGCGACAATGTGTTCCCGGCCGAGCTGTGGCGCGAAATGGGCGATCTGGGCCTGCTGGGCATCACCGTGGCCGAAGAATACGGCGGGGCGGGCATGGGTTATCTGGCGCATGTGATTGCCACCGAAGAAATCGCCCGCGCCTCGGCCAGCATCAGCCTGTCCTATGGCGCGCATTCCAACCTCTGCGTCAATCAGATGAAGCTGAACGGGTCTGACGCGCAGAAGCGCAAGTATCTGCCCGGCCTGATCTCGGGGGCCAATATCGGCGCGCTGGCCATGTCGGAAACCGGTGCCGGGTCTGACGTGGTGTCGATGAAGCTGCGGGCCGAAAAGCGGAACGGCTATTACGTTCTGAACGGCTCCAAATACTGGATCACCAACGGGCCGGATGCCGATACGCTGATCGTCTATGCCAAGACCGACCCCGAGGCCGGGCCGAAAGGCATCACCGCCTTCATCGTGGAGCGCGGTTTCAAGGGCTTCTCGACCGGCCCGCATTTCGACAAGCTGGGGATGCGCGGATCCAACACCGGCGAGCTGATCTTCGAGGATTGCGAAGTGCCGTTTGAAAACGTGCTGGGGCAGGAGGGCAAGGGCGTGCGCGTCCTGATGTCGGGCCTCGATTACGAACGGGTCGTGCTGTCGGGCATCGGCACCGGCATCATTGCCGCCTGTCTGGATGAGGTGATCCCCTATGCGAAAGAGCGGCACCAGTTCGGCCAGCCCATCGGGAACTTCCAGCTGATGCAGGGCAAGATCGCCGATATGTATGTCGCGCTGAACACCGCCCGCGCCTATGTCTACGAGGCCGCGCGCGCCTGTGACCGGGGCGAGGTGACACGGGCCGATGCGGCGGGGGCGGTGCTTTATGCCAGCGAACAGGCGATGGTGCAGGCGCATCAGGCGGTGCAGGCTCTGGGCGGTGCGGGCTTCCTGAATGACTCGGTGGTCAGCCGCCTGTTCCGCGATGCCAAGCTGATGGAGATCGGCGCGGGCACATCCGAAATCCGCCGGATGCTGATCGGGCGCGAGCTGATGGCGCAGGCATGATCATGGTCGTGCAAAAGGGGGGCAGGTTGGGCCTGCCCCCCTTTGCCGCCATCGGGCGGGGATCAGAACTTCATGATATACGAGACACCCGCCACAACCGGGTCGATCTCGACTTTGCCGACCTTGGTGCCGTTCAGATAAACGTCGCTGTCAATGTCGATATAGCGCAGGTCCATACGCAGCGCGGCCTTTTCGGACAGGGCGTAATCAACCCCCAGATGCGCGGCGAGGCCCCAGCTGTTCTTGAGCTTCAGATCGCCCGCCGAGGAATGTTCCTCGAAGAACGCCGTGTAGTTCACACCAAGGCCAACAAAGGGCGTGACCGCGCCGCCGGTCGGGATGTGATAGTTGATCGACACCGTGGGCGGCAGATGTTTCGTCTCGCCGATCTTGCCGGTGCCGACCACGCTGACGGCGTGTTTGAACGGCAGCGCACCCAGCACTTCAAGGCCGATATTGTCGCGCAGGAAATATTCAAAGGTGATGGTGGGGCGGGTGCTGGTGCCGATGTCGGTGACCATGGTGCCGCCCAGCGTGCCCGGCGTGCCATTGGGCTTGACGTAGCCCAGACCGAAGCCGAGCGTCATGTCACCCGCAGATTGGGCGCAGGCAGGGGCGGCGAGGGCGAGGGCGGCAAGGACGGTTGCGGCAAGGATCGGGGTTTTCATGGTCTGTCTCACAGGGTTGTTACCCGGCGACCATGGCCCCCGATCCGCGCGCGGAACCTTGACCTGAATCAATATCTCTTCCGGCGGGCCTGCGACATTCGCGCGCGGGTCTTGTCGAGTAACCTCTTGGAAAGAGGACGAAAAACATGATTCTGAAAAGCATGATTCAAACCGGATCCGAAGCGTTCCGCGCCAATCGCGCTGCGCATCTGACCATGCTCGACACCATCGCGCAGGCGGCGGCCCAGGCGGCGGCAGGCGGCGGCGACAAGGCGATGGCCCGCCATGTTGCGCGCGGCAAGATGGCCCCGCGCGACCGGGTGGCGGGGCTGCTGGATCCCGGCTCGCCCTTCCTCGAAATCGGCGCGACTGCGGCGCATGGGCTCAATGACGGGGCCGCACCCTGTGCCGGGGTAATCGCCGGGATCGGCCGTGTGCATGGGCAAGAGGTGATGGTGGTCTGCAATGACGCCACCGTGAAGGGCGGCACCTATTATCCGATGACGGTGAAGAAACACCTGCGCGCGCAGGAGATCGCCGAGGAATGCGCGCTGCCCTGCATCTATCTGGTCGACAGTGGCGGCGCCAACCTGCCCAATCAGGACGAGGTGTTCCCCGACCGCGACCATTTTGGCCGCATCTTCTACAATCAGGCGCGGATGAGCGCGAAGGGCATCCCGCAGATCGCGGTGGTGATGGGGTCGTGCACGGCGGGCGGGGCCTATGTGCCGGCCATGTCGGATGTGACGATCATCGTGAAGGATCAGGGCACCATCTTCCTCGCCGGCCCGCCGCTGGTGAAGGCGGCGACGGGCGAGGTGGTCAGCGCCGAGGATCTGGGCGGCGGCGATGTGCATACCCGCCTGTCGGGCGTGGCCGATTATCTGGCCGAAGATGATGCCCATGCGCTGGCTCTTGCCCGCCGCGCCGTCAGCCACCTGAACCGTGCGAAACCGGCGACGGTGCAATGGCAAAGCCCGGAAGATCCGGCCTATGACCCGGACGAGATCCTCGGGGCGGTGCCTGCCGATCTGCGCACGCCCTATGACATCCGTGAGGTGATTGCGCGGCTGGTCGACGGCTCGCGCTTTGATGAATTCAAGCCGCGCTTCGGCGATACGCTGGTCACCGGCTTTGCGCATGTGATGGGCTGCCCGGTGGGGATCGTGGCCAATAATGGCGTGCTGTTTTCCGAAGCCGCCGTGAAAGGCGCGCATTTCGTGGAACTGTGCAGCCAGCGCAATATCCCGCTGGTGTTCCTGCAAAACATCACCGGCTTCATGGTCGGGCGCAAATATGAAAACGAAGGCATCGCGCGGCACGGGGCCAAGATGGTGACGGCGGTGGCCACCACCAATGTGCCCAAGATCACCATGCTGGTCGGCGGCAGTTTCGGCGCGGGCAATTACGGCATGTCGGGCCGCGCCTATCAGCCGCGTTTCCTGTGGAGCTGGCCCAACAGCCGCATCTCGGTGATGGGGGGCGAACAGGCGGCGGGGGTGCTGGCCACGGTGAAGCGCGACGGGATCGAACGCGCGGGCGGCAGCTGGACCCCCGAGGAAGAGGCCGAGTTCAAGCGCCCCACCATCGAGATGTTCGACCGGCAAAGCCATCCGCTCTATGCCAGCGCCCGGCTGTGGGATGATGGCATCATCGACCCTCGCAAAAGCCGGGCCACCCTCGCCCTCTCGCTCTCCGCCGCCCTCAATGCGCCCATCGAGCCCACACGCTTTGGCGTGTTCCGCATGTGACCCCCATGCTCCACCACCCCCATTCATCTTGGTTCAAATATCCCGGGGGCGCGGGGGCTGGCCCCCGCATGTCCTCCCCTTCCGCATCGCAGGTCTGACATGTTCCAGAAAATCCTCATTGCCAATCGCGGCGAGATTGCCTGCCGCATCATCGCCACCGCCCGCCGCATGGGCGTGGCCACGGTTGCGGTCTATTCCGAGGCGGATGCGCGCGCCGCGCATGTCGCATTGGCGGATGAGGCGCTGCCCATCGGCGGCCCGGCCCCGCGCGACAGCTATCTGCGCGGCGATGCGATCATCGCGGCGGCACGGGCAAGCGGCGCGCAGGCCATCCACCCCGGTTATGGCTTTCTGTCCGAAAACCCCGATTTCGTCGATGCGGTGGCGGCAGCGGGGCTGGTGTTCATCGGGCCCTCGGGCGATGCGATCCGCGCCATGGGGCTGAAGGATGCAGCCAAGCGGCTGATGGCCGAGGCGGGCGTGCCGGTGGTGCCCGGCTATCATGGGGCCAATCAGGATCCCGACCATCTGGCGGGGGCGGCGGATGCCATCGGCTATCCGGTGCTGATCAAGGCGGTGGCGGGCGGCGGCGGCAAGGGGATGCGCAAGGTCACCCGGCCCGAGGATTTCGCGGCAGCACTCGACAGCGCGCGCGGCGAGGCCGCGACGGCCTTTGGCAATGACGCGGTGCTGATCGAGAAATACGTGGAAAAGCCGCGCCATATCGAGGTGCAGGTCTTTGGCGACGGCACCGACGCGGTGCATCTGTTCGAGCGGGATTGTTCCTTGCAGCGCCGCCATCAGAAGGTGATCGAAGAGGCCCCGGCCCCTGACATGCCCGCCGAGATGCGGGCCGCCATGGGCGAGGCGGCGGTGCGTGCGGCCCGTGCCATCGGCTACAAGGGCGCGGGCACCATCGAATTCATCGTCGATGCCTCCGAAGGCCTGCGCGCGGACCGGTTCTGGTTCATGGAGATGAACACCCGTCTGCAGGTAGAACATCCGGTGACCGAGGCGATCACCGGCGTCGATCTGGTGGAATGGCAACTGCGCGTGGCGGCGGGCGAGGCCCTGCCGCTGCGGCAGGATCAACTGGCGATCACCGGCCATGCCTTCGAGGCGCGGCTCTATGCCGAAGATGTGCCCGCAGGCTTTTTGCCCGCCACCGGGCGGATCAGCCATCTGGCCTTTCCCGCCGATGTGCGCGCCGATACCGGGGTGCGGGCCGGGGATGTGATCAGCCCATGGTATGACCCGATGATTGCCAAGATCATCGTGCATGGTCCGACCCGTGCGGTGGCGCTGGCGCAACTGGCGCGCGCACTGGAACGCACGCAGGTGGCGGGCTCTGTCACCAACCTCGCCTTCCTCGGGGCGCTGGCGCGGCACAAGGGCTTTGCGGCGGGCGATGTGGACACCGGGCTGATCGAGCGCGATCTGGCGGTGCTGGTGGCCGACCCCGAACCCTCGGCTTCGGTGCTGGCCGCAGCCCTGCTGGCCAGTGCCGATCTGCCGCAGACCCCGCTGACCGGCTTCACGCTCTGGTCACCGCTGGTGCGCAGGCTGGAAGTGGCGCGGGGTGATGTGGTCACGACGGGCCTGTTGCGGCTGTCCCCGCAGGGCCCCGAGATCGAGGTGGCGGGCCAGACCCTTGCCGCGTCCCGGCTGCCGGTGATCCGCGCGGGCGGGCAGATCCATGTGTTCGATCAGGGCCAGTGTTATAGCTTCACCCCCCATGATCCGCTGGACCGGGCGGCGAGCGGTGCGGCGGCGGGCAATGCCACGCTGTCGCCGATGCCCGGGCTGGTGAAGGCGGTGTTTGTCACGGCGGGGCAGGCGGTGGCGATGGGCGACCGTCTGGCGGTGCTGGAGGCGATGAAGATGGAACATGTGCTGACCGCCGCCCGCGATGGCGTGGTGGCCGAGGTGCTGGTGACGGCAGGCGCGCAGGTCGAGGCGGGCGCGGCCCTGATCCTGCTGGAAGCGCCGCCGGTGGATGCCGCCGCATGATCCGGCTGCACCATATCGCGCAGGCGCGCAGCTTTCGGGTGCTGTGGTTCCTGCACGAGGCCGGGTTGTCGCATGAGGTGGTCCGCCATTCGATCTTTGACAAGGCGATCCGCAGCCCGGACTTTCTGGCGCTGTCGCCCGCAGGCCGGGTGCCTGCGGTCGAGCTGGACGGCCAGACCCTGTTCGAAAGCGGCGCGATCCTTGAACTGCTGACCGAAACCCGCGCGCCGCATCTGGGCGCTGCGCCGGGCGATGCCGACCGGGCGCGCTATCTGGAATGGCTGCATTTTGCCGAAACCATCGGCGCGCATCTGGCCAATCTGACACAGCAGCACATCATCCTGCGCGAAGATCACATGCGCAGCCCCACCGTGATGCGGCTGGAGGCCAAGCGGCTGGAGAAATGCCTGCTGGCCGCCGCGCAGGCGCGGCAGGGCGCGGGTGTGCTGGGCCGCTTTTCCACCGCCGATATTGCGCTGGGCTACGGATTGCTGATCGGCGCGAAATTCCTGCGTTATGCCGATCCCGCGCTTCTGGCGTGGCAGGCCGATCTGCTGGCCCGTCCGGCGTTGCAAGCGGCTCTGGCCGAGGATGGCGTGGCCGAAATCTATACACGTGATTTCTATGAGGCTCCCGATGGTTGACCGTGCCGAAATCTTTGAAATGGGGCCGCGCGACGGCTTGCAGAACGAGGCGCGGCTGATCCCGACGGCAGAGAAGATCGCGCTGGTCGATCTGCTGTCGCGCGCCGGGTTCCGCCGGATCGAGGTGACAAGCTTTGTCAGCCCGAAATGGGTGCCGCAGATGGCCGATGCGGCGCAGGTTCTGGCGGGCATCCGGCGCGCGCCCGGCGTGAGTTATGCCGCCCTGACCCCGAACCTGAAGGGCTATGCGGCGGCGCGGGCGGCGCAGGCCTCGGAAGTGGCGATTTTCGCCTCGGCCTCCGAAGGGTTTTCGCGCGCCAATCTCAACTGCTCGATTGCCGAAAGTCTGGCCCGCTTTGCTCCGCTGGCCGAAACGGCGCGGGCCGATGGCATCCCGATGCGCGGCTATGTGTCGATGGTGACGGATTGCCCGTTCGACGGGCCGACCGCGCCCGCACAGGTGGCCCGCGTGGTGGCGGCGCTGCGCGATCTGGGCTGTTACGAAATCAGTCTGGGAGACACCATCGGCCAAGGCCGCCCCGAAACGATCCGCGCCATGCTGGAGGCGGTGCTGGCCGAAGTGCCGGCTGCGCGTCTGGCCGGGCATTACCATGATACGGCGGGCCGGGCGCTGGCCAATATCGAAGCATCGCTGGCGCTGGGGCTGCGGGTGTTCGATGCGGCGGTGGGGGGCCTCGGCGGTTGCCCCTATGCGCCGGGTGCGGCGGGCAATGTGGCCACCGAAACCGTGGCGGACCGGCTGGCGGCGCTGGGCTTTGCCACCGGGCTTGATGCCAATATTCTGGCCGAGGCGGCCACCATGGCCCGCGTGATGCGGATGAGGAGAGATGGCGATGTATGACACACTCTTGCTGGAGCTGGACGCGCGTGGTGTGGCCCGGCTGACACTGAACCGGCCCGAAAAGCACAACACCCTGTCGGCCCGCATGATCGAGGAACTGACGGCGGTAGCGGCCCGGCTCGGCGCGGACCCGGCGGTGCGCGTGGTGGTGCTGGCCGCCAGCGGCGAGAGTTTCTGCGCCGGGGGCGATCTGACCTGGATGAAGGCGCAGATTGCGGGCGATGCCGCAACCCGCAGGCAGGGGGCGACGGCGCTGGCAATGATGCTGAACGCGCTGAACACCATGCCAAAGCCGCTGATCGGCCGGGTGCAGGGTGCGGCCTATGGTGGTGGCGTCGGCATGATGTCGGTCTGTGATCTGTGCATCGGCACCGAGGGGCCGAAATTCGGGCTGACCGAAACCAAGCTGGGGCTGATCCCGGCGACGATCTCGCCCTATGTGGTGGCGCGGATCGGGGCGACGGCGGCGCGGCGGCATTTCATGGCCTCGCGTCTGTTCGACGCGACCGAGGCGCATCGCATCGGCCTGTTGAGCCAGATCGTGCCCGCCGCCGATCTGGATGCGGCGGTGGAGGCCGAGGTGCTGCCCTTCCTTGGTTGTGCGCCGGGGGCGGTGGGCGATGCCAAGGCGCTGGTGGCGCGGCTGGCCCCGCCGATCGACCGCGCACTGATTGATGACACGATCGACCGTCTGGTGGCCCGCTGGGACAGTGCCGAAGCCGCCGAAGGCATCGCGGCCTTTCTGGAAAAACGCCGCCCCGACTGGACGCGCTGAGCCGCCATTGCCTGCCATCCGCCCTGCAAGGCCCGCCCCGCTCTGGTGGCGGGCCTTTTCGGCTGCGTGCAGCGGGGTGGGGCATGGGCGGCGATACCCAAGAGAATCCATAGGATTTGCCCGCCCCAGCGTTTTGCCGCATTGCAGCAGGTTTTCGGTTCGCACCTGCACAGTGCCCCCGAAATACAAGAAGCGACGTCGCTTTTTCGCAAGGGCTTTGGTTGACCCCGCAGAGGGGCCGGAGTAAACGAAACCCAGCAACGATCCGCGCGCGCCCACCTTTTTGCATGGGCCGCCAGCCGAAGGAGCCACTCGTGGACGAACTTCTCCGAGAGTATCTGCCCATTCTGATCTTCCTGGCACTTGCCGTTGGCCTTGGGGTCGTGCTGATCCTTGCCGCGGTCATCCTCGCCGTGCGCAATCCCGACCCGGAAAAGGTTTCGGCCTATGAATGCGGGTTCAACGCCTTTGACGATGCCCGCATGAAGTTCGATGTGCGCTTTTATCTGGTGTCGATCCTGTTCATCATCTTCGACCTCGAAGTGGCGTTCCTGTTCCCCTGGGCGGTCGCCTTTGGCGGCATCTCGATGGTCGGCTTCTGGTCGATGATGGTTTTCCTCGGCGTGCTGACCGTGGGCTTCGCCTATGAATGGAAAAAAGGAGCGCTGGAATGGGCGTGAGCACCAGCCAGAACCACGCCGCCAATGACCGCGATGCCGGTATGGTGGCGATGAACCGCGACCTTCAGGACAAGGGCTTTCTGCTCACCTCGACCGAAGACATCATCAACTGGGCGCGCACCGGCTCGCTGCACTGGATGACCTTCGGTCTGGCCTGCTGCGCGGTGGAGATGATGCACACCGCCATGCCGCGCTATGACGTGGAGCGCTATGGCTTTGCCCCGCGCGCCAGCCCACGCCAGTCCGATGTGATGATCGTGGCAGGCACGCTGACCAACAAGATGGCCCCGGCGCTGCGCAAGGTCTATGACCAGATGCCCGAGCCGCGTTATGTGATCTCGATGGGCAGCTGCGCCAATGGCGGCGGCTATTACCATTACAGCTACAGCGTCGTGCGTGGCTGTGACCGCATCGTTCCGGTGGATATCTATGTGCCCGGCTGCCCGCCCACTGCCGAGGCGCTGATGTATGGCATTCTCGCCCTGCAGCGGAAGATCCGCCGCACCGGCACGCTGGTCCGTTGAGGAGGGATGACATGACCGAAGCCCTGACCCAGCTTGCCGAACACCTTGCGCTGAAACGCCCCGATGCGGTGCTGTCCAGCCAGATCGCCTTTGATGAACTGACGCTGGATGTGCCGCTGGCGCAGATCCTGTCCTTTGTCGACTTCCTGAAAACCGACAGCACCTGCCGGTTCTCGACGCTGGTCGACATTACCGCCGTCGATCACCCGGAACGCCCGGCGCGGTTCGATGTGGTCTATCACTTCCTGTCGATGTATCAGAACCATCGCATCCGCCTGAGAGTGGCACTGCGCGAAGACGAGATGGTGCCCTCGATTTCGACGGTTCATCCTTCGGCCAATTGGTTCGAGCGGGAAATCTTCGACATGTTCGGGATCCTGGTCTCAGGCCACCCCGACCTGCGCCGCATCCTCACCGATTACGGCTTTCGCGGCCACC